>JBBIKI010000014.1:0-45539 GCA_037445535.1 Acidobacteriota bacterium | reverse complement strand
GAGAGAGATCTAGGAGCGCGCCCTCCCGTTTGCCAAAGGACTCCCGTTCAGCTAGAGTGAGAAGGGAGGCACACGATTCATGGCACCAACCGGTTCGGCGGACCTCACCTCCCAAAAGGTTCTCCTTCTTGGCCTGGACGGGCCCGGCATCGCCAGCGCCTGCGAAGGCCTCGGCCTGAAGCCTTTTCACCACCGGGAGATCTACAAGTGGATCTACGCCAGGAGAACCTTGGACCCCATGGCGTGGACCAACGTGCCGAAGGCCTCGCGCGGGGAGTTGGCGTCGCGGTGCTTCTCTGGCCTCCCCGAGGTGGTGGGAGACCAGGCATCTGCGGACGGCACCCGTAAATTCCTCCTGCGCCTCGCCGACGGCCAGACCATGGAGTGCGTCTATATCCCGGACCGGGAGCGCAGAACCGTGTGCGTCTCCTCGCAAGTGGGATGCGCCATGGGGTGCACCTTCTGTCTCACGGGAAAGATGGGGCTGAGAAGGAACCTGACGCCCGGGGAAATCCTCAGCCAGTTCTTTGTTCTCGAGTCCCGGACGGACATCGCCGAGACTTCCTACAACGCCGTGTTCATGGGCATGGGCGAACCCATGGCCAACCGCGCCAACCTGGAGGCGGCCCTCGCGCTCCTGGAAGACCCCGAGGGCATGGCCATCTCCTCCCGGCGCATCACGGTCTCCACCTCTGGCCTCGCGGAGGCTCTGGAAATCTTCGCGCAGAGCCCCGTGTGCCCGCGCCTTTCCCTCTCCCTCAACGCGGCCAGGGACGACCTTCGCACGCGTCTCATGCCCATCAACGCGAGATATCCCCTGGCCCATCTTCGCCGGGTCCTCCAAAACCTCACGCGCAAGGACCGGGAGAGGATCTCGCTGGAGTACGTGCTTATGGGCGGGGTGAACGACTCGGACGAGGACGCCCGGGACGTGGCGCGCTTCGCCCGCGGGCTCAAGGTGAAGGTGAACCTCATCTCCTTCAACGCCGCCGAGGGGTTGCCCTACCAGCCCAGCACCGTCCAGGCCACCTCCGCCTTCCGGGAGGTGCTCAACAGGCAGGGGATTACAGCGACGGTGCGCCGCAGCCGGGGTCTGGATATCCTGGCGGCCTGCGGCCAGCTTGCTCGGAAACATTGGGACGAAAGGGTTTCCCCTTGAGACGCCAGGCCACGGCCCTGGTTCTTCTCGCTCTCGCCGCCTTGCCTGCGGCGGCCCAACTGCGAGTGGAGCGGGACCGCAATGGTCATATCGTCATCACCAACAGAGGGTCCGCGGCCGCTTCCCAGCTCGCGGCCCCCGAGTCGGCCCAGCCCATCCCTAAGGTCACGGCGGCCCAACGCCAGGCCATCCAGGGCAAGCTCAAGGCCGCCTGCTCCCGGACGGGGTTGGACTACAACCTCGTGACGGCCCTCGTGCGCGCCGAGTCGGGGTTCCAGTCCAATATCATCTCCCGCAAGGGGGCCATCGGCCTCATGCAGCTCCTCCCCGAAACGGGAAAACGCTTCGGCTGCAGCAACCCTTGGGACTTGGACGAGAACATCACGGGAGGAACGAATTTCCTAGCCTTCCTGAGGGACCTTTTCGGGGGCGACGTTCCCCTCATGCTAGCCGCCTACAACGCGGGTGAAAACGCCGTACAGAAATACAGCAACAAGATTCCGCCTTATGCCGAAACGGTCCGCTACGTCTTCTCCATCCTGGCCGACTACGGCCGACCGGCGCTGGTGGAGGCCGCCAAGGCCAAGCTCGCCTCCCCCTCGGATTACAACCGGTTCTACGTAGCCCGGCGCAACGATAAGCCAGTATTCCGGACTTATTACATGTACTTCGAGAAGGGCGTCCGCACCATCGTGGACTATCCGCCCAGCGGCGTGAACTTTGTCCCCATCGTTTATAAAGACGAGTAGGGGCGGAGCCAACCACCAAAGCACAAAGGCACCCAAAAACGCTCGGTTGGGAAGAAAGTTCCCTGAAGCCCAAGAGCAGAGCGTTCGTCATACGGAGCTCTAGCGAGAAAAACCTTCCTTGGTGGCTTGGTGTCTTTGTGGTGAATTCGTTCGATACCGGGGGGGCGTCCTATTCTTCCAGGTCCTCGCGTTCCTGTGAGTTGAGCCGCGCCAAGGCGGAGCGGTAGGGCCAATCCTCGATGAAGCCTTCCTCCCGGAGCACTTGGAGCTTGGCACGGTGGTACTCCCAGTAGTCGTCCAGGTGGATTTCGTCCAAGCGATCGGCGAGGTGAACCAAGCGGGCGAACCAGGCGAGGGCCTCGCGGCGCGCTGCTCTGCGCCACCAGGGGAGGCAGGGAGTTTGGGCTGGCTGGGGGCCCGCCGCCACTTCCACCGCCGCCCCCGTCAACGCCGCGGCGGCAAGGGCCAGGGCCAAGAACGCACCGGCCGATGCCCAGACCCACGGCCTCAGCGTCTCGCCGCTCCCCCGAGCCACTTCGGCGGCAAGGGCGAGGCTGATGGCCCCCGCGCCCAGGGCCGGCCCGATGAAGACCCACGGGGCGCGCCAGGCCAGCCGGATGGGGGGTTCCAGTGAGGCCAGGGAAAAGAACATCCGGCTGTACCGGCCCAGCGGGCCTCTGCTTTCAAAGGCCACCCGGTCGTAGAGAAAGACGCAGGTCCATAGGCTCAGCGTCCCCCTGATGGCCAAGCGGCCCTGGTCGAGGCCTTCGAAGACGTTCTGTAAGGCGTACCGGTGCGCAGCCACCCGAAGGCTGAGCTCCCCTAGGAAGTCCTCGAACGAGCGTCCACCCAGACCGTGGAACGCGGCGATCTCGTATCCGTCGTAGTCGAATACCTTGACCGTCCTAAGGCGGGCCTTCCAAACCAGGAGGGACCAGGCGGCTCCCAGGACCGCCGCGTTAAGCCCCGTGAGGGCCTCGGAGGGACCGAGAAGGAAGGCTCCCACGGCCCACGCCGCAGTGAGGACGATGAGGATGGCCAGCTGCCACACCGGCATCCTCTGGCTGCTGTACGTGTCCCATATCTCCCCGTAGGGGATGATCTGCCTGTGGGTAGGCACGGAGGAGGTAAACTCCTCCCTCAGCAGGCCCCGCCCGTCGAGAGTGAAGCGCACCAGGGTCCCCGCCCATGGCCGCTCTTCGTGGACCAGAGCCGCATCATGGGGCACCGGGGTTTGCCTCCATGATGGTGGCCACGAGAGCCCGTGCAAAATCCCGGGCTACCACGTCGTACGCCACCACCTCCTCGCTGATGTAGTTGCCGGGCGCTGAGGAGCGCTCGTAGACTTCGCTGAAGCGGTAACCCTGGGACTCGAAGAGGACCTTCCCGTCGCGGCTGGCCAACCGAACCTTCGCGGTCATGGTCACCTGGTAGCGGTTGGCGCGGCCCGCCGAGTCATAGGAGAGGGGCGCCACGCCATAACCGGTGATGGCGCCCGTAAGGACCGCGTCGGCACCATCCTTGGAGGACTGAACCTTCACGCGGGCACGCTGGGCCAGCTCGCGGGTCACGGCCTCGGTGACGCGCTGGTCGAGCTGCAGGACCGGGACCTGCCGCTCGAAGGGCATGACCGCCACCACCTTAACCGCCGGTGGCAATGCGCCTCCCGTACCTAGCAAGTGATAGCCGCAGGCGGTGACGAGAAGCATCACGGCCAGAGATGCGACGGCGAATCGAGCCCTCATCTCCTCATCTCCTCATCTCATCATCCCTGTCCTACCGGACCACCAAGGTCACAATTTTGCCCGGAACCACCATCTCCTTGACGATTTGCTTCCCGGCCAGGTGACCCGCCACCTTATCGTTCGCCCTGGCGGCGGCCAGCACCGCCTCAGCACCGGCGTCCGCCGGCACAGTGATTTGCCCCCGCACCTTGCCGTTCACTTGTACGGCGAGGGTGATCTCATCTTCCCTGGCGATGGCCGCATCGGAGGATGGCCACGGGCCGTCTACTAGGAAACCGCCGTGGCCCAACATTTGCCACAGGGCGTCCGCGATGTGCGGAGAAAAGGGTGAAAGCATGGCCACGAGGGCTTCCACGGCTTCCCGAAGCACGAACCGCTCCCGGGGCGTCTTCCCGTAGCTCGCCAGGTAGCCCTGCACGGCGTTTACCAGCTCCATGAGCCCCGCGATGGCCGTGTTGATTTTGAGGCGGTTGTCGAGCTCGGCGGTAACCTTGGCGATGGTCTGGTGGGTTTTGCGCCGCAAGACGGGCACGTCCCCTCGCGGTTCCTGAACGGGGCCCTTCAGGTCCTCGGCCAGGTCCTCCACCAGGGCATAGACCCGGTTGAGAAAACGGTAGGCTCCCTCGGCGCCGCTGTCCTTCCAGTCGAGCTGATCCCAGGGCGGCGAGAGGAAAAGGATATTCAGGCGCACCGCGTCAGCTCCGTAACGGACGATCATGTCGCCGGGCTCCACGAGGTTGCCCAGGCTTTTGCTCATCTTGGCCCCGTCCTTGATGACCATGCCCTGGCACATGAGCCGTTTGACGGGTTCACCGAAGGGAACGAGGCCCAAATCGCGCAGGACCATCGTGAAGAAGCGGCAGTAGATGAGGTGCATGGTGGCGTGTTCGATGCCGCCGATGTAAAAGTCCACGGGGGTCCAGTAACGCGCCGCCTCGCCGTCGAAGGGCGCGCGCTCTTCGCGCGGGCTGCAGTAGCGAAAGAAGTACCAGGACGAATCCACGAAGGTGTCCATGGTGTCCGTTTCGCGGCGGGCCTCCTTTCCGCAAGCGGGGCACGCCGCCTTCACGAAGCCCTCATGGTTGGCCAGGGGGCTCTCGCCCTTGCCCGTGAACGCCACATCTTGCGGGAGGAGAACGGGAAGCTGGTCCTCAGGTACGGGAACGGTGCCGCAGACGGGGCAGTGGACGATGGGGATGGGTGTGCCCCAATACCGCTGCCGCGAGATGCCCCAATCTTTGATGCGGTAGGTGATGGTGGGCTCTCCGAAGCCCTTCTCCTTGGCGAACGCGCCCATGGCCGCCATGGCGTCCCGGTTGGGCAGGCCCGTGTAAGGGCCGCTGGACTCAAGTACGCCGTCCGCCGGGGCCGCCTCCGCCAGCCGGTCCGGCTCCAGGCCCCCGCTCTGAACTACCACCCGGATGGGCAGTCCGTAGGCTTTGGCGAATTCGAAGTCCCTCTGGTCGTGGGCCGGGACGCTCATGATGGCGCCCGTGCCGTAGTCCATGAGGACGAAGTTGGCCAGGTAGATGGGGATGTGCTCGCCGGAAAAGGGATTGATGGCGAAGGCTCCCGTGAAGACGCCCTCCTTTTCCTTGCTGGTGGACCGGTCGTGGGTGCTCTGGGCGCGGACCTTGGCCTGAAACGTCTCTACGGCGGAACGCCTGTCGGGAAGGGTGACACGGCGGGCTGCCGGGTGCTCGGGTGCCAGCACCAGGAAGGTCGCCCCGTAGATGGTGTCGATGCGCGTGGTGAACACGCGGATGGGCTCCGCCTGCCCCTCCACGGCGAAGTCCACGAAGGCGCCCTCGGAGCGTCCGATCCAGTTGCGCTGCATGGCCGCCACTTCGGGAGGCCACTGGCCCAGCGCGTCCAGGTCATCCAGCAGCTCCTGGGCGTAGTCCGTGATGCGAAGGAACCACTGCTCCATTTCCTTCACCGTGACCGCGTTGTGACAGCGCCAGCACGTCCCCTCTTCCACCTGCTCGTTGGCCAGGACCGTGGCACAATCCGGACACCAGTTCACGGAGCGCTTGGCCCGGTAGCACAGGCCCTTCTCGAACATTTTGAGAAAAAACCACTGGTTCCAGCGGTAGTACTGGGGCTCGCAGGTGCGCACTTCGCGAGCCCAGTCATACAGGAAACCCATGCGCCGCAACTGGCCCTTCATGGTGGCGATATTGGCGTCGGTCCACGCCTTCGGGTGGGCCCCGCCCTTGATGGCCGCGTTCTCCGCCGGGAGCCCGAAGGCGTCAAAGCCCATGGGATGGAGGACGTTTTTGCCTCGCATGCGCTGGTAGCGCGCCACCACGTCGCCGATGGTGTAGTTGCGAACGTGGCCCATATGAATCTTGCCCGAAGGGTACATGAACATTTCAAGGCAGTAGAACGGCGTCCGGGACGGATCCTGCGTCACGGCTGCCACGCCCGCCTGTTCCCACGCCCGCTGGAAGCGGAGTTCGATGGTGTGTGGATCGTAGGGCATGCGCACCCTCCTCCGTAAGGCATGGATTATAGGCTCGCGGGACTGAAAGCACAAGATTGGGAAGGGTTTAGGACATCCGGGGACGGCCAAAGGGGAGCCTCTCGGCTCCCCTTTGAAGGCACGGCTCGTGACCGGGACGTCACCTTTTCTTCATCGCTTCGATTTTCTTGATGGTATCCGCCACGTTTTTCTTCTCTTGCTCGTTCTTGGACACCTGCATGTACTGCTTGAGCAGAGGCAGCGCCTCCTGAGCCTTGTCCATCATGATCAAGGCCCTGGCCTTGCCTTCCAGCGCCATCTCGCTGTTGGGCCTGAGAGCCAGGAGCTTGTCGTAGTAAATGATGGCGTTGGCGTAGGCATCTTTGGCGACCTTGTCTGCCGCTGCCGCCTCGGCTTTGTCTTTCGGGTTCTTCACACCCGCAGCCGCGTCCTCCGCCTCTTTCGTGTAGAGGCCCGCTACGGTCTGGGTGATGGCCGGCTTGTAGTTCTCGTTCTTGGTCACATCCAGGAAGGCCTTCAGGGGCGAAATGGCCTTGCTGAATTCTTTCAGCTTGAGGAAGTTCTGGCCCTGCGCGAGGAGAGCCTCCTCGCCGTTGGGATTGAGGGAGACGGCCTTCTCAAAATAGGGCACCGCCTTGTCGTACTGGCCCTTGTCGTAGTAGATCACGCCCGCGGAATAGGCCACGTTCTTGTAGGCCGGGTCGAGCTTGTAGATCTCCTCGTACTGATTCAAGGCATCGTCCACCTTGTTCTGCTTGTCATAGATGACCGCCAGCGAGTAGCGGAGATCCAGCTTCGTGGGGTCGATGTCCAGCACCCGCTTCAGCGTTTCGGCGAGCTTGGCCATGTCGTTCTGTTCCTGGTAGCACGAGGCCTCGTTCAGGAGGGCCGCGGTTCCCAGGGGATCCAGCTTGACCGCCTCCTCGTACGAGGCGATGGCGTTGGGGTAGTCTTTGAGCTTCTGGTAGGCGATCCCCAGGTCGGTGTAGAGCCCTTCCGTAACCTGCTTGGCCTCGATGAACTTCTTGGCCAGGTCCACGGCTTTCTGGTATTCGCCCTTGTTGATCAATTCCTCTATTTTGGGACTTTCCTGACTTTTGGCTTTGTCCTTGGGCTTATCTGCCGCCCCAACACCCACCGATAAGACCACGGCGGCACCCAGGACAAACCCTAGCGCTAAACGACGCATCCTTGACCTCCTCGCCCCCCAGGGGCACAAGGCCCGTACGGTAGCACTCTCCCTGGAGCCTGTCAACGAACGGGCACCGTTTGTATTATAGTATTTTAAGGGGAAGGAGGCGCCCATGGCGCAGGTGCAAGCCAGCCGCGGAGAGCTCTGGAAGAAGTACTACGACATCAGCCAGGACCAGCTCCAGGAGCTGGACCGCCAGATCGAGGCTCTCGGCCAGGCGCCATGGGAGCAAGGTCCCCTGAGATCGATCCAGCGCGTCTTTCACAACTTCTCCGGTTCGGGCTCCCTGTACTCCGCTCCTCAGGTGAGCGCCCTGGGCGGCGAAGGCGAATACATGTGCTCAAGCATCCTTCTGGCGGGGCGGGCCATCGGCGAAGGTGAGCTCCAGCAGATCGAAGGCCTGGTGCGCCGAATCCGAGCCGAGTTCCAGAACCTCATGAACGCCGCGGCCAAGGCCGCCACGCGTCCGGCCAAAACCGCGCGCGGCATTCCCCTCCTGTTCCTCCTCGCCCCCGAGACTCCCGAAACGAAGGCCCTCGCCGACTACCTGGGCAAACGGCGCGTCCAGGTGGAAATCCTGCCCACCATGGCCCTGGCCGAGCGGAGACTGGACGCGGGCCTGCCCGACCTGGTGGCCGTCAGCCTCAAACTGGACGGCGGCTCGGCCTACGATTTCGTGCGAAGCCTGAGGATCATCGAGGGGGAGCCTTCCATCCCCGTTCTTCTCCTTGGCGAGAGCCAGCGGTTCCTGGACAAGGTCGAGGCCATCCACTGCGGCGCCGACGGCTTCGTGGCGGCCCCTCCCGACCCCGCTACCGTACTCAAGAAGTTCAAGGCCGTCACGGCCAAACACAAGGGGGCAGCCTCCAAGATTCTGGTGGTCGAGGACGACCCGGCCCAGGCGCGCTTCGTGGAAGAATGCCTCGCGACGGGCGGGTATCAGGTCAGCGTCTGCCAGGACCCGTCCCTCTTTGAGGCCGGCCTCTACGCGTTCCACCCCGCCCTCGTCTTGATGGACGTTCTCCTCCCGGGCGCCAGCGGGTACGACCTTGTGCGGTTCATGCGGCAGGAGGAGGGGTTCGCAGCAACTCCCGTCATCTTCATCACCACCGAGGGGCAGCGCCGGAGCCAGATCCTCGCCGCCGAAGCAGGGGGCGACGACTTCCTGGCCAAACCCGTCACGGCGGAGGATCTCCTCTCCATCGTACGGTCAAGGCTGGCGAGGCACAGGGGCCTGCAGGACCTCATGGACCACGACGACCTGACGGGGCTTCTGGCTCACACGCCCTTCCTGCGCGAAGCCCGCCTCTGCCTGACCCGCTTCAGCCGGCGGAAGATAGCTTACGGCGCGGTGTTGTTCCAGGTGGATCGCCTGGATGACTACGTGGCCCGTTACGGCGCCAAGGCCGGCGACACACTGGTGGTGGGCCTGGCCAAGTTTCTCCAGCGGAAGATCCGCCAGACCGACGTCATGGGCCGGTACGGAGACCAAGAGCTAGCGGTGATCCTGGAACACCTCTCGGAAACGGACGCCCTGCGGCTCATCCAGCGCCTTCAACAGGAGTTCCAATCCATCGAACACCCCCTCGGGGGAGATCGCAATCTCCGGGCCACGTTCAGCGCCGGCATCGCCATGACCGGCCCGGACATGAAGACACTCAAGGACTGGCTCGATCACGCGGGGGCGGCGCTCCAAGACGCCCTTCGGCAGGGCGGCAACAGGACGATTCTTTTCGGGGGAGCCAGAGGCGAGGCTACCTCCCCATCACCCTGAGCAAGTGCCTCTCGACGATGGCCCAGGGCGGACCAGGGTCGCCCTTCAAGGCCAGATCCAGCTCGAAGAGGGCGCCCAGGGTTTTCCGAACACGGGCCTCGGGCCACTTGGCCGCAACGCCCAGAAGTTTCTGGGCCGGGTACGGATGGTTGAACCCAAGGCTTTTGAAGGGTATGTCCCGCTGTTCGACCCCTCGGGCTTCCAGGCCGTGCATGAGCAACAGGGACCTGAGCTGCTTGGCGAGCATGCCCACGAAGAGGAGGGGAACCGAATCGGGATCCTGGGCGATACGCTGCAGGAGATCCAGGAAGGATCTTAATTCGCCCTTGAGGAACGCATCCTGCAGGTCCCACTGCTGGGGCGTCCCGCCAGCGCCCAGAAGGGCCTCCACGTCCTCCGCCTCAAGGCGCTTCTCCTCGTTCCTGTATAGGCACAAAAGGTCCAAGGCGGAGACGAGCCGCCCCACGTCTCCACAGGCCCATTCGTCCAGGGCCGCCGCCGCCGCCGGGGCGATGGAGAAGCCTTCGGCGCGCAGGCGCTTGGCCACGTACTCGTGGCCGTTGCGGGGCGTGCACGAGCGGGCGGGAACCTTGTCCATGAGGGCTTTCCAGCGCACCGGGACCTTCTTCTCGGAGAGGTCCCCTACCACTTCTACAAGCAGGGCGGTGGATTTCGCGGGGTTGTCCAGATATCGGCCGAGGGCCTTGAGGAGGTCCTCGGAGGCCGATTCGGCCTGCCTGAGGCGAACCACTTGGCGCTCGCTCCACATGGGCAGGGTATTCAACTCCACGCCGAGCTGGCCCGGATCGAGGCCAGCCGCTGAAAGGTTCGCCGCTCCGTCCTCGCCGCCCCACCGCTCGGCCCACCGCCGGGAGGCCTCATCCAGGAAGCGGCCATCCTCTGCCCATATGAGAAGGTTCTGCGGATAGCTCCCCGCCCCCGCCTTCTCCTTCTTCTCCTCGCTCCGCACTCCTCACTCCTTTTCTTTTCACTTTTCACTTTTTACTTTTCACTCCTCCGCCCTCGGGTCGAGTGCGTCCCGGACCCCTTCACCCACGAGATTGTACGATAGAACCGTGAGGAAGATGGCGGCGCCCGGGAAGAGGCCCAGCCACCACTCGTCCCAGTAGCGCGTCACGAGGCCAAGGATGTTGCCCCAGGAAGGATTGGGAGGCTGGACCCCAACGCCCAGGAAAGAGATGGCCGCTTCCATGAGGACGGCTCCCGCCACGTCGAAGGTGGCGTTCACCAGGAGGGGCGTCATGGCATTGGGCAGAATGTGCCGCAAGGCCAGGCGAAGGGGCGAAGCCCCCAGCGCCCTGGCCGCCGCCACGAAGCCGGCTCCCTTCATGCGCATGAATTCGGCCCGGGCATACCTCGCCATGCCCGTCCAGGAGGTGGCCGCGATGACCACGGTGATGGTCCAGATATTGAGGTACTTCGGGTCCATGACCGCCACCACCGCGAGAATGAGGAAGAACGTGGGGAAGCAGGCCATGACTTCGATCAGCCGTGATATAATCAGAAGATCCAGCCATCCGCCGGCGTAGCCGGCCACGGCCCCAACCGCCACGCCCAGGAGGCCCGAGAGGGCCACCGCAAGGAGGCCCACGAGCAGGGACACCTTGGCCCCGTGCAGAACCCTGCTCAGCACGTCCCGGCCGCTATCGTCGCAGCCGAAGTAGTGGCCGGTGCTCCAAGACGGCGGCGTGTTCACCTCGCCGAGGCGCTGCTGGAGGGGCGAGAAGGGAACCGGCGGAAGGAGAACGGAACTGACCTTTGGATCGGGAAGGGCCCTCTGGTTGAGGAGCCAGTCCGGATCCGCCACGAGGCGCAGGCTCACGGCGTCCCGTTTCAGAAGACGGTTGAGCGGGAACAGGCCGCGGAAGGCCGGGAAATGGGCCACCCCCTCGTAACGAATGAAGAGCGGTTCGTTGTTGGCCAGGAGCGGAGCGAAGTACGCCGCGAGCGCCAGAAGGAGGAGGAACGCGAGACCCAGCGCCGCCCCTCTGCGCCGGGCGAAGATCTGGAAGGCTGAAGGCCCCGGCGCGCCGTCCATGGCTTTCTCCCCGCCACCAGGCCCCGCGGCCTCCATCCCTACTCCTGCCTCACCCTTGGATCGGCCGCGGTGTACGCCACGTCCGTCGCAAGGTTTGAAAGAAGAACCGCCACCGCGCCCATGAGCGACTCGGCCATGATGAGGGGGTAGTCGCGGCCGTAAAGGGCCTTGATGTACATCTGGCCCAGTCCCGGCCAGGAGAAGATCTGTTCGATGATGACGCTCCCCGAGATGAGGGCGGGCAGGAGGATCCCCGATAAGGTCAGGAGCGGGATCAGCGCGTTGCGAAGCCCGTGCCGGTAGAGGACGGCTGATTCGCTCACCCCCTTGGCCCGCGCCGCGCGGATGTAATCCTGGCTCAGCACGTCGAGGAGGGCGCCCCGGGCGAAGCGGGATAAGAACGCGAGGCCGCCGTAGCTCAGGCAGAGGGCCGGCAAAGCCGCGTGCTTGAGGAGGTCCCAGGCCTTGCCCGCCGATGACATGGCTTCGAACCCGTCGGAGCGCATGCCGAGGAAGGGCAGCCACCGAAGCTTGACTCCCACCAGGAGGATCAGAAGAACGGCCACCCAGAAGCTGGGCAGCGAGTAGAGCGCGTAGAAGGCCACGCCGCTCACCCTGTCGAACCATCCACCGCGCCTGGCCGCCGCGTGAAACCCGGCGGGGAGGGCCACCCCAACCATGAGAAAGAGCGCCAGAGCGTTGAGAAATAAGGTCGCCGCGAACTTGCTGCTCAAGACCTGGCTCAGGGCCGACCGCAAGGAGCCGCCTTCAGCCAGGACGCGCGCCGGCGCGTTGAAGAACACTTCGGAGACGGGCCGCCGTTCCGAGAAGGAGTCGCCGAGGGATCCCGTGGCCAGGGTCCCCAGCCATCTCCCGTACTGGACGTACCACGGCCGGTCCAGCCCGTATCGCGTCAACAGGATTTGGTAGTCCTGGGGATTCATCTGCCGGACGGCGGCTTCGCCCGAGGCCTGCGCCGCGGAGAAAGGATTGCCCGGGGCCAGTTTCATCACCGCGAAGACCACCGCAGTGATGAGAAGCACCGTGGGTACCATGAGCACAACGCGGCGAGTGAGGTAGTTCAGCACGGGCAGACCCAGAGCGAGCGAAACACGCGAAGAGGTGCCCGGCGAGCTGGAGGGCGATGGGCGGCCTTCATCTCCGCTGTCATCGCGGGTTCACTGGCTCCCTGCGTCGCAGAACCATGAGCTCCTCCACTACCGCAGGCCCTTCGGCACCCACCACTCCTTGAGGGACGGATACCAGGTAAACAGCCCATACCCCGCCCGGCTCACCCGGACGTTCTGGAACTTGCTCCGCACGGCCACCATCTGGCTCCCCATGAAGAGGTAGGTGTGAGGCTGGTCCTGGGCCACCAGTTCGTGGATGCGCCAGAAGGCCCTCTGGCGGGCGCCGCGGTCGAAGGTGCGCTGCTCCGTCTCGATGAGCCGGTCCACCTCGGGGCTCGCGTAGGACACGTCGTTCTGTCCCGTCCCCATGCCATCGGGAAGGAGCTTAGCCTGAGAAGAGTGGAGGAGGTCATAAGGGTCCGGATCGTCTCCCAGGCTCCAACCCGAGAGGTAGGCCTGAAACTGGTGCCTGTGGGTCCTATCCAGGAAAACGCTCCACTCCACTTTGCGGATGGCCATGGCGACCCCTATCCGTCTCAAGTCTTGCTGGAAAATCTCGAGGAAGCGGGAGAACTGGTCCACCTCCGCGGGCACCAGGCACTCGAAAGCCAGCGGCTTTCCGTCCCTTTCCCGGACCCCGTCCCCGTTCCGGTCCTTCCACCCAGCCGCATCCAGAAGCGCGGCGGCCCTGGCCGGATCGTAGGGGTACGGTTTGGTGCCGGGGTTGCTCTCCCAGCTTCCGGGATAGAACGGGCCGGAGCACGTGATGCCATGTCCGTCCAAAACCTTATCCACGATGCCCTGGCGGTTTGTGGCATAGGTCATGGCCTGCCGGACCCGCCTGTCCCCGAAAAAGGGGTTGGAGCCATCCATGTTCCAGGCCAAGTAAATAAACTGGCGCCCGTAGTACTCGAACACCATGGCGCCCTTGAGAAACGCTTGATCAGATTTGAACCGGCGCCACTGTTCGGTAGAGATGGCCGTGAGATCAAGCTGGCCCGTTTGGTAGGCCGCGAGCTGGGTTTGGCTCTGGGGAATGATTTTGAACACCATCGTATCCAGGTGTGGCCGCCCTCCGAAATAGCCGGGATTTGCCTTCAAGACGATGCGCTCCCCTCGCTTCCACTCCGCGAAACGGAAGGGCCCAGTGCCAACGGGGGGCGCCTCCGCCGACCCCCTGTTGAAATCCTGGCCCCTGCCCCTGGCGTAGCCGTAGACGTGCCGGGGCATGATGTGAAGGTTCCAGGCCATGAGCCCCGGCGCGTAAGGCTCCTTCCAGGTCACCTTCACCGTGGCGTCATCCGTCTTTTCGACTTTGGACACGGCTTCGAAGCTCGGCCGCTTGTTGATGGCGTCCACGGCGGGATCCATGCACGCCTCATACGTGAAGAGCACGTCGTCGGCCGTGAAAGGTTTGCCATCATGCCATGTCACGCCCTTGCGCAGGTGGAAGGTGGTGGTCGTGTTGTCGGGGGAGTTTTCCCAAGATTCCGCCAGGACTCCCACGGGGTTCATGTCCTGGTCCACGTCCACGAGCGGGTCGTAGATCCACTTGTAGACCAAGTAGGACACCGCGTCGTTGGCGATGACCGGATTGAGGGTGACCGCATCCGCGGGAAGCGCGCGGGTGAACACGCCACCGTCTTCAGGGGCCTTAGCCTTGTATTCGGGGAGGACCGCCACGATGCGCTCGGCTTGAGAAAGGGTGCATGCCCAGAACGGCGCCACTAGCCCGCCGGCCAGTGCCAAAACAAGGGCGATGGTCCACGGCCGGCCTACCGTCTCCCCTTCCTTCCCGCGCTCAGAAGGCCCCATGCCCACCCCCCCACTTTTGCCTTCAAGTATAAGCCCGTCGTGCCCTCCCTGCAAGGGCGAGAGCAAGGACCGCACGGGGCCAGTATCACGCCCCTTTTATTGACAGGTGCCCTTCCCTGTGCCATACTTTTGTTCTTTTTAGAGGCATCGCGGCATCCGATCCGCCACCACGTAAGCGTCCACGTCGTCAGGGGGTCAAAGTGAAAGTTCACGAATACCAGGCCAAGGAAATCCTGCAACGGTACCAGGTGGCCGTCCCCAAGGGCAAAGTCGCCTTCTCCGCCGAGCAGGCGTACGCCATCGCCAAGGAACTGGGCGGCACCGTCGTGGTGAAAGCACAGATCCACGCGGGCGGGCGGGGCAAGGGTACCTTCACGGACGGCTTCAAGGGGGGCGTGAAGCTGGCCAAGACCGCTGACGAGGCCGCCGAGTACGCCAAGAAAATGCTCGGCAACACCCTCGTCACGCATCAGACGGGCCCAGCAGGCAAACAGGTTCAAAAAATCTATGTGACCGGCGCCAGCTCCATCGCCAAGGAATATTACCTCGGCATCGTGCTGGACCGGTCCAAGCAGATGAACGTGATCATGTCCTCCACCGAGGGGGGCGTTGAGATCGAGAAGGTGGCCGCCGAAGCCCCCGAGAAGATCCTCAAGACCTGGATCGATCCGCTGCTGGGCATCCAACCCTTCCACGCCCGAGAGATCGCCTTCGGCCTCGGCTTCACGGGCGAGGCATTCAAGGAGTGCGTGAAGCTCGTCACGGCGCTCTACAAAGCCCACGAAGAGACGGACTCCACTCTCACCGAAATCAATCCTCTCATCCTCACGGAAGACGGCCACGTGCTGGCCCTCGACGCGAAGATGAATTTCGACGACAACGCGCTCTACCGCCACCAGGACATCATGGAGATGCGGGACTTCACGGAGGAGGACCCGCTCGAAGTGGAGGCGAGCAAGTTCGACCTGAACTACATCAAGCTCGACGGCTCCATCGGGTGCATGGTGAACGGCGCGGGCCTGGCCATGGCCACCATGGACGTGATCAAGCTCGAGGGGGGCGAACCCGCCAATTTCTTGGACGTGGGGGGCGGCGCCACCACGGAGCGCGTGAAGAACGCCTTCCGCATCCTCCTCTCCGACAAGAACGTGAAGGCCGTCCTCATCAACATTTTCGGCGGCATCGTCCGCTGCGACGTGATCGCCGAGGGCGTCATCGCCGCGGCCAAGGAGATCGGCGTGAGCCTGCCCGTCGTGGTGCGCCTCCAGGGCACGAACGTGGACAAGGGTAAGGCCATGCTGACCGAGTCGGGCCTCAAGTTCGCCGTGGCCGACAACCTGAAGCAGGCGGCCCAGATGGCCGTCGCATCCGTGAAGTGAGGGGGCGCCATGAGCATCTTAGTTCATAAAGACACGCGAGTGCTGGTGCAGGGCATCACGGGCAAGGAAGGCTCCTTCCACGCCAAGCAGTCTCTCGAGTACGGCACCAAGGTCGTGGCGGGCGTCACTCCAGGCAAGGGCGGAACCACCTGGGAAGGGAAAGTCCCCGTGTTCAACACGGTGGCGGATGCGGTCAAGGCCGAGGGCGCCGACGCGGCCCTCATCTTCGTGCCGCCGCCCTTCTCCGCCGACGCGGTTCTGGAAGCGGCGGACGCAGGCGTCGCGGTGATCGTGTGCATCACCGAGGGGATTCCGGCCAGAGACGAGGCCCGCATGAAGGCCGCCCTCAAGGCCAACGGCGCCCGTCTCATCGGGCCCAACTGCCCGGGTATCATCACTCCCGGCGAGTGCAAGATGGGCATCATGCCGGGCTACATTCACAAGCAGGGCCGCGTGGGCGTCATCTCCCGCTCGGGCACCCTCACCTATGAAGCCGTATGGCAGCTCACGGAATGCGGCCTGGGCGAGACCACCTGCATCGGCATCGGGGGCGACCCGGTGCCTGGAACGAGCCACGTGGATGCCCTGGAGCTTTTCAACGCGGACCCGGCCACTGAAGGCGTGGTCCTCATCGGCGAAATCGGAGGCACCTCCGAGGAGGAGGCCGCCGCGTATATCAAGGCGAACATGAAGAAGCCCGTGGTGGCCTTCATCGCCGGCCAGACGGCTCCCCCCGGCCGCCGGATGGGCCACGCCGGCGCCATCATCGCCGGCGGCAAAGGCACCGCCGCCGAGAAGATGAAAGCCCTCACCGAGGCCGGCGTGGTGGTAGTAAAATCTCCCACCGAACTCGGCGCCGCCATGATGACGGCGCTGAAGGCCTGACGAACGGACGCGCGATCAACAACCTGCGGGGGCAGGCGGAAGGGTCCGCTTGCCCCCGTTGCACTTAGCACCAACCCGAGGGGCACGATGCCCCGGATGCAGAGGGAGCAAAGATCATGAGCACGCCGACGGAGCCGCGCAGCGGGGTTCGAGAGACGGGTGAGGCCGTGGGGTCCCCCCGGCTCGTGCAAATCAAAAAAGAGAAGGTCGCCACCTCGGGGCACGGCCAGAAGGTGAAGAAGGATGTCCTCATCACCGTCATTTCCGGCCACTGCAAAGGAGCCCTCTGCAACATCTGCGTGGCGTATTGTCCCGAGAAGGTCCTGGCCATGGGATTCAAGACGGTGGAAGTGGTGAACGTGGACGCCTGCACCAAATGCATGCTCTGCGAGATCCGCTGCCCCGATTTCGCTATTTTCGTGGACTGAATGAGGGAAACCGATGAGCACAGAAGCCACTGAAAAGAAAGCCCCGGTGATCAAGTTCCTCGCCGGCAACGAAGCTTGCATGGAGGGAGCCCTCGCGGCGGGCTGCCGGTTCTTCGCGGGCTACCCCATCTCGCCCTCCTCCGAGATCGCGGAGAAGATGTCGGGGCGCCTGCCCAAACTGGGCGGCAAGTTCATCCAGATGGAGGATGAAATCGCCTCCATGGGCGCCATCATCGGCGCCAGCCTGGCCGGGGCCAAGACCATGACGGCCACCTCGGGTCCGGGGTTTTCCCTTATGCAGGAAAACATCGGCTACGCCATGATGGCCGAAGTGCCCTGCGTGGTCATCAACGTCATGCGCGGCGGCCCCTCCACGGGCAACCCCACGGGGCCCAGCCAGTCAGACGTCATGCAGTGCCGCTGGGGCACCCACGGCGACCACCCCGCCATCGTGCTGTCTCCCAACTCCATCCGCGAAGCCTTCGACACGACCGTCCAGTGCTTCAACTTCGCCGAACAGTTCAGAACGTGCGTGGTGCTGGCCATGGACGAAATCGTAGCCCACATGCGAGAGAAAATCGTCATCCCGGCAAAGGAAGATATCAAGATCGTCAACCGGAAGAAGCCCAGCCTCAAACCCGGCGATCCCTACAAGCCCTACGAGGCGGATGCGAGCCTCATCCCGCCCATGATGAACTTCGGCGAGGGCTTCAGGTACCACGTGACGGGGCTCGACCACGACGCCACGGGCTTCCCCTCAGGCGCCCCCGACAACCAGGAGATCCTCCACCGCAGGCTCGTGGACAAAGTAGAGAGGCACAAGGAAGAGCTGTTCCTCTTCGAGAACCATCGCACGGAGGACGCGGAGGTTCTCGTGGTGGCCTACGGTTCCACCTCCCGCTCCGCCAAACGCGCCGTGGAGGAAGCCCGCGCCCAGGGCATCAATGCGGGGCTCTTCAGGCCCATCACCCTCTTCCCCATCCCCGAGAAGCAGATCGCCCAGGCCGCCAGCCACGCCAAGAAGGTGGTGGTCCCCGAGATGAACCTCGGACAGTACCGCCTGGAGGTGGAACGCATCCTCGGGCCGGCCGTTCCCGTCGTCGGGGTCCACCGTGTGAACGGCGAACCCATCGCCCCGTCCCTGATCCTTTCCGCCATCGTGGGAGGCTGAGCCATGTCGATGGACTATTTCCAATACCTGCGCAAGGAGCGCATGCCGCACATCTGGTGCCCCGGCTGCGGCCACGGCACCATCATGAAATCCATCCTCAGGGCCCTGGACAAACTCAAGTGGGCCAAGGACGACGTGGTGGTGGTCTCGGGCATCGGCTGCAGCAGCCGGACGCCCGGTTACCTGGATTTCAACACCCTCCACACGACCCACGGCCGGGCTCTCGCCTTCGCCCAGGGCGTGAAGGTGGCCAACCCCAAGCTGAAGGTCATCGTCATCTCCGGAGACGGGGACGCCATGGCCATCGGCGGCAACCACTTCATCCACGCGTGCCGGCGCAACCTAGACATCACCCTTATCGTCTTCAACAACAACATCTACGGAATGACCGGGGGCCAGGCCTCCCCGACGACCTTCACGGGGTCCAAGGGAACGACGGCACCCTACGGGGCCATCGAGCAGCCCTTCGACGTGTGCAACATGGCCCAAGCCTCCGGCGCCACCTTCGTGGCCCGCGCCCTGGACATCGACGCCGTGGCCATGGACCGCGTGATCCTCTCGGCCCTCCAGAACACGGGCTTCTCCGTGGTGGACGCTTGGTCCCAGTGCACCACCTACTTCGGCCGCCAGAACAAGTGGGGCGACGCCTCGGAGATGATGGACCGGTACAAGGGGATGACCTACAACGTCCGCCTCGCCGAGAAAATGAGCCCCGAGGAGAAGGCCGGAAAATACCCCGTGGGCTTGCTCTTCCAAACCTCCCGTCCCGAGTGGTGCGAGGAATACGGCAAGCTGATTGAGAGAGTGAGCAAGTGAGGAGTGAGGGTATAAAGTGAAAAGTCAAAAGTAAAAAGTTAAAAAGCGAACCCTGAACAGTGGGCCGCGTTGGTCCCGCTTGGCACTTTGGACTTTTCTTCCACAGGCAAGGGCGTCATGGAATTCCCAGGGGATCTGACATGAGCAAACGCTATGAAATCCGGCTTGCGGGCCTCGGGGGGCAAGGCCTGGTGCTGGCGGGAGTGATTCTCGCCGAGGCGGCCTCCATTTTCGAAAACAAGAACGCCGTGCAGAGCCAGTCTTACGGCCCCGAATCTCGCGGCGGCGCCAGCAAGAGCGAAGTCATCATCTCGGATGAGGAGATCGATTACCCGAAGGCGACGCACATCGACCTCCTCCTGTGTTTGACCGACGCGGCCGCTGAAAAGTACTTGAAGGATTGCCCCGAAACGGCACTGGTTATCGCCGATTCGGACTTAGTGCCCTCGGCCATCCCGGAGAAATACCGCTCCGTCAAGGCCCCCATCACCCGCTTGGCCCGCGAGACGGTGGGCAAGGAGTTCGTCACCAACATCGTGGCCCTGGGCCTCATCCAGGAACTGACGGGCATCGTGGGCCTTCCCGCCTTGGAGAAAGCCGTCCTGGGCCGGGTGCCCAAGGGGACCGAGGATCTGAATAAGCGCGCGCTGGAAGTGGGCCGGGAGGCGGCCCACGAATTCGGCGCCCACATCCTTTCGGCGAGAGGTTAAGCGGATGGCCGAGCGGACCTTCACGATCTTCAAGCCGGACGCCCTGCGCAAGGGCGTCCAGGGCCACATGCTCCAGCGCCTTCTGGACGAGGGTTTCGGCATTCGGGGCCTCAAGATGGCCCGCCTCTCACGGCTTCAGGCCGAGGCCTTTTACGCCGTCCACCGGGAGCGTCCCTTCTTTCCTGAACTCGTGGACTTCATGACCTCCGGCCCCGTGATCGTCATCAGCCTTGAACGAGATAACGCCGTGGCTCATCTGCGGGCCGTCATGGGGCCAACCGACTCGGCCAAGGCCCCCAAGGACACGATCCGGGGGCAGTTCGGGACGGATATCCAGTGCAACGCCATCCACGGGTCGGACAGCGTCGAGAACGGCTTTATGGAGACAGCTTTCTTCTTCTCCGGTGCCGAAACGGTTGGAGGCACCGTCGCGCCCGCGGGGGCCAAAGAAGAAGCGGCAGCCGCCCCCGCGTGGCAGGCCAATCCTCTGGGCCGCCCCCCGAAAGGCCGCTGAGGCCGCGCTCCCCATGGACCGGCCCATCGCCCCGGGGCACTTCTCCGGCCCGCTCAACCTCCAGGGCGGCGGCGCGTTCACCGTCACCGTGGGCGGCATCGCCGTTCAGTTCTCCGGACTTTCCGAGGCGATCCTCTCGGCGGCCCGGGAGCGGTATTCCCCCTTCCTCTCCGATGAACCGCCGCTGCACACGGCCGCCCTCTTCGACGGGCCGGAGCACTACCTCGATATGGCCGAGGACGGCTACATGCGCATGGAGGAGCGGGACTTCCCCGAAGGGCGGATCATGGTTTCCCATGATTTCGCCGCCTACTGGCCCGCGGGAGCCAGCGCGGGGATGCTCCGGGTGAACGGCGCCTACCCATTCTCAAAGATTTTGACCGCCATGGAAAACTACCTGAGGTGGTGCGTTGCCGGTCTCGCTCTGGAACGCGGCGGGTTCGTCCTCCACAGCGCGGGCCTGGTGCTGGAGGGGAAGGCTTACGTCTTCTTCGGCCATTCGGGAGCGGGTAAGAGCACGGCTACGGCCCTCTCGCTTGAGGGTCGGGGAGCCCTCACCCTCTCCGACGATCTCGTCCTCGTCCTGCGCGAGGGAAACCGCTTCCTGGCGGCCGCCACCCCCTTTCAAGGGACCATGGCCCAGCGCGTCAAGACGAAGGGGCTCTACCCCCTGGCAGGCATCTTTCACCTCCGCCAATCGCCCGAAGTGGGGACCCTTCCCCTTGCCCGGGCAGCGGCCGTGGGTATGCTCCTCTCGTGCTGCCCCTTCGTGGCCGATCCCATGCGGAGATCGGAGTATCTCCTCCCCATCGTGGAAGACCTGTGCCGCGCCCTTCCCGTGCGGGAGCTGCTGTTCAGGAAGGATCCGTCCTTCTGGGACGTTGTGCTCGACAGGGAGGATTCGCCGTGAGAAAGGAAACTCCGCCCAAGAGAAACCCTGACGTATCCTGGAGGACCATCGAGGGCCAGGCGGTCCTCATCCACAACCGCCTGGGCGAGATCCAGGTCTTGAATGACCTGGGGACTTACATCTGGGAGCACCTGGAGCTGGGGCCCGAGGTCCTGGCCAGGAATATCGCACAGGAGCACGAGGTTTCAGTGCCAGACGCCCAGCGCGACGTTGAAGAATTCATGAAGGCGCTGCGTGGCTCAGGAGCTTTGGCCGATGGAACAGACTGAGCGGGGAACGCACCTGCAACGGTTGTACGACAGCGCCTTCCGGGTGCGTCATCCCCTCTTTGCATCCATCGAGCTCACCTACACCTGCAACCTTGCCTGCTACTTCTGCTACAACCCCGTCCAGCGCAAGAACCAGAACCGCACTCAGCCAGCCCCGGAGAGAATCGAGTCTCCTTTGACGTTCGAGGAGATCGTGGGCGTTCTGGACCAATTAAAAGAGATGGGGATTCTCTACCTCACCCTCACGGGCGGCGAACCCCTCATGCATCCCCGGTTCTGGGACATAGCGCAGGCTGCGAAGGACCGATCCTTCGCCCTGCGCATTTTCACGAACGGTGTGGCTCTCACACAGGAAGTGGTGGACCGGCTCGTAGCCCTCATGCCCTTCTGCCTGGAGATGTCCCTCCACGGGGCCAAGGCCGAGACAGCCGAGGCCCTCACCCAGGTGAAGGGGTCCTTCCATCGCCAGATGAAAGCGCTCTCTCTCCTTCAAGGATCTGGCCTCCGGGTCTTCCTCAAGTGCACCGTGACGGGCCTGGTAGAGAATGAACTGGCCGACATCAAGGCAATGGCCGACGGCTTCGGGTTTCCCCTTTTCTTCGACCCGGTCCTGACGATCTCCGACGACCGGCAGAGCTACCCCATGGAACTGCGGGCCTCGGACGAGGCCATCGCCTGGCTCTACAAGACCTCGGGATTGAATCTGGGCAACTCCCCCTTCGAACGGGAGCCCGGCGATTTCAATTGCAGCGTGGGCACGGGAACCCTTCACATCACCCCCTACGGAGAGATTCAGCCTTGCGTTCAATGGAAGCAGGCCGTGGGTAACGTGCGGGAAAAGAGCCTTCAGGAGATCTGGGCCACTTCGCCCCTCCTCATGGCGGCCCGAGAGGCCAACCTCAAGAGCGCGGCCATGCTCAAAGACACCGTGAAGGAGCATGCCTTCTGCGCCCACTGCCCCGGGCTGTCCCAGTTGAAATGCGGCGACCCCCTCCGTCCCGACGAGCAGTACGTGAGGGTGGCGAAAATCCGGTCCAAGCTGGCGGAGACATGACCGGCTCGGCTCTTTCTTGTCTTGCCTCGGCGCCGCGGGCGTCTTGGGCCAAAGGGAGCGATTGGGACTTGACAGGCAGCATGAAATACTGCAATTTACCTTTCGGGAGAAGGAGAGGTGGCAGCATGAAGAAGCCCTACGAGAAACCCGCGGTAATTTACAAGGAACGGATCGAAGCTCGCGCGTCGAGTTGCGGCCCCAGCAAAGGCGGAACGGGCACGGGTTGCACGGCGCCCTTCGTGAGCTAGCCGCCCTCGGGGCTGTCTCTTTTGAGGTGGTAAGAACGCCGCATTCTGCTCGCCGCCGCACGCTTTGGCACCTTGTCCTCGGGTTGGCGGCTTTTGTTGTGATCGCTCGTCCTTCCGCCGCCTCCTCCGGGGGGCGGCCGGTTTTTCATTTCACGTGGTCCCCTTCACCGGAGCAAGTGGTGTTCTGGTCCGCGCCCTCTCCACAAGGGTTCCCGCCCAGAACTCCCGTCGTATCTCTTAAGGTCGCCCTGCCGGCCAAGGCCCAGGAAGCATCCCTCCGCGTGGAGAGCGCCTACTGGCGCGCGGCCCCGCCTGGTGACTGGATCCCCGGCACCGGTGAGGCTGCGGTTCTCGGCCAACGCGGCGTGTGGCACGGAGTCCCCTACCAGGAAATCATCGTGCATCCCGTCCGGCGAGGCCCTTCAGGGGAAATGGAGGTTATGTCTTCCCTCGAAGGGACGCTTGAGGTGCCCGGCCTGGCCGCCTCCCTCGACCCTCCTCTTCCGTCTGGAACCACCCCGGGGATGAGCGCCAACCTCTTTCTCAACCCGACGGGAGCCTTGGCCTTCCGGCGCGCCTCTGAGATGGGCCGCGAGCGTTCGCCCTCCAGGGCGTCCACTTTTCCTCCGAGCGCCAGCCCCGTGCGGGTAGAAGTCGCGCAGGACGGCGTATACAGGCTGGACTATGCCTATCTCACCTCCCATGGGCTTAGCCCTGGAACCCTGGTAGAGACTCTCCACCTCACGTGCAGAGGAGTGGAGCTTCCCATTTTGATCGAAGGCCCGGCCTCGGGCCCCCTTTCCCCGTCCAGCGCCGTGGTTTTTTACGGCCAGAAGCTCGCCATCACCAACCGGCCCATGTTTGACGGCGGCGACGTCTCGGACACCAACGTGTACTGGCTTTACTCCGATGGCCAGCGAGGGCTCAGGATGACGACCGCCCTCGCCGCGCCCACGGGCCGGTTTCCTTCCGTGGCCCAGGTCTCGGCCACCGTCCACCTGGAGGTGAACACCTACTTGGACTCGCTGGACCACTTCAGGCCTAACGGGGACAACTGGTTCTGGGCCCCCATCCTGGCCGCCCCCGCGGGGTCGAGCACCTCCAGGGATTTCAGCGTGAACCTACCCCACCCCTCCGGAGCGGGCCTCTCGGCTACTGCTGTCCTGGCGGGCCTCAACGACGGCCAACACGGCATCACCCTGGCGCTCAACGGTGCCTCGCCCAGCGCGGGACCCGATCCCGGTCCTTGGCAGGGCAAGGCCATCTCGGCCCAGACGTGCAGCTTCAGCTCGGGCTTGGCCAACGGAGCAAATACCCTTACTCTGACGTTGCCTGGGGTCGCCGGACAACCCGATTTCCAGCTTTTGGACTACTTCGATTTCACCTATTCGAGGACCTTGGATTCGGACTCGGGCACTCTCCTCATCACGGATGCCGAGGCTTCCGCCCAGTACGCATGCCCGGGGCACGGGACGGCACCTTACATTCTCGATCTTTCCGCCTCGGACCCAGCGACGGGGCTCAAACGCCCCATCCTGCTCACGGGAGCCACGTTCTCTGCTGGCACGGCCACCTTCGAAATGCCTGCAAATCCTAGTGTGACGCGGCGCCTCGTGGCCCTATCCAGCGCGCCGCTCCTGCCAAGCGCCGCTTATGTGGCGGCTGCGCCCGCGATTCCGGACCCCGCCAACCCCGCGGACATGGTCATCATCACCCATCCCGACTTTCATCCCGCGGGAACCGATGCCGTGTGGCAAGCCTACCTGGCGAGGCGGTCGGAGGCCATGAAGGTGGTGGCGGTAGATGTGGAAAGCATCTACAACGCCTATTCCTACGGCCTCATGGACCCCACGGCGATCCGGAGCTACCTGGCCGCCGCCGCGGCAGCATGGGGCCGGGCTCCCAAGTACGTCCTCCTCGTGGGGGACGCATCCTATGACTACAAAAACTACACGGGGACGCCCGGCAACGCCAACCGGGTCCCTACGATGATGTTTGAAGACACGGGGGATTCCACCTACATGGGCCGCTACCCTTCCGATGCATGGTTCGCCGATGTGAATGGGGACGGCTACCCCGATTCGGCGGTGGGGCGCCTTCCGGCACGGTCCTATGAAGAACTGGCGGGCATGCTCACCAAGATCATGGCCTATGAGGATCAGGCCCTAACCGGCGCCTGGTACAAGAGCGGGCTCTTCGTGGCTGACACGTGGACTCAGTCGTGGGAGCAGGTCTTCGAACAAGCCAACACCCTCCTGCAAACCACCTACATGGTGCCGCCCTGGAGCGGCACCCACCTGTTTTTCCACGACGCTCCTTACAACGGCACCGACGCCAACGCCTTCGCCTCCGCCTTGAGGGCGGCATGGCCGGGCGCCGCTCTCATTCACTACAGCGGGCACAGTGCCATCACCAGTCTGGGAAACCAGGCCGCCTTCTTCACCTCGTACCCCTCCCGGAATTGCACCAGCGGTACGTGCAGCGATTCGGACGTAGATCTGCTCCCCACCGTGGACCTGACTCCCTCGGCCCCCTCAGCCCCTCTGCCCTTCATCGTGAGCAGCAGTTGCTACAACTCGGCCTTCGACGAGGTGAGCACCGATGCCCTCATGGAAGTTCTGTTGGCCAGGGCGGACCGGGGTACCATCGGGTCCTGCGGGTTCTCCACCATCGCCTACCCCGACGAGGAGCACACCTTCGCCAACGCCTTCTTCGAGCGGGCCTTCGGCCTGTCCAAAACCAGGCCGGTGGGGCCGCTGGTGGATGCGGGACGGTTCTCCCTGGCCTCTTCTGACGCCCGGTCGGTCATGGGGAACATCCTCATGGGCGATCCTTCCGTGGCCCTCCGCCTGCCCGCGCCCAAGCCTCCGCCTGCCTTTGCCGCGGCCCCCGCGGACGGAGCCGTGGTCTTGTCCTGGAGTTCTCCGGCGTCTCCCGTTTCGAGCTTTGATCTCTACAGGTCCGGCGACGGAGGCAGGACGTGGACGGCGGTGGCGAGCCCAGGGCCCGCGGACCGTGGATATAACGATGGCGGCCTCGTGAACGGCGTGGAGTACACATACTACGCCACGAGCCTGGACACGGGTGGCTTCGAGGGCCCGCCGAGCCCCGCGGCCACCGCCGTGCCCGAACCCGGCATCTGCACGGTGTTGTGCCAGGCCCAGGCACCCGCCTCGGGCTCTCCAGGGATTTCCGTGCCCTTCCAGGCTTCGGCCACCAGCACGAGCTGTGCTGGCACCTTGGCCTACGACTGGGACTTTGGAGACGGGAGCCCTCCCGGGAGCATCCTGGCCCCCACCCATGTTTATTCCTCGTCCGGCGCCTACACATGGACCTTCACCGCCTCGGACGAATCGGCATCCTGCATGAAAAGCGGCACTATCGTGGTGGCCGTCCCCCCCCACGTCACGGGCGTTCAGAAGGCCGCGAGCCCTTTCCGCATCATCATCACGGGGACGAACCTGCATGCCGGCGCGAGCGTCTATGCGGGCGGCCAGAGGTGGGCCACGGTCAAAATCGTCCCGGAAACCAAGGTCGTCCTCAAGGGCACCGGCCTCAAGGCGCTCTTCCCCGCGGGGGTCTTCGTCCCCGTGCGCTTGCTGAACGGTGACGGAGGCGAGACGACGGTGAGCTACAACCGCAGCGGCAACCAGTGGCACCAGGGCCCGTAACCAACTCCCCTCCGCCGTCATCCGGCCTTTCCTTCACGCCCGGGGAACCGTATAGTGGAACCGGGCATGGATCGGAGAGGAGCGGGTGCGGGTGCAGGACCTTGCTGCGGTTGAGCAATGGATCCGGGACGCGATGGGTGGTGACGAGGAGGCCTTCGCCCGCCTGGTGAAGGCTTACTACGGACCCCTCTTCCGCCTCGTATACCAGATGGTACCTCACGCCCACGACGCGGAGGACATTCTTCAAGATACGTTTTTCAGGTTCTTTCAGGCCCTCCGGCGGCTGGTCCCCGGACAGGACCCGTTTCCTTTCCTGAAAACCATCGCCGTGCGACGTACCTACAGCTTCTTGAAGCGCGGCGACCGTCTCCATGTCTCGTTGGACAGCCTTCCCGAGGGCGCCCACCCGCTTTCCGTGCAGGGACACCCGTACGAGATCAGGACCCTCTATCTCTGGGCGGCCAAGCTGCCTCCGGCCCAGCGCCTCGTATTCCTCCTGCGTGAGGTTCTCGGGGTTGAGGACGGAGAAATAGCCCGCCTCACGGGCCTGCGCGAGGTGACCGTGCGGCGTCACGCCTCGCTGGCCCGGCAGACCTTGGAACGCGAATTCGGCTCCGCGTCCCGCTGAGGAGCACTCTTCCCCGGTTTCCACCAGCCTTGCATTCGCCCGTCGCGGGCTTGGCGGCATTTCTCGGCGTTGCGGAGGCCCTTCAGGTCCCTTATAATGAGCCGCAGATGGGAGCTGAACGTGGACTTGGCGAAGATCCGAAAAAAGGCTCGGAGCGGCGCACCGGGAGAAAAGAGGGCCGCGGGACCGGCGCCGGAGGCGGAACCATCGGCACCAGGGGCGCAGGCGCCGGCCCCAGATGCCCTGGCAGAGCCTGCGGCCGACGCCGATTCGCCGGCCTTCACCCTCCCGCCAGCCCTGGCGGTGAAGGAAGAGACGGCCTCTCCCACTGAGCCCGCGGCCGCGGGTGAGCGCCTCCTCATCTTCGACCTGGACGGCGAGAAATACGCCATCCCCATCCACGACATCGCCCAGATCATCGACATGCCTCCCGCCACGTACGTCCCCAACGCCCCGCCCTTTCTCTTCGGCATCTTCTCCCTCCGGGGACGGATCGTCTCCATCATCAACGTGGCCTCCAGACTCGGCCTGAACTCCCCCCGCTCGGAGGCGCCCAAGGTGATCGTGCTGGACTTGGGGGCGGACCACTTCGGGCTCCTCGTGGACCAGATCGACCAGGTGGTGGAGGTGAACGTGGCCGCCCTAGAACCGGTGCCCGAGGGGTTCAAGCCCGTGGTCCAAGACTTCGTGGAAGGTGTCTTTCACCATAAGGGGCGAGCCGTTGGCTTCCTCAACCTGCCCATGTTCCTTTCTTTCGACGCTTGACCCCGAGGAGCCGCCGCCATGTTTGTCCAGTGTCCGAACTGCCTCAAGCGATACCGCCTCAACGAGAGCCAAGCAAAGCTCCTGAGAATCCGGTGCCGAAGCTGCAGCACCGAGTTCCTCGTGTCACCCTCCGTGGAGCCTAGCCATGAACTGGCCGGGGCCCACGGGCGGGCTCTGGCCGTCGTGGCCGACATCCAGCGCGACTTCCGCAACAGTCTGGTGGAGTTGCTCCACCGCCTCGGCCTCAATCTGGTGGTCACGGAGGACGGGCTCACGGCGCTGGCAGAAGTCCGGTCCAAGAAGCCGCGGCTCCTGCTGGTGAACCCCTACCTTCCCGGCCTCATGGGAACGGACCTCATCGCCCGCCTGCGGACCGAGGAGGTGGCGCCTCCCACCATCATCCTCCTGGGAGCCATCCACAATCGGAAGCGATACATGCGGCGGCCCCAGTCCCTCTACGGGGCCGACGACTACCTCGACGAAGGGGGCTCGGACGAGGCCGTCCTGAGGAAAATCGAGTTTCATCTCCAGCTCGCGCCCTCAGCATCCGCCCCCGAGGGCTCCGACGAGGAAGCAACGAGACTGGCGAGAAGTGTGTTCGCCGATCTGCTCGTCTACGATCCGCGGCGTATGGCCCAGGTGAGGACACCCGAGGATTTCTTCCAGCTCTTCCGGGAGGAAGTGGCCGAGGGACGGCGGTACATCGAAACCCAAAAACAAGGCGCCGGGGATCACCTGCGGGACGTGGTCGTAAGCTACCTTCAGATCGCTGAAGAGGGGAAAGCATGAACACGGATTTCGGCCGAGAGATCGCCTCCCCGGACGTGGAGACGCGCCGAAGGGCCGCCATCGCCCTGGCGGACGAGACGGTGGCAACGGCCCTCCCGTGGCTGGACATCCTCCTGGGGGATCCCAACTGGCGGGTCCGGAAGGCAGCCGTGGAGACGGTCCTGGCCCTTCCCACCGAGGCTGTCATGCCGGCGTTGATCGAGGCGCTCTATGACCCCGAGAATGCAGGCAAGCGCAACTCGGCCTACGAATCCCTCGTCAAAGCGGGCCCCGCGGTTCTTCCTCACGTCTACGACCACCTGGTGGAGGAAGACACGGACGTAAAACTCGCCCTCATCTCCTTGCTAGGCGAGGTGCCCAGCCGCAATTCCGCCCCGCACCTCATTTACTACCTGAGCCACGACAACATCAACGTCGTCTCCGCGGCCATTACCAGCCTCGGGCGCCTGAAGGACGCGGGCAACCTGCCCGTCCTCGTGGACCTTTTCCAGCGCCAGGACGATTGGGTCTGGTTCCATCTCATCGAAGCCCTCAGCGGTATTGGCGGTCCCGCCGCCACGTTCAAACTCATCGAACTGTACGAACATCCCAAGTATCGCAGGGCCGTCCTCAAGTCCTTTGGAAGGATGGGCGATCTGCAGACCGTCTCTTTCCTGCTCCAGAGGGCCGCCGGCCCCGATTCGCCGCTGCTCGCCGTGATGGAGGCCCTGGGCCAAATCTACAACGCCAACATCCCCGAAGCCTTGTTGCCCCGCCATCACCGGGAAGTGGCGCGCCAGATCCAGCTTCACTTCCCCATGGAGTCCCTCTCCCGCCTCGAAACGGCTTGGGGAGAGGCCAAAGTGCCCGAGCGCCGCGGCATGATTCTGGTGGCTGGGGCCTTGGCGGACCTCTCGCTGCTGGACAAGGTCCTAGCCGAACTGGCCAGCCCCTACCTCCAGCGAGACGCCTTCAACGCGGCCCTGGCCTTCGGCCGCGCGGCCGTGCGCACCCTCATCGCCCGCCTCAACGCCTCACCAGCCCAGGACCAGCGCCTCCTCCTCATCCGTCTCCTCGCCGCCGCAGGCGGCCCCGATGCCGTGGTGCCTCTTCTGAACCAGTCCTATGAGGACGACGTCCAGATTCGGATGGAGGCCATCACCGCCCTGGGGGAGGTGGATGATCCCCGCTGCCTCCAGAAACTCGTGGGCGTCCTGCGGGAGTCCGACATGACGTTCCACGATGTGGCCCTGCGCGCCGCGCGCAACCTCGCGCGGAAACATCCCGAGCACAGGGCCCGGCTCGCCATCTCGGGGGAGACCATGGTCTCCGACGATGAAGAAACGGTGCGCTGCGCGGCCTACGCCCTTCTGGCGGAGGGCCGAAACGGCGAAGCGGCCCTGCTTATCCCTGGACTCCAGGACCCGTCGCCCGTGGTTCGCCAGGCCGTGGTGCGGATCATCGCCCAGGGAGGAGGAGCCCACGCATTCCAGGCCCTTTTGCCCATGCTGGGAGACACGGCCTCCCGGGTTCGCCGGGCCGTCATTTCGGCTCTGGGGCGCGAACTGCTGGCGCGCCAGCCGGAAATCCTCATCACGTCGCTCTCGGACCCCGATGTCTGGGTCCGGGCGGAGACGGCCTTCTTCCTTTCCCAGAGCACCGACCCGTCCATCAGCCAATCCCTGCTCAAAGCCCTTGAGGAGGACGAGCTGCCCGTCCGGCTCGGCGCCCTCCGCGGCCTCGCCGAAGTGGGCTGCGGAAGCCTCTTCAAAGCAGTCCTCGTCCTCGCCACCCAAACCACAAGCCCGCTTGAGGTCCGCCAGGCGGCCCTGGGGGCCCTGGCTAAGTCGGGGCGCTCCGATGCCGTGAAGGCGCTCACGGACGCCGTTCAGGAACACCGGTGGGAGATCCGTTCCACGGCCATCGAGCTCATGGGAGCCTCCCAGGACCGGCGGTTTATCCCGATCCTCCTGAAAGAGCTCGAACGGGACCAGGACACCCTCGTGCGCCAGACCGTCATCCACGCGCTCATCGCCCTCAAGGCCATCGAGGCCGTGCCGCGCATGCTCAACTACCTTACGGACCCGGCCCTGAAGGACGCCACCTTTGCCTTTTTCACGTCTCTGGGCAGGGAACACGCCCGCCTCATCGAGAACGAGGCTCAATCGGTGGACTTCCAGACCAAACTCATCCTCATCGAGATCCTCAAGCACCTGGAGAATCTTTAAAGTCCGGCCATGTGGAACACCAACGATGGGCCCCAGAAGCCCCTGCTGGACGACGATCTCTACAGGCGCTTCTGTGCCTTGATTCATGACGAGACGGGCCTTTCCTTCGGGCCGGGCTCCCAGTTTTTCCTAGAGCGGAGGCTGGAGTCACGCATGTCGGCCCTCGGAGGCATGAGCCCCAGGGACTACTTGAACTACCTCCGATACGACCCGGACAGGACCCTGGAGTGGGACCACCTCGTGACGGTCATCACCACCAACGAGACCTACTTCATGAGGGAGATCAAGCAGCTGCGGTGCTTCCAGAATGACATCCTCCCCGCCTTATGGGAACGGAGCGGGCAAAGCAGGATACGGGTCTGGAGCGCGGGCTGTTCAAGCGGGGAGGAGCCTTACAGCATCGCCATCCTGGCCAAGGAAGCGGGCCGCTATCCCGAGGGGGCCCTGGAGATCTACGCCACGGACATCAACTCGCGAGTCCTGGCGAAGGCCAAGGCGGGCCTCTACACGGAGAGCTCCTTCCGGGCCGTGGACGAAACCTTCAAGGCGCGCTGGTTCACGGAGGAAGAACCGGGGCGCTTCCGCGTTGCCCCCTCCCTCCAGAAATGCGTGAGCTTTTCAAGGTTCAACCTCTTCGATCCCGGCAGGTACGGCCTTCTGCCAGCTTTTGACGTGATTTTCTGCCGCAACGTGATCATCTATTTCGACATGGAAGCCAAAGTCAAAGTCATGGAAAAGTTCCACGAGAAGCTCAAGGCCCCGGGTTACCTGCTGCTGGGCCACTCCGAAAGCCTCATCTCCGTCACGGACACCTTCAAGCTCATCCACCTTCCGGGCGACCTCGTTTACGTGAAGGAGGGGCCGTGAGCAAGATACGCGTTCTCGTGGTGGACGACTCATCGTTCAACCGCAAGGTCATCTCCGAGATCCTCCGGTCCTCGGAGCGCATCGACGTGGTGGGGACGGCCTTCGACGGCGAGGACGCCATCCGCAAGATCCTCCAGCTCAACCCCGACGTCATCACCTTGGACCTGGAAATGCCAAGGATGGACGGTTTCGCGGTCCTGCGCTGGCTCATGGTGAACCGTCCGCTTCCCGTCCTGGTGGTCTCTTCTCGCGAATCCAACCGGTCCGTCTTCAAGGCTCTCGATTTGGGCGCCGTGGATTTCGTCGTGAAGCCGTCCAGGACCGCATCTCCACAGCTCAAGCTCATCGAGGAGGAACTCCTCTCCAAGATCCTCTCCATCCCCCAGCTCAAGTTCGACCACATCCGGCAAAGAGTGGCCCAAGCACCCCTTATCCCCACGCCCGAGGCCCTTCCCCGGGCCCACGGCGAGCGTACCGCCGAGGTGGTGGCCATCGCCGCCTCCACGGGCGGCCCCCCCGCCATCCAGCAGCTTTTAACGGGCCTTTCGCCCGCCCTCGTGTCCCCCATCGTCATCTGCCAGCACATGCCGCCGGTGTTCACCAGGCTCTTCGCGGAGCGTCTTTCCGCCCTCGCCCACCGGGTCGTCAAGGAGGCCGCCGACGGGGAAGCCCTGTTCCCACGACACGCCTACATCGCCCCCGGGGGCAAACAGCTACGCATCGCCACCACCGACGGCCGCCCGCGGGCTGTGGTGAGCGACCGGCTTAAGGAGGACCGCTTCGCCCCCTCGGCGAATTACCTCTTTCAAAGCGTGGCCAAGGTGTACGGCAGGGCGTCACTGGCCATCGTCCTCACGGGCATGGGCGACGACGGCAAGGAGGGGGCCGTGGCCATCGCGGCGGCGGGCGGCATCGTGGCGGCTGAGTCGGAGGAATCGGCCGTCATCTTCGGCATGCCCCGCGAGGTCATCAAAGCCGGCGCCGCCAAGCACATTCTGGACATCCAGGGCCTCACGGACCTGATAAACCATCACGGGCTCCTGGATGCGGGCCCTTCGGAGAACGGTTAAGGGACGGCCGGATAAGCCCCCGGCGCCGTTGCATTCACGTTCGGGCGTGGTATGATATGGCAGAGCGGGAGAGCGGCATGGCCGACGACCACAGCGACATCTTCAGCAAAAGTCAGGAATTCCTGCAGATGCTGTCCAAGCAGAAGGACTTCATCCAGGATCTCCTGAAGGAGAACGAGCGCCTCCGTTTCGAAGTAGCGGCCCTCAGGCCCCGCTCCGGAGAGACGGACGGGCTTCTTCGGCAGGAAATCGAGCTTCTCAAGAAGCGCCTGGAGCAGCTTGACCGCGAGAAGCGCGAGGTGGAAGCGGCCTACCAGCGGGTGGAAGAGGAAAACAAGGACTTCGCCCAGCGCTATGTGGAGATCGAAGACCAGAACAACAATCTGGCCAATCTCTACGTGGCATCCTACCAGCTGCACTCCACCCTGGATTTCCAGGAAGTGGTCCACATCGTGATGGAGATCATCATCAACCTCATCGGCGCCGAGGTGTTCGCCATCATGCTGCTGGACGAAAAGACCAACGAGCTGGGAACCATAGCACAGGAGGGCCACGACGCGTCCAAACCCCTCCCCACGGTCCGCATCGGGGAAGGCATCCTGGGCACGGTCTCCAAGACGGGCGAGCCCTACTACATCAATCAGGCCGGCGCGGGGTACGCGGTGGACTTCCTTCACCCGCTGGCAGCCATTCCCCTCAAGATCAAAGAGAACGTCATCGGCGTCATCAGCATCAACAAGCTGCTTGTACAGAAGGACGCCTTCACGGCCGTGGACTACGAGCTTTTCTCCCTCCTGGCGGCCCACGCCGCCACGGCCATCTTCTCCAGCAAGCTCTACTCGCAGTCCGAGCGCCGCCTCACGACCATCCAAGGATTCCTCGACCTGTTGACCGCGCCGCCGCAGAAGGGATAGGGAGGGGGAACACCATGGAAGGCTTGCGGTTCCTCGTCGTCGAAGATTCGCCCACCATGCGCCAGCTCATCTCTTTCTCCCTCAAGCGGTTCAAGGGATGCAAGATCGTGGAGGCGGTGGACGGAGTGGACGCCCTCAAGAAGCTTCAAACGGAAGAGGTGGACATGATCCTGACGGACATCAACATGCCCGTCATGGACGGCCTCAAGCTCGTGTCCCTCGTCCGCCAGAACGCCAAAACACGGGACCTGCCCATCATCATCATCACCACCGAGGGGGCTCAGGAGGACCGGGACCGGGGCCTCGCACTGGGCGCCAACGCCTATATCTCCAAGCCCATCCAGTCCTCGCACCTGCTGAAGGTCATCGGGGACGTCCTTGAAAAGACACCCTAAGCCATCCGGGCGTTCCGCCGCCCGGCGCGGTGGGACCCAACCCGCCCCGCCCCACCCACACCGATTCGAGGAACGCGGCGACGACGGGCCCCGCCAGGGGCTCAGGCGGCTTAGGCTCGATCTGGCCTTCCTCGGTACGTCGTATCGTGGCTGGCAGGTCCAGGCGCGCGGCACGACTGTCCAAGGCCTCGTGGACGATGCCCTTCGCAAAATCGGCCACCGCGGCCCCAAGGTGGTGGGCTGCTCCCGCACCGATTCGGGCGTCCACGCCTTGCGGTTTACGGCCCACGCCGACACGGCCGTGGACCGTCCCCTCCCCGCTCTGCTTAAGGGGCTCAACGCCAACCTGCCCCCGGACATCCGCGTCTACCGCGCGGCCTGGGCGCCCACCGGCTTCCACGCCCGCTATTCCTCCAACGGAAAGGTGTACCGGTATCACCTTTACACCGGATCCGTCGTTCCGCCCGCTCTCACGCCCTTCGTGTGGCAGTGGCACGGGCCCCTGGACCTGTCCGCCATGGACGATGCGGCTCAGGTAATCCTGGGCGAACACGATTTTTCCCCCTTTACCACCGCCGACGGGCGAGAGAAGAACACCTTGAGAACCGTGACGGAGTGCAGGTGGGAACGGCGCGGGACGCTGTTGGTGCTCCACGTCGGAGGCCCCTCCTTCCTCCATCGCATGGTGAGATGCATCGCGGGCCTCCTCGTGGCCGTGGGCGGCGGACGCATGGGAGAAGCCCACGTCCGGCGCGCCCTCTCGGGCGCCATGGACGGCCCTCAGATTCCAGCCCTGCCTGCCCAGGGCCTCACCCTCTGGCGCGTGGACTATCCCAAGGCGCTGGAGCCGAAGGAAGTATTCGGGGAGTTCCCCGGGGGACCCGAGTTTCCGTTATAGAAGAGGGAGCGGGGAACAGGGCGTCCTTTTCCTTTTGCTTTTCACTTTTCACTTTTCACTTTTTACTTTTACTTCCCTCTACTGTCCCGCGAAAGCCCTCATCCTGCGCGCCGCCTCCCGGATCTGTTCTTCGGGCACGGCGAAGGACACGCGCAAGAACCCCTCAGCCCCAAGAGCGCCGCCGGGGATGACCATCACGCCCGCCTCTTTCAGAAGCCTCGCCGCCAACTCTTCGCTGGTGCCAGCTCCCGCCATCTCCATCATGCCCCGGGCTTCGGGGAAGACGTAGAAGGCCCCCTGCGGCTCCTGAACGGCGAGGCCCGAAATGGCCGCGAGTTCCTGGAGCATGGTGGTTCGGCGTTGTGCGAAGAGGCGGAGAATGGGCTCGAAAATGGCCTCCTCGTTTTGGAGCGCCGCCAGCCCGCCGAACTGGGCGAAGGTCGTCACGCCGTTCATGGAGTGAGACTGGATCTTGCCCGCCGCGGCCACGTCATGCGCGGGCCCGATGGCATAGCCCAGCCGGTACCCCGTCATGGAAAAGGTCTTGGAGAAAGACCCCGCGATGAAGTAGGGTTCCCGGGCCTCGGGGTGTACGTGAGGAACGGTGGCGTAGGCCGCGTCCCCGTAAACGTACCGGTCGTAGCACTCGTCCATGATGACGAAGAGGCCGCGCGATGCGGCGAGGCTGAAAAGAGCCTCCAGGAGGGCCTTGGAGATGACCGCTCCCGTGGGGTTGCAGGGTGAGTTGAGGACGATGCCCTGGGTGGCGGGCCCGATCATGGACTTCAACTCGGCGGGATCGGGCAGAAATCCGTTCTCCATCCGGCAGGGCAGAAACTTCGGCGTACCTCCCCACAGCTTCACGATCTGGGGCGTTGAGACGTAATAGGGCGAGGGTACGATGACCTCGCCGCCCGGCTCCAGGTGCGATCCGATGATGTGGTAGAGGGCGCCTTTGGCTCCCGCCGTGATCATGACGTTGTCCGCCGAGTAGCGCGCGCCGTACCGCTCGTTGTAGCGGCGGGCCACGGCGTCCCGCAGATCGGAGATCCCCATGACGGGGCTGTAGTAGGTGTGGCCCTCTCTAAGGGCGCGGGCGGTGGCCTCCAGAATCAGGTCTGGCACGGGAAAATCCGGCTGGCCGGGCCCCAGGTCCACGAAATCCACGCCCTCGCGCCGCATGCGCTGGCCGAGGGCGATGAGATCCAACAGCGTTGACCGCTCGATGCGGCCCATCTTTGGCGCGATCACGGGCGTAGTTTCTCCTTGATGCGGGAGGCCACGGGCGGAGGCACGAGGCCGTCCACGGGGCCGCCCAGGCGGGCCACCTCCCGGACGAGCCGGGAGGAGAGGAAGGTGAACTCCTCGCGGGGCATGAGGAAGAGAGTCTCCACGCCGGGGGCCAGGCGCCGGTTCATGAGGGCCATCTGGAATTCGTACTCGAAGTCCGATAAGGCGCGGATGCCGCGGAGGATGCGGTCCGCGCCGCGCCGCCGGGCGAACTCCACGAGGAGCCCGTCGAAGGCGTCCACCTCCACCCCTGGTATGTCCGCCACGCTCTCCCGCAGCAGGGTGAGCCGTTCCTCCACGGAGAAGAGGCACGACTTCTCCGTGTTTCGCAGGACCGCGACGATGAGCCTGTCGCAGAGTTTGATCCCCCTGCGGATCAGGTCCAGGTGCCCGTTGGTGATGGGATCGAAGGAGCCGGGATAGACGGCCAGCCCTCTCATGGAGAGCCCTCACCCTTGGCTTCGATGAACTGAGCCAGAGTGCTGATGTTCTGGAAGGCCTTCACCCCCACCTCCTCATCGGAGATTTTGATGCCGAACTCCTTTTCCAGGGCAACCACCAGTTCCAGGGCGTCGATGGAGTCGAGCCCCAGACCTTCGCCGAAGAGCGGGGTGTCGTCCTTGATATCCTCGGGCTTGACGTTCTCCAAACGGAGGCTCCTGATGATCACGTCGCGCAGGCGGTCCTTGAGGTCTCCCATGGCTCCTCCCATGCTTTGATTTTAGGCCCAAGGCCGCGGGCTAGGCAAGGCGGCCATCGGATTTGAACCGGGGGCTGGCGCGAGGCTCGGCCCCGGCCTTCAGTCCTTGTCTGCAGGCTCCGTATGCACGCTCACGGCACCCACTCGCACGTCCAGGTTTCGGACTTCTTCCTCGACCTTCGTGGCGATAGCGTGGGCCTGCCGCACGGTCAGCCCCGCGGCAAGGAGGCACGTGAGGGAAACCCACCACCGTCCGCCTCCCTCGGCGATCCGCACGCCGTGGCATCCCTTCACCCCGTCCACGGTCGCGGCGCGCTCCGCGATGGCGGAGGCCAGGACCGGCTCCTTCCTCGTGGCGTCACGCCTCGCGGAGGGCTTCTCGCCCCGGCACTCCAGGTGAGTCTGGACGAAGCGAACGTCGGGAAAGCTCCTCCGGAGGCTCTCCTCGATGCCGTTGGTGCGGGCGTGGGCCTCTTGGAGCGCCATGGCCGGAGGCCATTCCAGGTGCATCTCTACTTCGACCCCGCCGTCGGTTTGGTGAATCTCCATGCCGTGGGGCTTGGCGCCTGCCTTCTCCCCGAGCACGAGGATCTCTTCCATGAGGCCTTTGGCCTGGCGTTCGTCAGGCTCCGCGTGAACCAGAACGTCGGCGTCCTTGAAGGTTCCCTTCAGGGCCTTTTCCACGGCCTCCGTGACTTCGTGGGCCACCGTCAGAGACGCCGTCCGGTCCACCGCCACCTTGAGGTCCACGAAATGCTTGGCCCCTGCCTCCCGAACCCTCACGTCGTAAGCACGCTTGACACCCGGGATGGACAGGGCCGCCTGCTCGGCCCGCTCCACGTGTCCCTCCGCTACCCGGTCCGTGAGGGCGTGGATGGCTTTCTTCCCGAGCTGGAGGGAAATCCAAATCACCAAGATGGAAACGCCGAGGGCCGCCACGGCGTCGGCTTGCGGATAGCCGAGCTGCGTCGTCACCAGCCCCGCCAGCACCACGAGAGAGCTGTAGATGTCGCTGGAGAAGTGCAGGGCGTCCGCTTCCAGGGCCGCGCTGCGCGTCGCCTTCGCCACGTTGCTCAGGGCGCGGCTTCGAGAAAAATCCACCACGATAGCCAAGACGACGACTCCGTAGCTCCAGGCGTTCACATCCACGTGGGCCGTCTTGAACAGGAGCCGCTGCACCGCCTCGTAGATGATCCATACGCACGTCAGGAGCAGCAGGAGCGTCTCGAAGAGGGCCGAGATGTTCTCTATTTTTTCGTGGCCGTAGGGGTGGTCCTTGTCCGCCGGCCGCTCCGATACGGTGACGGCCCACCACGTCATGACCGCGGCGAGAAGGTCGAGGCCCGAGTGGGCCGCCTCCGAAAGAATGCCCAGGCTTCCGGTGAGGAGGCCTATGGCCAGCTTGGTGCCCGTAAGGAACACGGCGGCCAGGACCGAGCTCACCGCCACGTAGGTCTTCTTGTTCGCCACGATCCCCCTCCGCCATCCGCCGAGGGACGCTTTGGCGCGCCCGGCAGGACTCGAACCTGCGACCCCCTGCTTAGAAGGCAGGTGCTCTATCCACCTGAGCTACGGGCGCGGCCATGGCGCAGTATAAAGAAGTTGAGCCCGATTGAGAAGGCTCGGGGTCAGATGGGACCTGGGCTCCTTGGCCACGACCGCGGGAGAAGGTAGGTGAGCACCTCGTTGGACATGAGGAAGCCTTGCACAGTGAGCGTCAGCCTTGAGCCTTCGATGACGGCGTAGCCCTGGACCAGGAGGGGCTTGAGCACCACCTCCGCCTCGCGATGGTCCACGGCAAGGAGGCCCGCCACGTCCCGGAGTTCCGTGCCGTCGGAGACCCGCAGGCCGAAGATGACCCGGTCCTCCCTCTCCCGTTCCGGCGTGAGGCGTTCGGCGCTCTCGGGCGGCACCGCATCTGTGCGCACGGCGCGGGTCCACGCCTCCAGGCCCCTGGGGTTGCCCCAAAGATCACCCTTGAAGCGGCTCCACGCCGACGGCCCGAGGCCGATGGTATCGCCTCCCTGCCAGGTGCGCAGGTTGTGGCGCGACCGCCCGCCGGGTCTGGCGTAGTTGGAGACCTCGTAGTGCTCGAAGCCCCGTTCTCGAAGAAGCTCGTGAACCTTCAGAAACTGGTCGGCCGCATCGTCCTCGCCGGGAAGGGTCCGTTTCCCCGCAGCCACCGCTTCCCACAAGGGTGTCTTGGGATGGAGGTCGAGGGAGTAGACCGAAAGGTGATCCAGCGGCAGTGCCGCCATGCGCTCCACCGTGTCCTCCAGATCACCGCCGGCCTGGCCGGGCACGCCGCTCATGATGTCGGCGGAAAGGTGCTCGAATCCGCTCCGGGCCGCAAGCTCCACCGCCGCCAAGGCCGTGGCCGCGGACGCCCTCCGTTCCAGCGCAGCCAGGACACCCGGAGCGAGACTCTGAACGCCGATGGAGAGGCGCGACACCCCGGCTTCCCGCCAACCGCCAAGGCTCGCCTCGTTCACGGTTTCGGGGTTGGCCTCCAAGGTGATCTCGGCGTTGGGGTCAATTTCGAATATCCCGCCGAGCTCGCAGAGGAGCCGTCCCAACCGAACCGGACCCAGGAGCGAGGGCGTGCCTCCTCCGAGGAAGACCGTGTCCACTTTCAGAGGGGGTACGTCTCGGAAGCGAGCTGCGTCCTCAAGGAGGAGCGCCTCGAAGCCTTCTGGAACGCCCCAGGGGCTCACGACGCGGAAGAAGTCGCAGTACCCGCAGAGGCTGGCGCAAAAGGGAACGTGCACGTAGAGTCCAGAGGCCGCCGGGTCGAACCACCGCCTCATGGCCCCACCGCCAGGACCCACAGGTCGCGCAGGTTGTTGCCCGTGGGCCGCCGCGGGAGGAGCGTACCCGCGCCTTCCCATAGCGTGCCCGTGTCGCAGGCAGCGAGAGCGTCTCGGAGCGAAGTCTCGGAAGGGCAGCGGCCAGAATCGGTCCAGGCGCCGCCTCCCGCCGTGCCGTCCACGCCGTCCGTGGCCATGGCCGCGAACGACCACGGCCGCGGTGATTCCGCCCCGCCCATGGCCAGGGCCACTTCCGCCGCCAGGTGGCTGCATCGTCCGCCTTTGCCCTCTGCGGCTTCCGCATCCACGCGCACTTCCCCGGTTCCCACGAGCACCAGCAATCGGCCTGCGGCGGCCTCCTTCGCAAGGCGGCGCGCCGACGTTCTGGCGCTTTCACCTTCCGCACAGGGGACCTCGCGGACGCGGTGGCCCTCCTCCCTGAACCAACCGGCACAGCGTTTACGAAGGGCCAAGGCGTCAAAGAGCACGATCACCGCATCGCCCGGTGGACGCTTCGCGGACCGCTGAGGTGGCGGTAACGGCCTCGGAGGGAGGATGCCACACCGCGCCAGTACCTCTTCGGCCCGCCCTCCGGCGTCCATGGGCAGCGTGGGACCGGAGCTGACCCACCGGGCATCTCGGACTCCCACGTCGGACCAGAGGGCAGTAGCCACGGGCCAGGGGCCCGCAAGAGGGAGGAGGCCTCCCCCCTTCACCTCCGAAAGGCGCGACCGAACGGCGTTCAGGTCCCGGATGGGCACGCCGCGGCGCCACACATCAGCGGAGAGAGCCGCCTTTTCATTCAGAGTCCAGGGCGAGCGAGGATGCACGAGGAGGGACGAGCCCCCGCCCGAAATGCACGCCAGGAGCGGCCCTTCGCCATCCTCAATCCACTGCTCCACCCAGGACGTCATAGCCGCGTTGTGGGGGGTCGGAAAGGGGTGGTCGCCATAGAAGGCTTGAAAGGAATCCGGTGCATCTCCCTCCGGGGAGGTGCCGTAGAGAATGCCAGGAACCCCGGGCCAGAGCAGGCTCGCCGTGCGGGCCAGGGCGGGCGCCGCTTTGCCGAGGCAGAAGATCCGCCTGGGCTCGGGCATGGCTTGGAGAAGAGTCCTCCACCCATGAGTGGCCACACGGCTCGGGGTGATCTGATGGAGGAATCCGCCTAGGGCGGAAGCCATGGAACCACCGTCCAGTAAGGATTTCATGGCTCGTTCCACTCTAGAAGCGCGGGTAAAGGTCCCGAAACACGGGCCTCGTGGTGGCCTCCCTCGCCATGAACCCTTGACAGCAGGCCATTCGCGTCATATATTACCCGTGGAACCTTTGAAAGGAGGCCACTATGAACAAGGCGGAACTGATCACCGCAATCGGGAACGGGGCAGGGATCAACAAGGCTGAGGCGGGGAAGGCGCTCGATTCCTTCATCACCGCGATCGAGAAAGCCCTGAAAAAGGGCGACAAGGTGACCCTGGTCGGGTTCGGCACCTTCAGCGTGGGCAAGCGCAACGCCCGCACCGGCCGCAACCCTAAAACCGGCAAGCCCATCAAGATCGCGGCCAAGAAGGTCGCCAAATTCAAGCCCGGCAAGGGCCTGGCCGACAAGGTCAAGTAAGACCTGCTCTGCCTGATCTGAAGGAAGGGGCCGAAGGGCCCCTTCTTTTTTTGTGCATGGGGCCTCACACAATCAGCCGCCCTCCAGCGCCCCTCCGAAGGTGACGAGTTCCGCTCCCGATTCGACGCTATCACCCTCCCGCACTCGGACGTGCTGGACTACGGCGTCCCCGGAGGCTTGGAGCTCGTTTTGCATCTTCATGGCCTCGACGACCACGAGGCCCTGGCCCTTGAGAACGGACTGCCCCTCCTCCACGAGGACCTTCACGACCTTGCCGGGCATCGGAGCCCGGACGCTTCCGCCGTGAGCTCCCGGGCCGCCGTGCTGGGAGCGAAGGACCAGATCCAGCGGGCTGAGGAGATCCACGTGCCGGACGCCGTCGTACATGTGCACGTCGTAGCTCCCGGGTTCGTGGCTGTGAACGGCGACTTCGTAACTCTCTCCCCCCATGAGGAGCGAGTAGAGGCCGTCCAGGATCCTGGCGCAACCCACTTCGTAGGTGACCCCGTCGAGCACGGCGGTGTACCCCTCGGGCCGCTCCTCCAGCTCCACGGGGATCTGGCGCTCATCCCTGATGATCCAAAATCTCATCTTAGCGGTCCCCCATCATGGCGCGGCGCCAGGCGCTCGGTGCCGATTGGGGCGGCGCTGTGGAGGTTCCCTTTCGGGAGGACTCATAGGCGTAGATGGCCGCCGCGATGTCGGCCGCCGCCACCGGTGAACTCACGGGCATGGAGGCCCCGCTGAAGTGCCGCGGAATGAACCCCGTATCCAAGGCTCCCGCTCTGAAGGCGGGGTGGTTCACGATGGCCAGAAGGAAATCGCGGTTCGTGTGGGTCCCCACGATCTGGAACTCCATGAGGGCACGGTTCATGGTGGCGGCGCACGCATCCCGGCCGCTTCCCCAGGTGATGACCTTGGCCACCATGGGATCGTAGAACATGCTGATCTCACCGCGCGTGAAGGCCGCCGAGTCCACGCGCACGTTGGGCCCCTCGGGGAGGCGCACGGCATGGATGGTGCCCGGGCAGGGCAGGAAGTTGCGCTGGGGATCCTCCGCGTAGATTCGGCACTCCATGGCCCAACCCATGATGGTCACGTCCTCCTGCCTAAGCGAGAGGGGCGCACCTTCGGCGATGCGGATCTGCTCGCGGACCAGGTCGATCCCCGTGACCATCTCCGTGACGGCGTGCTCTACCTGGAGACGCGTGTTCATCTCCATGAAGAAGAACTCCCCGCTCTGGTCCACGAGGAACTCGATGGTCCCCGCGCTCTGGTACCCCACGGCCCTGGCGGCCCGGACGGCTACCTCGCCCATGGAGGCGCGCATCACCGGCGTGACCAGCGGAGAGGGCGCCTCTTCCACCACCTTCTGGTGGCGGCGCTGGATGGAGCACTCGCGCTCCCCCAGGTAGATGCAGTTGCCGTGGCCGTCGGCCAGGATCTGCATCTCAATGTGCCGGGGGCGGACCACGGCCCGTTCCAGGTAGACGGAGCCGTCTCCGAAGGCCTTGAGCGCCTCCGAGGATGCATCACGGAAGGCGCTGGCGATCTGGGCCCGGCTTTCTACCAGGCGCATCCCCTTCCCGCCGCCGCCCGCCGCCGCTTTGAGCATCACCGGGTAGCCCGCCGTTTTCGCCGCCTCCTCCGCCGCCTCGGGGCTGTCCAAGGGCACCAGGGTGCCGGGAACCACGGGCACGCCCGCCGCCGCCATGAGCTGGCGCGCCCGCGTCTTCTCGCCCATGGCCCTGATGGCACCGGCGGGAGGTCCCACGAAAATGACACCCTCCTTCTCGCACCGCTCGGCGAACAGGGGGTTCTCCGAGAGGAAGCCGTAGCCCGGGTGGATGGCCTGGGCGCCGCAAGCCTTGGCGGTGGAGAGGATGGCGTCCATGTTGAGATAACTCTGGGCCGAGGGCGGAGGCCCGATGCAGTAGGCTTCGTCGGCCAGACGCACGTGGCGCGCGGCCCGGTCTGCCTCCGAGTAGACCGCCACGCTCGCGATGCCCATGTCTCGAAGGGCCCGCAGGATCCGTACGGCGATTTCTCCCCGGTTCGCGATGAGCACTTTGTTGATCAAGGCTGGGTCTCCAGAAAATGAGCGCCAGAGGCGTCGAGGCGCAGGCGGGTGTGGCGCTTCCAGCGCCCATCATCGGTCTTGGGAAAGTCTCGGCGGAAATGGCCCCCCCGGCTCTCTTCCCGGTAAGCGGCGCACGATGCCACGGCGTCCCCGAGCTGGGCCATGTTGCAGGTTTCCAGGATTCTCCGGTGGAGCATCCCTCCGCCCAGGTGGGTTTTGATCCCCTCCAGCTCCACCCTCGCCTGGCCCATGCCCGGAGCGTCCCGGATGATGCCCACGCCGTACCACATGATCTCCGCCACGCGGCGCCGCAAGTTGTTCGCCACGTCCAGGTCCCGGCACCCTCTGGGCTCGGGCATTGGGAACGCTTGCTTCTCGGGCAGGGGGCCCGCCTCGCCGAGGGCGGCCCTCACGGCCCTGGCCCCGAACACGAGGCCTTCCAAGAGCGAGTTGCTCGCCAGGCGATTGGCCCCGTGAACGCCCGTGCACGCCGCCTCTCCCGCGGCATAGACCCGGCACATCGATGTCCGCCCAAAGGTGTCCGTTTCGATGCCCCCCATGGCATAGTGCGCCGCGGGGTGAACGGGAATAGGGGTCCGGCGGATATCCAGGCCGTATTGGAGGCACGCGGCATAGACGGTGGGAAAACGGGATTGGATGTACTCCCCGTCCAGGTGCGTCATGTCGAGCGTTACGGGCCGCCCTCCCGTGCGGGCCATCTCGGCCACCAGGCCTCTGGTTACCACATCCCTGGGCGCCAGCTCATCCATGAACCGCTCGCCGTCGGCGTTCTTGAGAATGGCTCCCTCGCCTCGAAGGCTTTCGGTGAGAAGAAAGCGCGGTGCGTTCTTCATGAAGAGCGCCGTGGGATGGAACTGCACGAACTCCAGGTCGGCCATGACCATCCCGGCCCGCAGGGCCATGGCCATGCCGTCTCCCGTGGCGACGGCTGGATTCGTGGACTCCTTGAAAAGACGCCCCAGGCCGCCCGTGGCGATGAACACCGCCCGAGCCAGCACGGGAACAAGGCTGTTGTCCCGCTCGTCAAGGAGCCACGCTCCGCGGCCTGCGCCGTCCTCTATCATGAGGTCCACGCCCATGTGGTAGGGCATCACCGTAATCGCGTCGAGGGACCGGGCCCTTTCCACCACGGTCCGTTCCAGCTCCTGGCCCGTGGCATCGCCGTGGGCGTGGAGGATGCGGTTCTGGCCGTGGGCCGCCTCGCGGGTGAAGTGAAGCCCGCCGTCCTCCTTGTCGAAGAGGGCGCCCCACTGGATGAGCCGAAGGACCTCGACGGGGCCTTCCTCCACCAAGACCTTTACGGCTTCTGGGTTGCAGAGGCCGTCGCCCGCCTCCAGCGTGTCGGCCAGGTGCTGCTCCGGCGTGTCCCCCTCCGCGAGGGAGACGGCGATGCCGCCCTGGGCGTATTCCGTATTGGATTCGCGGGGACGGTCCTTGGTGGCCACCAGGACCCTCCACCCCGCCTGGGCGGCCTCGATAGCGCCGCGGAAACCGGCGATGCCCGACCCTAGTACGAGCAGGTCGCAGACGAGGGGTTCTCGGACGCTCATGAACGCTTGGCCTTTGGCCGTGCCATCCGCCTCCTGTACATCCTGCCTCCCAAATGATGATTCTATCGGACATGAGCCTCAGGCACAATGCGAGCGCTCTACCCAAATTCCGCGATGGGTTCCTGCCCGTAGGAGCGCCGCCCCCGGCGCGATGGATGTTTCTCGCCACGCCTGGCCGCCATGTCTCTTCACCCCAATCGCGGCGAGGCGCCGCTCCTGCCAAGACGTCCCCCTCCCATCCCGGAATGTGGGCTCTAGGCGCGAACCCGACGTAAAAGAGGGCGGACCTTGCGGCCCGCCCTCGTGTGCAGACTATCGGTGGAAATCCTACTTGGCCTTGTGCGCGTGCACCTTGGCGAAGAGTTCGGGCGTCATGGCGGGCACTTTCCCCTTACCATGGCACTTGGCGCAATTCGCCATTGTGGGCAGGATGAGACCGGCGGCCTTGGCGGCGGCGGGGTTCTTCATGACGGACATCTTGGAGTAGTCGCTGCCAGGACCGTGGCAGGTCTCGCAGTCCACCTTGGGGTTCTGCGCGGCGTGCTTGGAGGCGGCCCACGAATCGTACTGGAGCTTATGGCACATTTTGCATTTCTCGGCACCCACCTTGGTGGCCGCGCCGGCGCTCACGACGAAGAGCAGAGCCACCGCCAGGGTGAGAGTGATGATGATCGCCTTCTTCATTCCGAACCTCCTCTAAACCCCCCGGGCCACTGAACGCATTCAACCTCATCCGACTCTTCATATTTTAGGCGATTGTGCCTTTCTTGGCAAGGCCCG
>JBBIKI010000013.1:13667-46014 GCA_037445535.1 Acidobacteriota bacterium | reverse complement strand
GTTCATCTTATGTCAACCCGTAGGGCGTGCGGCGGGGAGCCGGGCGGGCCACGTCCGATAATGCGCATTCTCAGACCGAGACGCACAGCGCGTGACGGGAGGGAGGCCGGGAGGGACCCCCGGCGCGCGCTGTGCTACGAGGCTCGCGTGGCCGGGCTCCTTCGCAGCCCCGCCGGAGAAGGGCCGGGCGCCAACGAGGCAAGCCCAAGGACGGTTGGGGCGGGGGCTGCTTTTGAATTAGGTATCGTGTCCCCCGAACCACCCGGAGAAGTTCCCTCAGCCGGGACGGCTTGGGGCGGGAGGGGCCTTTGCAACGCTTCAACCCATTGATATAGGAAACAAATGCCTGACCGCTATCCCTCGCGGTGGTGTCTAGGGCCTTGGTGGTAATTGGCTCGCAGCCACTAGATGCTCCATCAAGTGAGGGACCTTCGATCGGAACTTGATCATCCACTCTAGTAGTTGTTTCTGGGATGAGTCCTTTGACCCTCCTGTGATCGTGTAATGGACATATTCCTGCCAGCTGTCGCACCAATACTCGTAGCTGGAGTAGTCGTCTACTGCAATGTTACGTGCCGGAAGGGGAGAAACCCGAATAGCCTCAAGGTCCTTAACAGTTGCTGATAAGGCCTTGAAGTCTAGGCGTGTGCGCTTGACTTCAACCCGCAGCTTGGCGGCAATGTCCTCCGGCTTCAGTTTGGGGTCCTTGGCAGTCATACTTGAGATGAGATTGGCGAATTCACCGCTGCTAATGCCAGCCAAACTATAGCTGACCATCTCTGCATCTTGCCCGGGGTAAAGGACGACGACATATTGGGTGTCCGAGTCACCGTATCGGAGTACTAGCTTCAGAAGATATGGCCTTGGACCGACATCCAACGGAAATAGGATATCAAGCACTTGGGCCTTAATGTCCAGATAGCGATCGCCTGGCTGAGCAACTGTGGCCAGGGTACAAAGCATGAGGGCCATGACCAGAGAGCCTACAATGCGGCGAACATACATGAATGGCCTCCCGAATCTGCCCTTAGGGCTGCAACTGAATGTACTCGTGCGTTCCGGGAACAGTCACGTACAGTGCACTGGCAGATCGTACGAAATTGGGGACAGGAGAGTTGTAGTCGCCTGGGCCCGGCTTGGGATCCGCTCGATTTCCATGCGTGTGCAAGATCGCAATGGCATCCCAATCGGTGTGGATCGAAAGCTCGTTTGGTTTGCCGTCGTCATGCACGTTGTCGATTATTGGACCGCAGACGACCTTGCCTCCCCTGAAATAGATGGCAAAGCCCGCTTCTGCAAGTCCGCCGCGCTCTGTACCATCGCCGGTACGCATGAAGGCTCGATCCGATTGCTTTTGCACCGCCTTATTACGATACAGTGGCTTGGATGGGTTCGAAGGGTCAGGGGGGCCTGAGGGCGACGCCTGCGTCGGCTGATTCGCCTTTTGTTCCCCGCCTTGAGATTGTCCTGAGGTCACCACGATCGTGCCGGGTGGCGCCGGTGGAGGAGTGTTCCCCCAGCCCCAGAGGTTGCCATTCTCGTCGAACAAGTAGTTGATTGTCCCGGCGTTCTCTAAGAGGCCGCCGAAAGCCAACGTCGGATCTCCCCCGTCCCAATGTGCCCCGGTCGAATTGGCCGCGCTGAAGATGTTCGAGTCCCCTGCTCCTCCGGCATAGTGCCCCGTCGGATCGTTGAAGTTCACCGGGTTCCCGTGGACGTAGGCGTACAGGTTCCAGCTCTGGGGGTTGGCCATATTCCCGCCGATGTTGTCCGGTTTCATGAACCTGCCCGTGTTGGAGCCATAGAATCGATAATGCATGTAATCCAGCCCCGTACCGCTGTCTCGCTCGTGGCCGGTGTAGCGGTGGGTGTTGGGGCTGTCGTAGACGGGGCGGATTTCTACGCCGTAGGGCTCGTAGTCGTGGCGGGACTCGATGGCCCCGGAAGAGTTGAGGACGATGCGGGTGGTCCCCAGGTGGTCCCACACGTAGAACCGCACCGTCAGGGCTCCTAAGGTTTCGCTTCGGGCGCTGGCCCCCGTGCCCATGGCAGCGTTCCCTCCTTCCGCTGAATATACCTCCGTTTCCTCCATCCGCGCGTTGGGGCCGCCGGAACGTCCTGCTGCCCGGGCAGGCGTCCAATGTTCCGCTACGGCGGAATGCACGTCCGCCACGGAGCTTCCCCGCGCAGTGAGAGTTTCTGGGGTGTCGCCATCCATCTCCATGGCGCTGAATGCCCCCGACGTCACGTTCAGGGCTGTGTCATCGATGAGGAAAACCGTGCCGAGGGTACCGTTTGTCGTTCCGAGGAACTTGATCTGGATCGTCTGGCCTTTATACGCGGACACATCCGCAGATTTCTGTGCCCAGCTCGCGGTGGCCCCCCCGTTCAGGTTGCTCAGCGTCATGAGCGTGGTAAGAACGGTGCCACCCGAGTTCAACACTTGCACCTTGAGCGTGTCGTTCGTGGCGATGCCGGTGGTTTCCTTGGTGGCGATGGCGACCCAGAAAGTGAGGGTCGCAGACGCGGCAGTGCTGGGAATGGCCACCGTCTGTTTCAGCGCGTCCGTCTGGCTGTTGTAGAAAGTGCCGTTAGCTCCGCAGAGCTGGGCCTGGTAAATGCCGCCGTGGGGCGGAATCCATGGTGCTGTCCAGGCGGTCTTGGTAACGATAATGTTGTGAGCCGTTCCGCTGACGACGTTCTCCGCCCACTGGCCGTTACTTCCCAATTCGAAGTCGGGGTTGAGCAGGAGCTGCTGGCTAGTGCTCGTGGCGGTGAAGTTCTTGCCCGTCTGGCTGGCGCCGCTGATGGTCACCGCCATGCTGGTAGGGTTAAAAGTATAACCGCTGAGGCTGGGCGTCACTGTGTAGTTGCCAGGAGCGAGGCCGGTAAAGGTATAGGTGCCGTCCGTGCCGGACGAAACTTGAGATGAAATGAACTCTTGCGTTCATCCCGGCCCATGCCCTCAAGTTCCGAATTCCTCTTTCTTCCCCTATACTGATAAGCCATGGCTGATGCGCGCGGACCCCGCCGGCTCCTAGATCTCTCGCTCCTCTGGCTCATCCTGGCCGCATGCCTGGGCGGCGTGGCCGCCGTCGCGGCGGGACGAGGAGGATACGTCGCGACCAAGGAGGGGCGCCGGGCGTGCATCGAGGGAGCCCTCTTCCTCAGGGTGCCCGTTCCCCGCAAAGGAGGCGTCGCCGCCGTCGCGCGCCGGTTCACGGGAAGCGCCGAGAACACCCAAGACATTTTCAGGGCCAGCAGGGTCTCTCCCAAAAAGCGGCCCGTCGAAGTGCGCATTCCCCTGGACCTCCTCCTCCCGCTCTATCGGGACGAGGTGCTGAAGGCCCTCTTCCCCGGCGATGAGCGCACTGCCGGCGGATGGCGCCACGTGTGGGGCGGGAGCCCCCTCGGAAAGGCTGAGACGTGGCGGGATGTGGCGCTCTGGTTCGCGGGGTCTCCCAAGCGCGCCGCGGATATCGAAAAGGCGAACCGAAAGGCAGGGCGCCACCCGAAAAGCGATGCATCGATCCTGATCCCAGAGGGGATTCTGGCGGACGTCCTGGCGGAGATCGAGCCCCCCCTGCCGCCGCCCACCGTGGCCGAGCAAGGACCCGCGGCTAGGGAGCCCTCGCCCCTGGTTCAGCCACCGGCGACATCACCCGCTCCAGGCCTGGCACCCTTGCCACCCGGCGCCGCCGGCCCGCCCGGGCCCGGTGTCCCGCCCGCACCCAGACCCGAGGCTCCAACCCCCGCCGGCCCGGGTCTACCGAACGGCCCGTGCCCCCCCACGCCCCCGAACCCCTTGACCTACGGGAAAGACGCCAAGGGCGAGTACGCCATTTACCGCCTCCAGGCACGAGAGGCCCTCTACAGCGCCGTGGTGGTCCGCTTCACGGGCACCCTGGGGGCGGAGGACGTGAACGCCCTCGCCATGGACATCGCCAAGCGCTCCGGCATCGAGAACGTGACCAGCATCCCCGTGGGGTTCCCCGTGAAGATCCCCCTGGATGACCTTTTACCTCAGTACCTGCCGCCCACAAGCGAGAAATATCTGGCCTGGGCGAAAAACCAGCGGGAGCTGGGCCAGGTGACCAACACCTACAAGAACGCCGCCCTGGATGGGGTCGTTGTGATCCTAGACCCGGGCCACGGCGGGCTAGACCGAGGCGCCATGGCCCACGGCGTCTGGGAGGACTCGTACGTCTACGACATCGTGTGCCGCATGCGCGAAGCGCTGGAGCAGCGCACCAAGGCGCGCGTCCTCATGACCCTCCTCGTTCCCGACCTGGGCTACAGGCCCGTGGACAAGAACCGGCTCGAGCCCAACACGGGGGCCGTCATTCTCACCCATCCGTGGTTTCATCCCACCTCCTCCGCGGAGACCAAGATCGAGGTGAACCTCCGCTGGCACCTGGCCAACCAGTATTTTGAGCGGTTGCAAAAGGAGGGGATCGATCCTCAGCGGGTGGTGTTCACGTCCGTGCACGCCGACTCCCTCCACCCCTCCCTGCGCGGCACCATGTTCTACATCGCCGGCACCGGCTACCGCCCGGAACGCTGGTGCTCCTCGGGGGAGAAGTACGGGCGGTTCACGGAGGTGAAGGCACGCGGCTGCTACCAGATGACCGAGAAGCAGATGAAGCACGGCGAGGGCCTCTCCTTCCAGTTCGCCCGCTCCCTGGAAGGCTCCTTCGAGAGGGCGGGCCTGACCCTCCACCCCTACAACCCCACCCGGGACCACGTGGTCCGGGGCCGCCGCTCGTGGGTTCCCGCGGTGCTGCGCAATTCCATCATCCCCTGCTCCGTCCTCATCGAGGTGTGCAACCTCAACAACGGCAAGGACGCGGCCCTCATCGCCGACCCCGCGTTCAGGCAGGCCGTGGCCGACGCCTATGTGGATGCGCTGGTGAGGTATTATTCGTGATGATGGCCGCAAGCCTGGAGGGGCTGACCTCATCGTCCCGCTATGTTACCGTCATCTTGAGCAGGTATCTTACATGATAAGGACGGAGATCCATGGCCCCCCAACCGGCCCCCCCGAGTCTTCTCACGGCGATCATCATCGCTAAAGATGAAGCGATCCACATCGTGGACGCCGTCCAATCCCTCTTGTGGGCGGATGAAGTCCTCGTCGTGCTGGATCCTTCCAGCACCGACGGCACGCGCGAGCTGGCGGAAGGCTTGGGGGGCAAGGTGCGGGTTGTCCTTCACCCGTTCGACGGCTACGCCGCGCAGCGAAATTGGTCCATCGAGGCCGCTTCGCACCCCTGGATCTTCATGATGGACGCCGATGAACGGCCCTCCGAGACACTTGTGGCCTCGATTCAGGCCCTTCTGCGAAGCGGCCCCCCCAGGAAGGCCTATCAAATTTACCGGCGGAATTTCATGCTTGGCAGGGAGCTCAAGCACGGGGGACAGGCCAACGACCGGGTGGTGCGGTTCTTCCGGCGGGAGCTGCGCTACGACATTCGGCTCGTGCATGAGGAGATACGAGGCGGCAAACCGCTGGGGCATCTGGATGGCCATCTTGTTCACTTTACGTTTCGCGATTGGACCCACTACATGGCCAAAATGCACCGGTACGCCGTCCTCGGTGGCCAGCAAGCGCTGCTAAGCGGAGCCAAGGCGGGCCCAGTCAACCTGTTCCTGCGGCCGGTGGCACGCTTCATCAAACAATTTCTTTGGCGGATGGGGTTCCTTGACGGCATGCCAGGCGCCCTCTACGCCTTTCTGGCCAGCTCCAGCGTTTTCCTCAAATACGCCGTCCTTTGGGATCTCCAGCGGCAGGACCGGCCGGCCCGCTAACACGTCACCTTGTCTGGCCCCGAGCAATCTCGCATAATGGTGCATCATGCGGAGGCTCAGGGTAGCCGCGCGTTCGGACCGAACCCCGGGGAACGTCCGCTGAGGCTCGGGCGGCTCATGAACGGGCAGGCTTTAAGCGGGAGCGTGAATGGCGGCAAGAACGGCAGCAACAGCCGGGCGGACCATGGGCTTCGCCGCATTGGCAAGAATCTGGAGGGACTTCGCGGGACGCCACAGGGGGCGGTTCGCCTTTGGCATCTTGGCTCTGGTTGTGGTGAGCGCACTCTACGCCGTCGAGATTTATATGGTGCGATTCATCTTCGACGGCCTTCTCAACCCCTCCAAGAACAGCAGCTTGGAGGAGTTTCAGCGCTACATGCAGCGGCTGCGCCTCGATTTGGTCTTTCCCACCAACCCAGAGCGCCTCTTTGTGTACATCCCCATCACCCTCGTCCTGATCTTCTTCTTCAAGGGCATTTTCAGCTACTTCGGCAAGTACTCCGTAGACCGGGTGGGGCTCTGCGTCATCACCGACCTCAGGGACGCGCTCTACTCCCGAATCATGTCCCAGAGCCACGACTTCTTCGCCGACCATCCTACGGGGATGCTCATTTCGAGGCTCATCTCCGACATCGAATGGATCAAGACCTCCATCAGCGAAAAACTCACCGAGCTTACGACCGCCGTCCTCTCCCTCCTGGCCTTGATCATCAGCGCTTTCTGGCAAGACTGGCGCCTCACCCTGCTTTCCATGGTCACCATTCCCATGGTGGCCTTTCCTCTCACGCGGTTTTCCCGAAAGCTCAGGGGTACGTCGCGCCGAAGCCAGGAACAGATGGCCGTCCTCTCGGCGCGAATGAAGGAGAGCATCTCAGGCATCCGCATCGTCCAGATGTTCCAGATGGAAGATGCGGAGATCGCCCGCTTTTCCAAATCGAACCACGAACTCCTCCGGGCAAGCCTCAAGGCCACCCGGGTCATGGCGCTCACGACCCCCCTCATGGAGCTTATCGGCGGGTTCGCCGTGGCGGGCATCCTCTACTACGGCCACTTCAGGATTTTGAGCGGGCATACGACCATGGGCGCGTTCAGTGCCTTCCTGGCCACCCTGTACGCCATGTACGTCCCCGTGAAGAAATTGAGCCAGTCCAACAGTATCGTCCAGCAAGCCGTCTCCGCGGCGGAACGCTCGGTGGAGCTTCTGGACCGCCCCGTGGCCGTCGTGGAGGTCCCCGGCGCGGCCACCCTCCCCCGCTTCTCGGACAGGATCCGTTTCGAGGACGTGGTGTTCACCTACGACGGGGAACGCAACGTGTTTGACGGCCTCAACCTGGATGTGCCCAAGGGCGAGACGCTCGCCATCGTGGGATCCTCCGGTGCGGGCAAAACGACCCTGGTGAACCTCCTTCCCCGCCTCTTCGACGTGGCCGGAGGAAGGGTAGCCATCGACGGGTACGACGTACGGCAGGTGAGTCTCAAGAGCTTGCGCGGCCAGATCGGGATGGTGACTCAGGAGACGGTCCTTTTCGACGACACGGTGGAGGCCAATATCGCCTACGGCCACCCGGGGGCGCCCAGGAGCGCCATCGAAGAGGCCGCCCGGCAGGCCCTGGCTCACGAGTTCATCATGGAGATGCCCGAGGGATACGAGACGCGCATCGGCGAAGGCGGCTTCTCCCTCTCGGGGGGCCAGCGCCAGAGGCTGGCCATCGCCCGGGCCCTCTTGAAGAATCCGCCCATCCTGATCCTGGACGAGGCCACGTCGGCACTAGACTCGGAGAGCGAATATTACGTCCAGCAAGCCCTCTTCAACCTCCTCAAGGGCAGGACCACACTCGTCATCGCCCACCGCCTGGCCACCATCCTCAACGCCCATCGCATCGTAGTCCTGGACCAGGGCAAGGTGGCCGAGGAAGGAACCCACAAGAGCCTGCTGGAACGCGGCGGCCTCTACGCCCAGCTCGCATCCATCGAGTTTCGGGCCACCGCATCCTCGGCCTTTCTTCTGGAGAACCCATCCTAGCCACCCGCCGCGTCCGTGCCGTCCCGGAGGGTCGGGTCGCGGGCCAGTTGAAACCATGGCGGCGGGGATGGTATGTTGACCTACGGAGGCCCCGTTGGACGAAAAGCCGAAAGAACCCCTCAAGGTCCTGGACCGGCGTAAATTCACGCCCGATGGACAGCGCCGGGAGGGCGTGGACATACCCGAACCGGAGCCTGCCCGGCTTGACCCTCCGCCTGCCGCGGCCCCGGACAAGGCCCCGGACAAGGCCGCCGAGGATCAGCCCAAGGAGCGGCAGCCCGGCACTCCCGCCCAACCGACTTCCACCTTTGCGGTCCTCGTCCAGGACCTCGCCCAGAACTGCGCATTCAGCCTTGGCCTCATTCCCGATCCGGCCACGGGCCGGGCCCGGGTGGACCTGCAATCGGCGGGCCTTTACATCGATTTTCTGGAGACCCTCCAGCAGAAAACCCGGGGCAACCTCGACCTCCAGGAGACGCAAATCCTTGAAGACTGGCTCTTCCAGTTGAAAATGCTCTACGCCAAGGCCAGTCAAAGCCGGCCGAAGTAAGAGAGGGAGGCCCGCCATGAAACGCCGCAGCCTGCTTATCCTAGCCGTGCTGGCCGCGGCGTTCTTGGCGCCCGCCGTCCTGCTCGCCCAGGGGGGGCGGCGCGAGGCGCCGCCGACGCCTTCGGGAACCACCATCCACCTGGATCCCAACGAGGTGGCCAAACAGATGTCCAGCTCCCATGAGGAGATCGTGGACGTCAACAACGAATCCACCTTGATGAAATACATCAAGGCCTTCGAGGGGACCCACCAGCCGGAGGACCGCCAGCAGATCATCACGGAACTGACGGACTTCTGCGTCCAGCGGGGCCTTCGCCCCTCCCCGGACCTGGCCGAGATGTTCCTGGCCCTCGGCCTGGAGGCCCGGGCGCAGGGCCGCATGGACGACTATGCGGAAATTTGCCGCTACGCCGAGTCCTTCGATCCGGACCATCCCTTGGTGCACCTTGCCCTGGCCGACGCAACCCGCCGCCAGAAGGGCGTGTTGTCGGGCCCCTTCTTTTACGAAGCCCTCGCCGCCGTCGTAGCATCCTTCACCAACGTCGAAACGAGGTGGCTCGCCCTCGCCAACCTGGCCCTCTGGCTGAGGATCACCAGCTTTTTGGTCCTCGCGGCCCTGGCCCTGGTCCTCCTGATCAAATACCAGGCTCAGCTCCGGCACGACATTCAGGAATGGATGGGCGGAGCCGACAACACGCTCGTCAGGGCCACGGGAATCATAGCCCTCTTCCTCCCCAGCCTCCTCTTCCTGGCGGGGTATTGGTGGATCATCTACTGGGCTGGCGTCTTCATGCTTTACGCCCGCTGGCCCGAGCGCGCCGCCACGGCCATCGCCATTTTGGCCTTCGTGACATCGGGCGCCTTTGCGATCCACTGCCAGCAGCAGACCTACCTCGCCATGAGCCAGCCCCAAGCCTCCAATATCCGATGCTACGCCGGCCGGACCGGCGTGGGGCTGGATGCGTCCCTCTCGGCGCACACGGGCCAGGGAGACCCACTGGCTCCCACCTACACCTTCCTCCTGGCCAACCGCTACCTCCTCCACGGCAGCTACGCGCGGGCCGAAGGCCTCTATCAGCCCATGCTCAACGGGGGCAACGACGCGGCCGCCGTGGCCAACAATCTGGGGTGCATCTACTTCTATGAAAATCGCTACCAGGAGGCCATCCAGCAGTTCGGCAAAGCCATCGACCTGAAGGCCGGCATGGCACCCGCCTACCTGAACCGGTCCCTGGCAGAGAACAAGCTCTTCGACTTCACGGGGGCCAAGGACGACCAAGACAAGGCCCAGGGGCTGGACAAGCGCCTCTTTAGGGCGAGCAAGCTGCGCCAGGCCGACGACTGGAGCCCCGTGCCGAGCTGGATTCCCCTGGACACCACGCGGCAGATCGCCCTGCGCCTGGAAACGAGCCGTCCAGGTAGCATCTCGGGGCCCCTGCAACTGGGCGGCTCGGCCGTGTCGCTCCTTTTCCGCCCCGCCTTCTCCCTTTGGGCTATCCTCTTCTGGGTGGTCTTCACGGCGATTGTCCTCGTCAAGAAGCCGACGTTCTTCGCCCGCGCCTGCTTCAAATGCGGGCGGCCCTTCTGCAGCCGCTGCAAGACTTCCTTGGAGTTCGAATCCTTCTGCTCCCAGTGCGTGCACCTTTTCATCAAGCAGGACGGCGTCTCCCCCGAGGCGCGCCTCAAGAAGAACTACGAGGTTGAGAGCTACAACCGGGCGCAGCGCCTTCAGCGTTCCGTGCTCTCCCTCCTGGCTCCCGGCGCCGGCCATATATTAGAGGGGCGCCCCTTCGCGGCGCTCCTGATTCTCGCCTTATGGTTCGGGGCTATCTCAGCCCTAGCACTGAGCGCCTACGCCCTGCCCCTCCCCTACCCCGACCTGGCGGGGACCAGCGCCCTGCGAACCGGGGCGGCGGTAGCGGCGCTCATCTTCATGGCGATTCTCTGGGGCGGCTTCGGCCTCCCCTTGGCACTCAGGCACGAGCCTCCCCGGCTCGGCCAGGCCAGGAGGGTGTAGGCCATGGCCCTCGCGGGAACCCTCAAAGATTTCAGCTTGGCGGACATCTTCCAGCTCATCGCCCTTCAGAAGAAGACCGGCTACCTGACCTTGCGCAACGAGGCTGACGTGGTCACCGTGACCTTCATGGAAGGGAGCGTGGTGGGCGCCGAGTCCCTCAACAAGCGCCTGGAAGACCGGCTGGGGCACGTCCTCGTCAAGACGGGGCGCATCAGCCGGGAGGAGCTCACCAAGGCCCTGGAGATCCAGCGCCAGACCCTCCAACGGCTCGGGTATATCCTCGTGGCCGAGGGCTTCGTGGACGCCACTAGCCTCAAGACGGCCCTGGCCATCCAGATGCAGCAGACCATCTTCCGGCTCTTCCGCTGGAAAAACGGCGATTACAACTTCGAGCCGCACGACGCGGTGGAGTACGACCGGGAGAACGTCGCTCCCATGGCCGCCGAAAGCATCCTCATGGAAGGCATCCGGATGCTCGATGAGTGGCCCATCATCGAGAAGAAGATCCCCTCCTTCGAACGGATCTTCGAGAAGATCCCCCTGCCCGTGCCCCCGGTCCTGGACACACGGACCGACGCCCCTCCGCTGGACGATGCGGCCCTCTTCGGCACGGTGAGCCCCAAGTCGGCCCCGCCCAAGACGCCCCAGCCCGAGGCGGCCGCCGTGAGGCTTTCCCAGGAGGAGATGGCCGTCTACCAGAACGTGAACGGGGTCTTCACGGTCCAGGAGATCATCGACCGCTCGGGGATGAACGAGTTCGACACCTGCAAGGCCCTGTTCGAGCTCCTCAACAGGCAGCTCATCCGGCCCGTCATGCCCGCCGCCGCGGAGGCGCCCTTGGAGGCCAAGCGGCGCATGGTCTCGCCCGATGCTCTAGGACGCGTGGTGGCGGCCCTGGCCGTGGTGTGGTTCGCCATCTCCCTGCTGCTTCTGCCCTTCCACCCGCTGGATTACCTGCCCTCCTCCAACAGCCCCTACAGCCGGGACCGGCTCATTCTGGAATCGCGTCTGAAGCTGCAGGGCGTGACCCGTGCCATCCACGTATTCCAGCTCCGGAACGGCCGGCTTCCCACGTCCCTGGACGAGCTGGTCCGCGTGGGGTACCTCCTCCCGAGCGGGATCTCGGACCCCTACGGCAACCCCTTCATCTACCAGGTCACGGATAACGGCTACAACCTGGCCGCGCGGGACAAGAAGGGCGAGATCCCCGAGGACCTCATGGTGTCCTCGGCGGAGAACTAGCGGGCCGCTTGACGCGATCGAGCTGGACGCGGGACGCGATTAGGCGAGACGCGGGCACTCATCCCTTCATCCCTTGATCCCGGCCCTTCCGCTTTCTCTCCGCCTTGGTCTTGGGTTTCGTTTTCGGCTTCGGCTTGGGCAGGACGCGTTTGAAGACGTCCGCCACGGTCTTGACCCAGACCAGGTCCAAGGATGTGAGGACCGACGCGGGCAGCTCGCGCCGCTCGTTCCGGTTGGCGAAGGGAAGATAGACGGTTTTGATGCGGAAGCGCTGGGCCGCCAGGAGCTTCTCCCGAAGGCCGCCCACGGGAAGGATGGCCCCCCGCAGGGTGATCTCTCCCGAGAAAGCCACGTCCTTGGGGACGGCTTGGCCCGTGAGGGTGGAGAGGATGGAGACGGCCATGGTGACGCCCGCGGAGGGGCCGTCTTTGGGGATGGCGCCCTCGGGCACGTGGATGTGGAGGTCCATCTTGGCCAGAGCCTTGTGGTCCAGTCCCCACTCCGCCAGGTGCTCCTTGATGTAGGTGAGGGCGGCCTGGGCCGATTCGCGCATGACCTCGCCGAGCTGGCCCGTGAGCGTGAGGGTGCCGCTGCCGGGGATGGCCGTGGCTTCCACGAACAGGATCTCGCCGCCCGTCTCCGTCCATGCCATGCCGATGGCGATCCCCGGACGGTCGGTTTGGAGCCGGGGCTCCTCCTGAAAGCGGGGCAGGCCCATGAAGCGGGAGAGGTCCCCCGGCTGGAGGGTGAAGGGCCCCGCGGCGCCCCGGGCCACCTTTCTCGCAAGCTTGCGAAGGAGCGATTCGATGCCCCGCTCCAGATTGCGCACACCGGCCTCCCGGGTATACCGGCGGATGAGGGCGGCCAGGGTGGCGCCGGGGATCTCTACCTTCACTCCCTTGAGGCCGTGGGATTCCAGTTGGCGCGGGAGGAGGTGGGCCTTGGCGATGGCCAGCTTCTCCTCTTCCGTGTAGCCGGGCAGTTCCAGGACCTCCAGGCGGTCCATGAGGGCCGGGTGGATGCCGTCGAGGGTGTTGGCGGTGGCCACGAACATGACCTTGCTCAGGTCGAAGGGGAACCCAAGGTGGTGATCCACGAACTCCCGGTTCTGCTCCGGGTCCAGGGCTTCCAGGAGAGCCGAGGATGGGTCGCCCCGCCAGTCCGATCCCATCTTGTCCACTTCATCCAGAACGAAGACGGGATTGGTGGTCCCCGCGTTCTTGATGCCCTGGATGATGCGCCCGGGCATGGCGCCCACGTAGGTGCGCCGGTGGCCCCGGATCTCCGCCTCGTCCCGTACACCGCCCAGGGACATGCGGACGAACTTTCGGTCCAGGGTGCGGGCGATGGCCCGGCCCAGAGAGGTTTTGCCCACCCCGGGAGGGCCCACGAAGCAGAAGAGGGTGCCCGGGTGGGTGCCCTTCAGCTTGGCTACGGCCAGGTATTCCAGGATGCGCTCCTTGACCTTCTTGAGTCCGTAGTGGTCACGGTCCAGATCCCGCTGGGCCTTCACCAGATCCAGGTTGTCCGCCGTGGTCTTGCCCCAGGGCAGGTCGAAAACCAGGTCCAGGTAGGCCCGGAGCTGGCTCACCTCCTCGGAGAAAGGGCTGAGGCGGGCCAGCTTCTGAAGCTCCTTCTCCAGGACCGACTTCACCTCGTCGGGGATGGGGAGGGTTTGAAGGCGCTTGCGGTAGCCCGTTTCCGCCTCGCCTCCCTCGTCGCCCCCGGAGAGCTCAGCCTGGATGGCCTCCATCTGCTGCCGGAGGAAATACTCCCGCTGGCGTTTGTCCATCTCGTCCCGGGTCTGCCGGTTCAAGCGCTCCTGGATGGATTGAATCTCCAGCTCCGTGGCGAGGAAGCTCAGCAGGAGCTTGAGGCGCGCCGCGGAGCCCAGCTCCTCGATGAGCTGGGAGGACTGGGCGAAGGGCAAGTCGAGCTGGGCGGATACCAAGTCCGCCAGGCGGCCGGGAACCTCCACGGAACCCAGGAAGTCCCGCACCTCCGGGCTCACCCCCCGAGCCGTGCCCGAGAGCTGGTCCAGGCGCTCCAAGACGGCTCGGCGCAGAGCCGCCGAGGCCAGTTTTCCTCCCGCCGTTCCGTCTTCGGCCAGAGGCTCGACGCGGGCGTGGCGCACGGGGCCGCCTTTGCGCCCCAAGCTCAAGCGGGCCCGGGTGACGCCCTGCACCAACAGGAGCCCCGTACCGCCCGGTCCCGCGCCGAGCCGGAGGATGGAGGCCACCACGCCTACGCCCGCCGCGGGACGCCTGCCCGTCCTGGGCACAGAGAGGACGGCCAGCATGTCGGCGCTCTGGTGAGCCTCCTCCAGAAGGGCTCTGTTCTCGGGTAAGGCCACGGTGAGCGTGGTCAGAGCGTAGGGGAAGACGGCACGCTCTTCCAGCTCCAGCACGGGCAGACGCCCGGGCACGGCCGCCGGGGCAGGACTCTCTTTGGGCATGGGTTACCCTTCGATATGAAGGGGCAGGACGACGGTGCGCCCCCTCTGGTCGGCCACTTTGGGGAACCGCAGGGTCAGCACCCCGCGGTCGTAGGACGCTTCTCCGTGATGGGTGTTGATGGGGCCTTCGACCCTCACTCGCCTGAGAAAAGGCCCCCGGTCCCGCTCCATGAGGTGATAGGCGATGATGCCTTTGGTCCGGCTGCGCTGCCGTTCGCCCTGCATGGTGACCAGATGGCCCTGGACGCTGACCTTGAGCGTGGCCGGGTGCACACCGGGCAGGTCTACCTGGACGAGGAAGGCCTCTGGCGTCTCCAGAATGTCGTAGGGAGGTGCGAAACCCGCCTCGGGACCCTCGCCTTCTTCGTGAAGCTCCTGAAGGGCCTCGAAGAGCTTGTTCATCTCCGACTGGAGATGGACGAGTTCCACGAAGGAGGTGAGCAGGTTCCGCATCAGGATCCACTCCTCTTTCCCGGTTCCAGCAGGTGGCGCACCTCTTCCAGAAACTCGCTGATGTCTCCGAACTGGCGATAAACCGAGGCGAACCGAACGTAGGCCACCTGGTCCAGTTCGCCCAGGCGCTCCATGACCAGGTTCCCGATGTCCCGGGTGGTCATTTCGCGATCCGGAGAGTTTTGAAGCAAGCCCTCCACCTCCTCCACGATGGCCTCCAGGGCCGAGGTGGCCACGGGACGCTTCTCGCACGCTCTGACCAAGCCGCGCAGGAGCTTATCTCTGTCGAACTTCTCGCGCCGGCCGTCCTTCTTCTCCACGCGGTACGGGACGGTCTCGATCCGCTCGTAGGATGTGAAACGCCTGTGACAATCCAAACACTCCCGGCGGCGGCGGATGCACTCGCCCCCCGACACTTCCCGTGAATCCACCACCTTGTCTTCCGCGAATCCGCAAAATGGGCAGCGCATGGCGCCTCCTTGGGCAGTCTAACGAATCATGCACCCCGCCATCAAGGGCCCGGCCCTGGAAGGGCGGTCCCGGAGGCCTCGGCCTCTTCCTTTTTTGTGCCCGCCGCCTGCCTCAATTCCGTGAAGCGGACCCGGCCGAACGCCAGATAGAGCAGACCCCACAGGATACCTGGGAAGAACATGACCGCATGGCCCAGGATGCCCGCCGTGACACCCATGTCCTCGGGCACGCCATAGAACGTCACCAGGGCGATCTGGATGGCTTTGTGGACCGAACCCACCCCTCCAGGCGTGGGCACGGCCGCGCCGAAGGACACGAACATGAGCAGGAGGATCGAGGCCCCCGCCGGGAGATCCAGTCCCAGGGCCTTGATGATGGCCCAGCAGGAGCCCCCGATGAGGAGCCAGATGAGGAGGGACATGAAAAGCACGGTGGCGATGTCCCGTTTCCGGCGGAAGGTGCCCAGGCCTCCGGCGAATTTCAAGATGGTGATGAAGATCTTCTGGACGATGGGGTACCGCGCGAGACGCTGGCTGCGCCGCGCCACGCGGTCCAGGACCCGCCTCCTGGGAGCCAGCCAGAACAGGAAGACCCCCGCCGGTAGTGCGGCTCCAAGAAAGACATACGAAATCTTGCTAAAAATCTCCATGTAGGGTTGCCCGCCGGGCGAAACCCCGGCGGTCCCGAAGAAGATGAATCCCAGCCACATCAGCACCAAGGCGATGAGATCCATGCCCCGCTCCAAGACCACCGAGCCCAACAGGGGCGTGAAGGGGAGCTTCTGCCACCGGGACAGAAAATAGGGCTTGGCCACCTCGCCCACCCGGCCAGGAATGAACCCGGTGAGAGTAAAGGACACCACCGTAGCCTTGAGGACGGGGGCGAAGGGGATGTCCGTCTTCACGGGCCTCAGCATAAAACGCCAGCGCCAAGCCCGCAGGAACACCGATACGATCTCGAGTCCCAGGGCGAGGAGGAGGTAGGGGACCGAGGCGTCCTCCGCCTCCTTCAGCACGTGGGCCAGGTCCGCGTTGCGGAGGAAGAGGTAGAGGAGCCCTCCCGTGAGGATCAGGCTGACAATCCAGGTAATCCAGGTCCGGCGTTTCACAGGACACCTTCCGGGGGGGCACCGCCGGGGGCCGCGAGGAGTTCGGGGGCGGGGGTAGCCACGAAATCGGCCCCCGCGGCCAGACAGGCCTCCACTCCCTCGGGCCCGATGGCCCGGACGTGGGCCGCGATCTTCACCTTGCGGGTAAGGCGAGCCCGGAGCCAGGCCACCTGCTCGGGCCCCGCGGGCTCGGAGTAGACGCCGTCCGCCGTCACCAGGTGAGTGGGACGGCAGCTCGACAGGAGGCGAAGGAGGACGGTCATGGGCCCTTGGGGCACTCGGCCCGTGTCCACGAGGAAGCGCACGCGAAGTTCGGGCGCCGTGGCTAGGAGGGCCGACATCTCCTTTTCCAGAGTTGCCGTCCTAGCTGCCAGTACCAGGCCCGGGGTCAGGGTCACGGTAACGGCCTTGGCCCCCAGGCGAAGACACTCCAGGATCTCCATCCGCTTGTTGGCGAGAGTGCCGCCCCCGGCGGGGAAGGCCACGGCACCGCAGAACTCCACGGTGGGATAGCCGGCGGCGTCCAGCTCCCCGAGGAGCCACGGAACCGTGAGAACGCGGCGAAGGCCCAGGGCGGACCAGGCCTGAAGCCGCTCTTCAGCTTCGGCAACGGTGAGCCGCGGGTCCAGGAGAGTCCCTTCAACGGAGGTGAGGAGGTCCCTGGGAGCCTGGTTCATGGGCGGCCTAACCCCGTTTGGACCAGGCGCCCGACTCCAGGGCCTGGAACTCCTTGGGGGTGAGCAGGGTTTCCGGCTTCAACAGGAGGTAGAGCTTGGAGGGAGTCCTGAGAACCGATTCGATGAAAGCCAGATGGGGTTGGCGAAGGGCCTCGGGAGGCGGGAGGATATCATGGGGGGCCGTGGCGAAAACCTCCGTCGCCGAGTCCACCAGGAGCCCGAGGATCTGGCTCCCCCCAGGCATCATGACGATGACCCGGCCCCGCTTCTGGTCCACGACACCGAGACCCAGCCGCTCGCGCAGGTCGAGCACGGGGAGGATGGCGCCCCGGAGGTCGATGACCCCCTTCACGAAAGCGGGGACCTTGGGGAGGCTGTGGATCTTGGGGATGCGCAGGATTTCCCGCACAAAAGCCACTTCGATGGCGTACGACTGTTCTCCGGCGGCAAAACCGAGGAACAGCCGGCCGGGCGCCTCTCGGACCTGTTCCTTCTTGAACTGAAAGAGGCTGGCGAACTGGGCCACGTCAGCTCCCTTCGGTCTGGAAGCGGCCCATGCCGCGGCCCACCTCCTCGGCGCGCTGGGCCAGGGCCTCCACCTGCTCGGAGGCCTCCTGCAGGCTGGCGACACTGGCTCGGTTGGCCCCCCGGAAGGAGTCCATGGTGCGCTCCACTTCGCGGCTCGCCTTGCCCTGAGATTGGGTCTGCGCCATGACCTCGGCTACGGCCGCGGTGAGGCGGTCCATAGCCTGCCGGATGAGGGCCGAGCCTTCACTCTGCTCATCCGTGGCCCGCTTCATCTCCTCCGCCACGCCCCGGATGCGGCCCATGGCGTCGAGGATCTGCTCGCTGCCGAGGGTTTGTTCCTTGGTGCCCCGGCGCAGGTGGTGGGCCAGGTCGCTGAGCTTCTGCGTCGCCTTCACGATGCCCGCGGCCCCCCGGCTCTGTTCGGTGGTGTTGCGGGCGATCTCCTGAACCATGCGGAGGGAAGGCCGGACGGCCCCTTGGATCCGGCTGAAGACCTGGCGCGTCTCTTGGGAGACGGAGACGGTCTGCTCCAGAATGGTCCGTTGGCCGTTTACCGACTCCACGGCCTGATGCACGTCGCGCTGCACGGCGTCGATGAGAGCGGCGATCTCCCTCGTGGAGACGGAGGTCTTCCCCGCCAGGTCCTTGATCTCCCCCGCCACCACGGCGAAGGATTTGCCGTGCTCGCCCGCTTGAGCCGCGATGATGGCGGCGTTCAGGGCCAGCAGGTGGGTCTGCTCCATGACCTCGTCGATGACGCCCAGGATCTGGCCCACCTCCTCGCTCCTCTGGCCCAGCGTGCGCATGACTTCGTGGGTGGATTCGAAGGAGGCCTGGAGCTTCTGGATGCTGGCCGAGGCGTGCTCGATGGACCGGGCCCCCGCCTCCGCCTCGTCGGACACCTGCTCCGTGGCCTTGCGCGTGGCGGCGGCGTTCTCTTCGATCTGGCGGATGCTCGCCTCCATTTCGGTCATGGAGGAGGAGGTTTCCTCCACGAAGCGGTTGAGGTTCTCGGCGGAGGCGTCGATCTCCTTGATGGCGGCCACGTTCTGGGTGAGGGTGGAGGCCACCGTGTTCACGGCCTCCGTGAGGCCCTCAGTGTGGGAGGCGATCTGGTCGATGCTGGCGATCATCTCTAGGACGGAAGAACTCACTTCTTCGGCCAGGCGGGAAAGGCCTTCCATGAGGTGTGTCACTTCGCCCACGGCCTTCTGGATGGAGCCTACCTGGTCCGTGACCCGCTGGGCAGCCACGTCGTGATCCTTGGAATTGGCCAGTGTCAGAACCAGGTTCCGGCGCACCGTCTGCGTGCCCTCCTCCACCCGCTGGAAGGCCCCGCGGATCTCCCGGATCATGGACGCGAGGTTGCCCGCCATGGACTGGAAGGAGGCCATGAGACGTCCGAGTTCGTCTTTGCGCTCCGCGTCCCCCTTGAAAGACGCCAGATTCCCCGAGGCGATGAACCCCGCATACTGGGTGAGTTGGTAGATCGGGCGGGTGAGATACCGCGTGACGATCACGGAGACCACGGCACCCACCACCATGGTGAGAAGGATCGTGAGGGTGCCCGAAGTGGCGTACCGTCGGAGCAGAAGAGCCAGGGGCTTGAGGCTCACGGCCAGCCTCAGTTCACCGATGACCTTGGAGGCGGCCTTGCCCCCCGCGGCCGGCTCCGTGCCCAGGTCTCCGAACCCGGCCGTGCCCGCCGCGGCGGCGGTCAGGAGGGGGGCGCGCACGAGAATGCCCGCCCCCTCGGGTGTGCTGATCTGGGCCGCCGTCACCTGAGGGGCCAGCGTTTCCATCTGGGTGTAGGGGCGCTCCTTGAGGGTCCCGCCGCTTTGGACGACTTTGCCCGAGGCATCGGCAAACTCTACCCAAAGCAGGTTGCCGTCGGTGGCGAGCATGTCGTCCACGGTTTCCTTCAGCCCCGCCTTGTTGAACTGCATGTTGTAGGCCGAGAGGCCCGCCACCTGTTGGGCGAGCCCCCGGTAGGAGGACTTCATTTCGTTGACGGACACGCTTCGCGCCTGAAGGTAAAACACCACCCCCTGGACGAGCGAGCCCACGAAAAGCATGCTCAGGAGCACCACGAGAATCTGGCCCCGGACGCTCCCGCGCAGCGGCGCCAGGAGGCGGCCCCGCAAATCCGTGAGGCTCATCCGCGCATGGGACATGGCCACGCCTCACCCACAGAGACGCCCTTATTCATAGGTGACCTCCACGCGGAGGCTCTTGGGGATCGAAAGCTTGAGTGCCTTGGCGGTCCCCTGGTTCAGGGCGGTGCTCGCGTCGGAGGGGTCCACCACGCGTTCGGCCGGAGCTTGTCCCGTCTTGAGGATGTCCGCGGCTACCTTGGCCGCCTTGTTTCCCACCGATTCGGGAGGATAGAACGAGGCCAGGAGGGCGCCGCTGCCTACGAGGGGTTCGGCGAGGGCCACGGGGAGAATGCCCGCGGCCACGCACTGGGAGACGAGGAACCGCATGGCGTCCTGGTTCGCCGTGAGGGCGTCGGGAAGGAGCAGGAGGATCTTGCACTGGTCTTTCAACGCGTCGAAGGCGGCCTGAAGGTCGGAGGGCCCCGCCACCGCCTTGGTCTGAACGTCGTATCCCTCGGCCTTCAGCCGGTCCAGGAGAGGCCCGAGGGACGCGGTTTCGGCCTGCGTGTGGAGAACCGTCATGGCCTTGGACCGCGTGAAGACCTTGAGCGCGGTGCCGAGCCCCTTCGCCGGACCCAAGGACGTCACACCGACCATTTTAGGATCCGCCGTGAGGCCCTCGGACTCGGGGGCGTAGACCATGCCGTAGACGATCCAAACGTCGGGCATGACCTTGCGGACTTTCTTGGCCGCCGTGCTGCCCACGGCGAAAACGAGGGTGGGGTTTTGAGCCGCCAGGGCCGCCAGGGCCGTGTCGTCGGCGGGAGAGCCGTCCAGCTCGATGGCCTTGGGGTTGAAGCCTGGAAGCTGGACGCCGTAGGCCATTTGGATGAACCCGGCCTTAGCCCCCTCGAAGGAGTCCACGCCCTTGTGGGAAACGATGAACACGCCCGCCGCTGAAACCTGGGCGGACGCGGCCAGCGCCAAGGCCAGCCCGAATGCTACGGTTCTCAAGCTCACGCGCATCCTCACCTCCCCGTCCCTTGACTCCAACATATCACCGAGGCGAGGGGAGGTCAACGAAGACCGTGCGGTGAGAGCCCATCATCACTCGCCCCAGGGCGCCCGGTACCCGGCGGAGGAACTTGCACCGGCTCGCCACCACCGCCACGCGGTTGCCGGGAGGGGCGCCGCTGTGGACCGCCGCGTAGAGGGCCGCGGCCTGCTCCACATCGTAGGGAAGCTCCTCCAGCCTGGCGGGGCAGCGCACCACCACGTGGCAGCCCGAGTAGTCCTCGGCGTGGAACCAGAAATCTCCCCCTCGTCCCAGCTTGAAGCTCACCGTGTCGTTGCCCTGCGCGTTTTTGCCCGCGTACCCGGCGAAGCCTTTGGGAAGGGGGACGGCGGCCACGCCGGGCGGAAGGGTACGCCGAAACTGGCCCGCGGCGGCCCGTTTTCCCTCGCGGCCCCGGGCCGGAAAGAGCACGGAAAGGTCCGTGCAGGCGAGGACCGCCTCGCGCTGGGCCGGGAGGGCCTGAAGCTCCGCTCTGCACTCGGCCAGGACGCGCGCCGTGGCGTGCTCCCGGGCCCGCCCCTTCTGTACCCGCTTGAAGAGGGCCACGGCGTTTTCCAGAACGGTCTTGGCCGGGTCGAGGGGGAGGCTTTCCTCCCGGGGCGGATCCTGGGTGTAATCCAGGACGTACCGCTCCGTCTCCCCGCGGCGCCCGAGGTTCCCGGAAGCCATGAGGGCCTGGGCGAGAGGCTCCAGCGCACTCCAGACTTCTCCTTCCCGGCGCTCCCCCTCCACCGCGCCGATCTTGCGTGCCAGGGTCTTGGCCCGCTGGCCGAGGACCGCCCCGGCGGCCCTTCGGCCTCTCGCCAGAAGTCCTTCCATGAGAAGGCTTGGACCCTCCTCAACCACGTAAGAAGACGGCTCGCCACATTCCGCGGCCTCCTTGGGAATCACGCCGGCCCAGGGCGGGGGCTGGACCCAAGGCTCCCCCGTGCGGCCGCTCCTAAGGGGGCCCTTCAGCAGGCGCCCCGACCAGAGGATCAGATCCCCTTCGCCCAGGAGGAGGGCGTTGGCGGAGCGGCCGATGGCCTCCCACACCAAAGCGCGGGCGCCTTCCCCGGCGAGCTCCACACGAACGATGGGCTCTCCGGGCACGGCCCGCACGCCCCTCACTCTTGCGCCCTGGGCGTGCCGGGAGAGGATCTCTTCCGGCGCACCCCGGGGCCACCGCCACGTGCACAGGCCCGCGCAAGGGGTTGCAGGTTCCCAGCAGAATCCAAGGGTCAGGCCCCCGGGCATCTCAAAACCGAGGGTCCACGGATCGGGACGGCAGGCCCTGCCCAAGTAGGCCCCCTTGATGTGCGCCTCCAGGCCGAGGGCGAGGGACCGGGCCAGGACCGGAGTCATTGGATCCGCTTGAAGCGGCGGCGGCGCCACCGGTACTGGAGGTCCTTCAGCAGCGGGCCGGGCTTCCAAACTCGGAGGGTATAGGCGAGGCCAAAGACGGCGCCTCCCAGGTGGGCGAGGTAAGCGATGCCGCCTCCCGAGCCAAACACCGAGTAGAACAGGCTGATGCCGATCCAGAGGCTGACCAGAACCCACATCTTGAGGGGCAGGAGGAACCAGAGGAGGACTTCCGTATGGGGAAAGTAGACCGCATAGGCCGCCAGGAGCCCGAACAAGGCGCCGCTGGCTCCGATGACCACGACGGGGCCACGCAGAAAGAGGACCGCCGCGATCCCCCCGGCCAGGGCCGAGCCGAAGTAGAGGATCAGGAAGCGGCGCCGGCCGAGAAAGAGGTCCAGGTCGCCCCCGAAGAAGTAGAGGGTGAGCATGTTGAAGAAGATATGCCCCACCCCGCCATGGAGGAACGCATAGGTGATGAGGGTGTACAGGCGCCCCGGCCAGACCTGCTCCGGCACCAGCCCGAACACTTCCGTCACCATGGGGTTGAAGTTCTGGAGGAGGAACACGCCCACGTTGATCCCGATGAGCCAGCCGATGGTGGGGGTCCAGGTGCCTCCGAGTCTGATCTGACGGTTCATCCTCGCTCTCCAGACCAGAGTTTACCACGGGAAGCCGCCATCGGCGGACCTTTGAGGGCTGCGAGACCCTTCAGCGTTCGAGAATGACCACGGCGGCGGCCATGTCCCCTTCGTGGGTGATGGTCACCACGGCGTGGGTGGCGCCCAATGCTTCAAACCGTTGGAGGGCGGGACCATAAAGGGCCAGGGCAGGCGCCTGGCCGGGGTGGCGGACCACCTCGATCTGGCGCCAGCCGATGCCGCCGCTCCAGCCCGTGCCCAGCGCCTTCATGGCCGCTTCCTTGGCGGCGAAGCGGGCGGCGAAACACACGGCGGGATCCTGGCGGCCCTGGCAGAGGGCCGCCTCGCCCTCGGTGAAGACGCGCCACACCATGCGGGGATGACGCCGCAGAGCACGCCGCACGCGGGCCGCATCGCAGAGGTCCAGGCCCAGTCCGACGATCATGCGTTCATTGGGCCGGGAGGGGCCCGGGCTCATGCTCCAACCACTTGCGGAGGGTCGCGGGGCGGACACCCAGCTTCTGCAGGTGGCCGACGGCCCCTCGCATGGACATCTGCGTGTCCCGGCAGATGAGCAGGCGGGTCTTCCAAGCGGCGATGGCCGCGTCCTTGAAGGTGGGATCCACCCGCATGATCTTCTCGTAGAGGTAGCCCAGGTTGTTGGCCGCCCACCGGTGGCGGGGGTCGTGGCCGAGAGCGTGCCTGTAGGCCTTCTCCGCGTCGAAGTAGCGGCGGTTGCACTCCAGGGCGATGCCCAGGTAGTTGTGCACGTTCGCGTCCTGGGGGGCGATGGCGAGGGCCCGCTGGGCCTCCTTCAGAGCATCCACCGAGTTCTTCGTGCGGCGGTGGTACTCGGAGAGGCCCAGGTGCGCCCAGTATTCTCGCGGGTCCAGTGCGAGGGCCTTTTCCAGAGGGTCTCTGGCCCCTTCCAGATTCCCCTGTTCCAGTTCCAGGAGGCCCACCTGGCACGCCGCCGAGGCCTGGTGGGGATCCACCTTGAGGGCCGCCTCGTAACACGCCCGGGCCTCGTCGTACTGCTTCAAGTGAAAGTAGAGGTTGCCCAGGTTCACGTGGGCCACGGCGAGGGCAGGGTTGAGGGCAAGGGCCTGCCTGAAGTTGGGCAGGGCCCGCGTGTATTTGCCTTCCAGGTAGTGGACGTAGCCGAGGTAATTGAGAACCTCCGCGGCGATGACGGACCGGGGCTGGAGATCCAGGACGTCCTCCAGGATGGAGATGGCCCGCTCGTAGTTGCCCTCTTCCAGGTGGTAGTCGGCGAAAGTGAAGTAGACGCCCCAGTCTCGCGGGTTCACGGCGAGGGCCATGCCCATGGCCTGGCGGGCCCGGTCCTGCTGGCCCACCTCCAGGTGGATGCGGCAAAGTGCATTCCAGGCCTGAACGAAATGGCGCTCCTTGGCCACGACCTTCAAGAGCGATCCCATGGCTCGGGCTCCGTCGCCCAAGGCCTGGTAGCTTTCTCCCACGTGGTAGAGAAGGTGCAGGTCCCTGGGTGCCATACGCCGGGCCTGCCTGTAATGGGAGAGGGCCCCCTTGTAGTCGTGGCGCGCCATGGCGTAGTGGCCGCAGATTTCGTGGTAACGGGCGTTGCGCTTGGCGGCGGCAACCTTGCCAAGCCGGGCGATCCCGTCTTCGTCGCGCTCCTGGTAATACTCCACCAGGGCCAGGAGGGCCTCCCGGTCCGCGGGCGCTTTCTTGGCGGCGTTCAAGGATTGCCACGTTTCTTGGAGTTTGTCGGGGTAGAGGGCCACGGCCTTGATGTGCTCCATCCAAAGGCCGTCCTCCCGGGGGTAGGCGCGCAGGCCCTCCTCCGTGACTGCCGCCGCCAAGTGGGGCAGGGACCGGTGGTTGAGGGCTATGGCCGCACCCAGCCAGGCACCAGCGGGAGCACCCTTGACCGCGGCGGCCATCTTGCGGGCCAGATCGCGGTCCATGAGAAGACCTTTTTCCTGCGCGAGGGTGGACATGGCAGCGACCTCCTGGACGTTCCGCGTGCTCTCCGGGGAGCCCGGGTTTAAGCCGGCGTTCCGATGAGGGCGGCCATCCGGCCGGCTCCGTCCCCGTCCCTTCGGTACGAACAGCATAGCCCAACGCTACAGGCCGTACAACGCTCCTCCACATGGATGGAGCCGCGGGGCACGCCCCAAGCTTCAAGCATCCTCGCGTTGATGGCCTGCAGGTCCAGGGCGGGACGATCGCCCGCGGGAGGAAGCCAGCCGGGGAACTCGCCCTCGAACAGGGTGTAGCGTCCCTTGTCCACGGTGTAGCAACACGGGCCCACGGCAGGACCCACATAGGCGGTCAGGCTTGAGGCGCGCGCCCCCCCCATGCGGCTCGCTGCGCTCTGGACGATACGGGCGAGGGTTCCTTTCCATCCCGCGTGGACGGCGGCGTAGGCTCCCGTCTCCGCGTCGGCCAGGAGGATGGGGACGCAGTCGGCCGTCACCACGCGGACCGCTTCACCCCTCGCCCTCCCCACCACGGCATCGGCGCGGCACGGAGCCTCCCCCGCGTCCACCACCATCCCCGAGTGGACTTGCTCCACGCGGTGCACGGCTCTCGCCGGCAGCCGGCGGCCGGACAGAAACCGCGCGAGGGTCTCCGAATCAGTTCCCTCAAATTCTTTGAGGGTGATGAAGGCGAAGAAGTCCCCCGGGAAGAGGCTGGAGAGGTCCAGATAAGGCCCAGTCTCGCACCTGCGCACGTCACTGAGCACGGGCAGCCTCCAGGGCCACGGCCCAGCATGCGCCGCCCGTGGCCAGCGCAACGAGAACGGCCCTCCGCGCCGGCCCCGAGGCCAAGCGGCGGGAGACGAGCCCGGCGGCCCCCGCCCAGCTCGCGCCGCAGGCGCCCAGAAGGTGCTGGAAGGAGAGAGGAGCCGCCGCGGGAAGCCGGGAGGAACGCAGCCCTTCCGACGCGGCCCTCAGAACAGGCGTGTCTTCAGGGAGGACCGCTAGATCCACCGATGCGCCTTCCCAGCCGGCCCGAGACAGAAGGCTGTCCAGCGCCCGGCCGAGCAGAGGTCCCGCCTCAGGGAAGAGGTACGGAGACGCCGGAGCCGATAGGCCTGCCCATGCAACCACGCGGGCTTCTGCACCTGGGGGAAGCTCCCGTGCGCATTGCAGCTTGAGGGCGTACGCGCCCTCTCCCGCGGGGACGCCGCTGCCCCGCCGCAAGGGTCTCAGGATCTGCTGCAGAAAGGGATCGAGGTGATCCACCCCCCCCGCCACGAGCTCGCCGCAGAGCCCCGCCGAAAGGCACCGCGCCCCTTCCGCGAGGGCGGCGAGTCCTGCCGACTCCTTCGCGCACAGGGTCACCGCGAGCCCGCGCATGCGGAGAAGAATGCCCGCCTGAGCGGAGGGCGCGTTGCCCACCGAATAGGGGAAGTGCGAGGGTGCCATGGCTGAGAACCCGTGCCGGTGCACCTGCTCGGCGAGGGCCATGACGGGCGGATTGGAACCCCAGCAAAGGCCTACCACCTGTCCCGTTTCGGCGCAGGCGCCTCCCGCCCCCAGGGCCTGCCTCGCGGCATTGACCCACCAGAGGGACGAGGCGTCCTGCCAGCGCATGGCGGCGGCCGGGAAGCCCTCCTTGAGAGGCAATCCCTCGGGGACCAGGCGAGGGCCCCGCTCGGATTCCCCGGAGGCGTCCTCGGGAAGGCCCAGCCCGCAGGGGCCGACGGCACCCGTCCCGGTGATCCAGAGATCGGTCACGGCGCTCCTCCGAACAGGAGGGCCGCGTTGTTGCCCCCGAAGGCGAGATTCACGGAGAGGACGTGCCTCAGCGCCATGGGCACCGCCCGGTTCGGAACGCGGAGAGGAATGGCGGGGTCGGGCGATCGAAAGCCCGCGCACGGCGGTACGGCCTGGTGGACGAGGGACAGCACCACCGCCGCCGCCTCCATGGCTCCCGCCGCGCCGAGGCAGTGGCCCACGGCGCCCTTGATGGAGGTGACGGGCACGGCCGCCACCCGGCCGCCCAACAGGGAGATGAGGGCTTTCCCCTCCGCCAGGTCATTGGCCGCCGTGGCCGTTCCGTGCGCGTTCACGTGGTCCACGTCCCCGGGGGTGAGCCCCGCCGCCGCCAGCGCTTGCCGCATGGCGCGCAAGGCGCCCTCGCCCTCGGGATGGGGGGCGGTGGCGTGGAAGGCGTCGGCGGAGAGGCCCACGCCCTCCAAGATGGCCAGGGGACGGGCGCCGCGCGCACTCGCCGCTTCGGGCGATTCCAGGAGGAGAAAGGCGGCGCCCTCGCCGATGACCATGCCCGACCGCTCCCCGTCGAAGGGCCTGGGACGGTCGGGGCTCACCAGCCGAAGGCAGTTGAACCCGCCTACCGTGAGGCGAGAGAGGGCGTCGGACGCTCCCGCCAGGACACAGGAGCATTCGCCAGAAGATACCCACAGCCCGCCCAGCCCGATAGCCACCGCGGACGAGGTACAGGCGTTGGCCGCGGACATGCGGGGCCCTCCTCCTCCCAATTCGGCCCCGAGCACGTCCGCCGTGGTGGCCGGCAGGTGGCCCGTGAAGGCGCGGTGGCCGCGGGAGAGGGGCACCCCGTCCAGCACGCGAAGGAACGCATCCTCCGACTCGGGCAACCCTCCCACCCCTGCGCCCAGGGCGATCCCGGCTCCTTCGGGCAGCCGCTCCAAGCCTGCCTGGGCGAGGGCCTCACGGGCGGCACAAAGGGCGAGGTTGTCGGCGCGGCTTCGGCGGGGGCCACCCGGGTCCGGGCACTGAGCCACGCGCGCGCTGCGCATGTCGCCCGCAGGAAAGCGGGTCAAGTCCGTCACGCCGCTGCGGCCCTCTAGGAGCGCCTCCCAGAAGGAGGCCGCGTTCGTGCCGATGGCGCTGTACACGCCCATCCCCGTGACCCAGACCGGGCGCATCACGTCAACGCCTCATGCACCACTAAGGCACCAAGCCGCTGGCTCTTTCATTCTGGCCTTCACGTTCATGATTTCCGCTTTCGTTTCTTGATGTCCTGGTGCCTCGGTGGTGAAATCCCGCGCTCATCCTCCGCCCATCCGCAAGACCATCACGCCCCGCGCCACGAGCCGCCCTTCCCTCCGGGCGCTCACACGAAGCCGGAGAAGGGGCCCCATGCGTTTGAGGACTTCGCCGCGGATCTGGAGAACGTCGCCTGGCCACACCCGCCGGGGACACCGGTAGGCCGAGACCTGCACCAGCGCGCCCCCTCCTTCCTCGCCTTGCGCCGCCTGGAGACCCGCTCCCTGGGTGAGGGCCTCAAGGATGACCCACGGCGGTATGGGGCCGCCCCGGCCGAAGGCGTCGTTGGCCGAAGGCGCGAAGGCCACCATGGCTCCGCCTCCCTCGCGGGATATGAATTTGAAGGGGAAGGCGTGGGGTAAACGCCGGGGCTCGCTCATGAGGGGCAAGGATACCAAGGAGAGGGCAAGGAAGGGAAGGCACCTTGGGGGGGAGGGGCATGGGGGATTGGGGATGGCGGTCCTCATACGGCGGGCTCGCAGGGGTTCACCTTTTCACTTTTCACTGCCTCCTGCCCCTTGCCCCCTCACTCTGAGGTAAACTGTGTTTTTCAGGAGGCCGTCATGCTGATCGAAGTCATCCTTGGGAGGGAGATCCTCGATTCTAGGGGAAACCCCACCGTAGAAGCGGAAGTCATATTGAGCGATGGAACCGTTGGCCGGGCCTCCGTCCCCTCGGGCGCTTCCACGGGCGAAGCCGAAGCGGTGGAACTTCGCGACGGGGACAAAGCCCGGTACGGTGGCAAGGGCGTCCTGACCGCCGTGGAGCACGTGAACGGCCCCATCGCCGACGCGCTGCAGGGCGAGGACGGCCTGGACCAGCGCGCCTTGGACCTCCGGCTCCTGCGCCTGGACGGCACGGGCAACAAAGAGGCGTTGGGGGCCAACGCCATCCTGGCCGTCTCCGAGGCCGCCGCCCGCGCTGCGGCCCATTACCTCCAAATCCCTCTCTACCGCCACCTCGGCGGCGCCTTCGCCCACCGCCTGCCCGTCCCCATGCTGAACGTCCTCAACGGCGGAGAGCACGCCGACAACAACGTGGACGTGCAGGAGTTCATGTTCGTGCCCGTGGGGGCGCCCACATTCAGGGAAGCCTTGCGCATGGGCGCGGAGTGCTATCACGCTCTTAAGGCCCTCCTCAAACAGAAGAAGCTCTCCACGGCCATCGGGGACGAGGGCGGGTTCGCCCCCGACCTCCCCAGCGACGAGGACGCCCTCAAACTCCTGGTGGGCGCCATCGAGAAGGCCGGCTACGGGCCCGGAAAGGACGTCTACCTCGCCCTCGACGTGGCCGCCAGCAGCGCGTGGGACAAGGCGACCCATACCTACCAGATCGGCCAGAAGCGGTCCGCCGCGGACTTGGTGGCCCTCTACACGGACTGGTGCGCCCGGTATCCCATCCTCTCCATCGAGGACGGCGTGGGCGAACACGACCACGAAGGGTGGAAAGCCATGACTACGGCCCTGGGCGCCAAGATCCAGCTCGTCATGGACGACTACGTAGTGACCAACCCAGAACTCATCCGCAAGGCCGTGAGCGCGGGCGTGGGCAACGCCGTCCTGATCAAGCCCAACCAGATAGGCACGGTGACCGAGACCCTGGAGGCCGTGGAGATTTCCAAACGGGCCCGCTACGGCCTCGTGATCAGCCACCGCTCGGGCGAGACGGAGGATCCCTTCATCGCGGACTTGGCCGTCGGTGTGAACGCCGATTTCATCAAGACGGGCGCTCCGTGCCGCATGGACCGTCTGGCCAAATACAACCAGCTCCTGCGCATCGAAGAAGAGCTGGACGACTCGGCGCGATTCGCGGGACCGGATGTGGTGTCGCGCCTCGGACGGTGGAGATAGCGGAGAGCGTGATTTCGTGAACCTCCCATCGGCGCCCCGGCAGGAAACGTCCAAGACCAGACCCGCTCAGATCGGGTGGAGCCTCGTGGTCCTGGTGTGGCTTCCCATGGCGGCCCTTCTGGTCTGGGGCCGGGGCGGCGTCCTCGACCTCATGGCCATGCGCAGGGAGGTCCAGCAGCTCCAGACCGAAGCTGCGGCGCTGGAGCAGGAAAACGCCCGAATTCGGGCGGAGATTCAGAAGCTGCAGACGGATCCCTCCACATACGAGGCCCTGGCCCGGGAGCGGTTCTTCCTTAAGAAGCCGGGGGAGCGGGTCATTTACATACCAGCCGCCGCCCTTCCGCCGGCCGATCCGGCACCGGCTCCAGTCCAGCCTCCTCGGAAGGGAGGAGGTGCGGCCCCGGGAGCCTCTTCGCCGCCGCCACCGTGAACCTTCCCCTCTCCTTACGCGCCGCCGCCGAGATGTTCCTTCCTTCGGGCCCGTGCCTCCTGTGCGGCGGCGACAGCCGCTCTGGACCGGCCCCGGGCTTGTGCCGTACGTGCTGGCGCCTGCGGCGCAAGCCATCGGAACCTGCCTGTCCCGTCTGCGGCGTGCCCCTCCCGCCGGTGGAAGGGCAGGAGAGCCACCTCTGCGGCGAATGCCTCGCCGCCCCTCCAGCGTTTCATGCCCACGCCAGCGCCTACGTGTACGCCGGTCCGGCCCGGGTTCTCGTGCTCCTTTATAAAGATCAGCGCCGCTATCCGCTGGCTTCCCTTCTTGGACACGCCGTGGCACGCCGCGTGAGGCGCGCGTGGCCCGAAGCCTCCTGGGACGCGGTGGTCTACGTGCCGAGCACCTTGAGGCGGCGGCTGGCGCGGGGATTCGAGCCTGCGGGCCTCGTGGCCATGGAGGCCGCCCTCGCCCTGGGCCTTCCCTGCCGCCGGTGGCTCCTTCCCCGCAAGGCGCCCCAGGCACAGAAGGGATTGAGCCGGGCCGGGCGGCGGACCAACGTGAGGGCCGCCTTCGCCGCGCGGAAGGAGACGGTTGGAGGCAAGAGCCTCCTCCTGGTGGACGACGTTCGCACGACCGGAGCCACCCTCCGCGAGGCCTCCCGGGCCCTCGTTCGAGCCGGTGCCGTGGTCCACGCCGCCACCTTCGCCATGGTCCTGGCACGGGACCTGGATTTGGCCGGAGGCGATGGCGAACCACCCGCTGCGAATCATCCACCACCACTCACCAGTCCCCGCCCACCGTTGCCTGGCGTCACCCTCTGACCGCTGGCGTTTCACCCTTCGCCGCCCCTCCGTCTCCCCAGGTCTAGCCCGCCTGCGGTATACTTCCCGCCGGAGAGACCGCATGAGCGTTAGACCCTACACCGTGGTGGCCAACGAACGCTGGGGACCCTATGCAAGGCTCACCGTGGGCGGAGAAGTGGAGCCCTCGGAGCCGGGGCAGTTCTACATGGTCCGCGGTGATTGGGGGGCCGACCCCCTCTTGCCCAGGCCCTTATCCATTCTGGGGGAGGATCCGGCGGCGGGCACCCTCTCGTTCCTCCTTAAAGTCGTAGGCCGTGGATCAAGCCTTCTGTTCGATCTCGAGCCCGGACACAAGGTCACGGCCCTGGGGCCCCTGGGGCACCCCTTCCCCATGCCCCCCGCCTCGGGTGGCCCCCTAGTAGCCCTCGTGGGAGGCGGCGTGGGCGTCCCCCCCCTCGTCTTTCTGGCACGGCGCCTGGCGGCGGCGAGGATTCCCTACGCGTTCCTTCAGGGAGCCCGGACCAAGGACGACCTCCTGCTCGTGGAGGACCTCGCGGCCCTGGGCACGCCTCCCGTATGCACGACGGAGGACGGGAGCGCCGGCGCGAAGGGGCTGGTGACCGCCCCGTTGGCCGCGGCGCTGGACGCAGGCTTAGGAGCGGTGTACGCCTGCGGGCCCGAGGGCATGCTGCGAGCCGTGGCGGCCATGTGCGCTGGACGGGTACCCTGCTACGTGAGCCTGGAAGCCCGGATGGGGTGCGGCTACGGCGTGTGCCTGGGCTGTGTGGTTCCCGTCCTTCGCAACAGCGCGCGCATCTACGAGCGCGTCTGCCAGGAGGGGCCCGTCTTCGACGGGGAGGTGGTCCTGTGGGAGTAGACCTTTCCGTCACCATCGGCTCGGTGCGCCTGAACAACCCGGTCATGCTGGCCTCGGGATGCTGCGGCTACGGCATGGACATGGAACCGCATTTGGACCTGAACCGCCTCGGCGGGGTGTGCCTTAAGGGCCTCTCCATGGCCGGCAGCGAGGGCAACAAACCGCCGCGCATATGGGAAACGCAGGGGGGCATGATCAACGCCATCGGCCTGCAGAACATCGGCGTCTCCCGGTTCCTCGCTGAAAAGGCGCCCAAGCTGCGGACCTACGGCACGGCCTTCGTGGCCAACTTTTACGGGCACACGGTGGACCAGTACGCGGAGGCCGCCAGGACCCTGGGCGATGAGCCCGCGCTGGCGGCGCTGGAGATGAACATCTCCTGTCCCAACATCCAGGAGGGCGGCATCCAGTTCGGCACGGACCCGGCCTCCGTGTACAAAGTGACCAAGGCCTGCCGCGACGCGACGAAAAAGCCCCTCTGGGTGAAGCTCAGCCCCAACGCCGCCGACGTGGCCGCCACGGCAAAGGCGGCGCAGGACGCGGGCGCCGACGCGCTCACGTGCATCAACACCATGCCCGCCATGGCCATTGACGTGGAGAGGCGGGAGTTCCGCATCTCCAACAAGGCCGGCGGCCTGAGCGGACCGGCTCTCAAGCCCATCGCCGTGCGCATCGTCTACCAGGTGACCAAGGCCGTCACGATTCCCGTGGTGGGCATCGGAGGCGTGGCCACCGCCGCGGACGCCCTTGAGTTCATCCTCGCGGGAGCCAAGGCCGTGCAAGTGGGCACGGCGCTCTTCGTGGACCCGCAGTGCCCCTACGGCATCCTGCGTGGCATCGAGGACTACTGCGCCCGCCACGGCTTCCCTTCGGTGGAA
>JBBIKI010000013.1:0-13567 GCA_037445535.1 Acidobacteriota bacterium | reverse complement strand
TGCTCGCTTAATCGCGTCTCGCTTAATCGCCTCATCGAAGGTCCGCTTCGGAGGAGTCCATGTCTGAGTTAATCATCGCCGTGGACGTGCGGGAGGAAAGGAAACTGCAAAATCTCCTCTCGGCCTTGACCGGCCAGCCCGTGTGGATCAAGCTGGGCTTCGAGTCCCTGTACGCCTTCGGCCTTCCCATGGTGGATCGGGTTAGATCCCACGGCTTCAGGGTCTTCGCGGATGTGAAACTTCACGACATCCCCAACACGGTGGGCGCCGCCTCCCGCGTGGTCACGCGCTCCGGCGCCCAGCTCTTCAACGTTCACTGCTCGGGGGGCCACGCCATGTGCGCCTCGGCCCGGGAGGAGTCCGCCGAGGAAGCTTCCAAACTGGGCCTGCCCAGGCCCCTGGTGGTGGGCGTCACTCTCCTCACGAGCCTGTCGGTGGACGACATCCACGCCGTGGGCTACGCGGGCACGACCGAGGAGTCGGCCCTGCGTCTGGCAGCCATCGGCCGGAGGGCGGGCCTGGACGGCGTGGTGTGCTCCGTGCAGGAGGCGGCCACCATCAAAGGAGCCTTCGGCGCGCCCTTCCTGGCGGTCTGCCCGGGCATCCGGCCGGCGGGAACCGAGGCCCAGGACCAGAAGCGCGTCTCTACGCCGCGCGGCGCGGTTCAAGCGGGAGCAGACTTCCTCGTGGTGGGACGCCCCGTGACGGGAGCCCCCGACCCGGGGGCGGCGTGCGCGGCGCTGCTTGGCGAGATGAACGGATAAGGCGGGGCCGCATCGAGCCATGGACCTCCGGAGCGACGCATGGGTCTCATTCCCCCGTGCAGAGAATGCGAGATCTAGGACCCCGCGGAGGACGACAGCTTCCGTTGATCCACCCCGCCCATGACCTCCCCTCTTAACTTTTCACTCTTTGCTTTTAACTTTTAACTAAAAGCGGCCGCCCTCACCGGGCGGCCGCTGCGTTCCACGGCGAAGGTGCCGCGCTACTTGGCCGGTTTGGCCGCGGGCGCCGGGGCCGCGGGGGGCGGAATGGTGTATGCCGAGTTGAACCGGGCCAGGACCAGATCGGTCTGGTCCACGGCGGCCGAGTTCCAGACGAGGCGGTCGCCTCCCGTGCTCAAGATCACGTCCCAGCCGTTTTCCTTGGCCACTGCGTCCACCACGGGCTCGAAGGCCGCCTTCAGGCGCTCTTCCGCCGCCTGCTGGCGCTGCTGGTATTCCTGCTGCGCCTTCTGCTGCATCTGCTGGAGTTCCCCCTGGAGGAGGGCGATTTCCTTCTGGCGGGTCTGCTTCTGATCGGCGTTCAGTTTGCCCTCGTCCTTCTTGAGGGCCTCTTGTTTGGTGCGAATGGCTTCGGCCTTGGGCTGCATGGCGGCCCGCACGCCCTCCCCCCAGGTTTGGAACTCAGCCTGGATGGATTTGGACAGGTTGGACTCCCGAATAATGCGCCCCATGTCCAACACCACCACGACCGCCGCCTTCTTGGTGGGTTTCGCCGCGGCCGCGGGCTGCGCCGTGGTGGAGGCGGGCACGCGCGAGTCGGAGGCCCATGAGCCCGCGGCGGTGAGGACGATGGCGACGGCAGCGATGAATGCTTTCATCTCGTTCTCCTTGACAAGGCTCTGGCGGGGGGACCGTAGCCGGGGCCATCCTCGGCCATTTGGCCCCCGAGCCGGAGCCTTAAGTGGATGATTATACACACATTACCCGCGAATTGCTAACCCCGTTGCACGGACGAGGAGCGGGCCCCATATTAGGCTCAAGAAACGGGATATGGCTCCTAGCCGCACTGCCCCGCTGAGGAGGCAACCATGAGACGAATCGCATGCTCTGCCGTCCTTCTGTCGGCCTTGCTCTGCACACCGGCCCTCTGGGCGGACGGAAACAAGGCGCACATTCGGTACGACGTGGACCCGGCTACGGCCGTGCCATCGGCCACCGTCATCAAGAACTCGGAGGGCATCACGGTCGTGATCTTTAAGGTGCCCGCCATCAAAGCCGGGGACTCCTTCGCCTTCCGGGCGGACATGCTGTGCATAAGCACTAAAGCGCCCTACCCCGTTACGGCCACCGTATACACTCAGTCCAACGGCAAGACCGCAGCCGCGGCTGACCCGCCCTCCGTGAGCCTTACCGCCCCCGACACTCCAGCGAGCACGCTCGTCACGATCACGGTGCAGTCCTCGGGAGAGGGCGCCTCCAAGCTCAAAGCTCAGGTAAAGGCCGATCCCCCACCGGGGAGCCACATGGGCATAGGCGCCGGGATCAAAGTGGTCATCGTGAAGGGAACGGCCACCGCGTGGGTGCAGCCCGAGGAGCAGATGCTTCTGGACGTCCTGGACGCGCTGGAACCCGAGGCTCCGCCCCAGGACGATAGGCCATGAGCCACACGGAGGCGCTTCGGGACCGGGATCTCAAAACCGGATGACGTTGCCCACGACGATCTGAAACGTGTCCATGCCCGGTTCGCGGACGAGGGGCACGGCCACGGTGAGAGAAAGGACCCGCCCAAAGGTGCTTTTCAAGTTGCCGAAGCGGAGGCCTCCTCCCACGTCCGCGTAGGTCCGGGTGAAACGTCCCCCGGGCATGCGCATGGCCCCCGCATCCGCGTAAGCCACGAAGCCCACCTGGGCGAGGCCCCATAGGGTCCAGGGGGTGATGATCCGGTCCTCCGCCGAGAAGAGCCACCTTCGGTCACCCGTCCTGAAGTGGTTGGGATAGCCCCGGAGCCCGTCGAACCCGCCGATGTAGAGGGTGTCCTCGGGATCAAGGCGGTAGCCCGCCGTGAGCTGGAGATCGGCCGCCAGGGTCTGGCGGGGCAGGCTCTGGTTGTAGAACGACCACTCGGCAAGGCCGAAGACATCTCGGCCCCCCGCCTGTTCCCGGCGGCCATGGCCTTGGGCCTGGAAAAGGAGGAGCGAATCGCAAGGGAGCCTCACGCCCTTGGCCGCCGTGAACTGGCCATACCACGCGTCCATGGCGCCGCCGAAGGCCTTGCCCATCCAACCCCCGTGGACTTCCGCGTCCCACCCCAGGTTGATGTCCTCCGTGCGCGCCACCGATTGGATGTCCTCGAAGGTTTGGTACCGGTCCTGGCTCACGGCCCAGTAGCCCAAGATGCCCCGAAAGTGCCGGGGCGAGAGGTCGGGCGCCGGAAGCAGGCCAGGGCTCAGGACATCCAAGGGACCGTAGGAAGCCTGCATGGCCCGGAGCTCGGCTCCGACGCGCCAAGCGGTCCGGTCATCGAAGTGGTAGAGCCAGCGCCCGTAGACCGTGACGTCCTGCTGGAGGGCGGGGAAGGCGTACATCTTCTCGTCATCCGTATAGAGAGTCTCCACATTGCGCGTGTCGTAGGCCTCCACCCCCACGGACCAGCGGGCCGAGAGTTCGTAGAAGGGGCGCTCCACCTTGAGGTGGCGCCCTCGTCCATCGGAGAGCCTCTGGTAGCCGACGCTCAGGGTCCACCGGGACCCGAAGAGGAGGGGGTCACCGTAGGCGAATTCGTCCGTGGTCCGCTCCGTGTCCTTTTCGTGGCTCAGGAGGAGATCCTTGCCGTACCCCAGCAGGTTCACCTCGTGGAGGCGCACCCGCCAAACGTTCTGGCCCCCGGCGCTGCTGAATTTGAGGCTCCCCTTCAGGCTCCAGCCGTCGTGAACCCAAACCACGGCCTGCACCGATCCTGGACCCGCGGCCATGGGCGTGATGGTGGCGTCCTGCACCCACGGCAGGGCCCGCAAGAGGCGCTCCGACTCGTGAATGGTGGGCGCGTCCACCTTGCCGCCCATCTTGAAGAGGAGGAGTTCTCTGATGACACGCTCACGCGTCCGGATGTGGATGAAGTCCGCCGCGCGGCCCAGCCAGTAGTCCTCGTCGGGCTTGCTCAGGTCGAAGACGTTGGCCACGTTGATCTTCAGCGCGCCGATGCGGTCGCCTTCCGCTTCATACCGGAGCCAGGGATCATCTTCGGCCCGAGCCGCCAGGGCCGCCAGGGCCGCCAGGAGGATCACCGCCGCCACCGCGCCTCGCCGCCACGTCCTCATGCCGCCTCCTCCGCGCTCCGGCCCTACGGTTTCAGGTTCGCCTTGAAAAAGGCCAGCATCCGGGTGAACAAATCATGCCGGGCGTCCTTGCCCGCGATGCCGTGGTCCATGCGGGGGTAATAGGCCATCAGGAAAGGCTTCTCGGCCTTGTAGAGGGCGTCCGCCATGCGGGCGCTGTTCTCGAAGTGAACGTTGTTGTCCATGAGGCCTTGGGCCAGGTAGTAGGGCACGTGAAGGCCGTTCGCGTCGTTCACCGGCGAGCTGTCCTTGTACCCCTCGGGGTTGTCCTTGGGTAGCTTAAGATAGCGCTCCGTGTAGCAGGCGTCGTAGTTGAGCCAGTCCGTCACGGGCGCCACGGCGAAGCCGCACGCGCAGGCGTCCGTGTGGGTGAGCGCGTAGGTCGTCATGAAGCCGCCGTAGCTCCAGCCCCAGAGGCCGATCCTGGATCCGTCCACGTAGGGAAGCCTCTTGAGGGCCTCCAGCCCCGCGAGCTGGTCCGCCAGTTCGGCCTTGCCCAGGCGCTTGAAAAGCACGTCCTCGAAGGCCTTGCCGCGGCGGGCCGAGCCCCGGTTGTCCACGGCGAAACACACGAAACCATTCTGCGCGAAAAGCTGGCCGATGGGGATCCATCGGCCGTTCCACCGGTCCTGCACGATCTGGGCGTGGGGTCCGCCGTAGACCTCGGCGATGACCGGGTATTTCTTGGAGGGATCGAACTCCCTGGGCTTGATGACCCACGCGTTCAGCGCGGCGCCATCGGGAGTGGTGACGGTCATGAACTCGGGGCGGACGAACCCGTACTCCTCCACTTCGGGAGCGGGGTTGGGCGCCACCACCCGGGCCTTGCCATCCTTCAGCGAGACCAGGGACAGGACGTCGGGGACCACCGCGGAGGAGGCGCTGTCCAGGTACCAGCGCGCATCGGGAGAGCAGGCAGCCGCGTGCCACCCGCGGCCGTCCGAGAGGCGGATCACCTTGCCGCCCTGGAGGCCCGTCCGGTAGACCTGGCACCCCGTGGCGCCATCGCGGTTGCCGCTGAAGACCACCCGCCCCTGAGCCTCGTCCACGCCGAGGATGGCGTCCACCACCCATGGGCCCCGGGTGAGCTGGAGGGGTACCGTTCCGTCGAGGCTGCACAGGTAGATGTGGCTGTAGCCGTCGCGCTCGCTGAGCCAGAGAAACCGGCCGGCCTTAAGGAACAGCGGATCGGGAGGGACGTTCACCCAGGTGGGCCACGACTCCTCCAAGACCTTGCGGGGCTGGCCCGCCTCCAGTCCTGCCTGGTAAAGGACGAGGCGGTCCTGGGCGCGGGTGTAAAGGGCGTAGAGGAAACCCGTGCCGTCCGGAAGCCAGAGGGCACGGGGGAGGTAGCCGCCTCCCGAAACCGCTCCCGCCACGTCGTGAACGGGTCCGCCCGCGGCCGCCACCCAGTGGAGGCTCACGCGGGGGAGGATGTCGCCGGGCCTGGGGTAGAACTGGGGCTTCACTTCCGGATGGTTCACGCTCTCGTCCACCATGGGATCCTGGTAGACCCCCGTCTCGTCGAAGCGCAGGAACGCCACCTTGGTACCGTCGGGGCTCCACCACAAGGCCCGGTCCATGTCGAGCTCTTCGCCGTAGAGCCAGTCCACGGCGCCGCAGGTGATGAAGGGAGCCTTGCCTTCAGCAAGCGTCGTCCTCGCTCCGCCAGACAGGTGTTCGGCGTAGAGATTTCCCTTCGCCGTGAAGGCCACACGGGTCTCGTCGGGCGAGAAGGCCACCGCTTCAGCCCCTTCCTCCTCCGTGGCCAGGCGCGTCAGGGTTCGGGCCGCAAGGCTCCAGAGGCATGGCCCGCCGGAGGTTTCCAGCAGAAGATAGGAACCCTTGGGCGAGAGGCGGAAGGAGCGAAACGCCGCATGGGCCGCCTCCTCACCCTTGAGGTTCGCGAGTTGGGCGAAGGCGTCCCGAAAGGCCGCCTGGGTGAGGACGGGCGTCTTCGCTAAGGTTGCGGGATCGCAGGCCATGAGGTCTCCCGCCTTGCCCTTCGCTCCCGGCTCCAGATAATAAAAGGCCTTGGAGTCGGGCGCCCACGTCACCTCTCGGGGCTGGCCCCCGCCGAAGGCACCGGGACGCAAGGCCTCGGCCACGGTGAGGTCCTTGCGCGGCGATGCGGCGGACGCCGCCGAAACCAGGAGGGCGGCGGTGAGAACGGCGAAGGTCAGGGATCTTCTCATGGCTTATTCTCCTCCAAAGGCGGCCAGGGGGGTATTGTAACCCTTCACGCCCATGCCCTCTGCTATACTTTTCTTTGAGCAGCCAGCGGTCAAGGGACGTCCGAGGGGAGAGAGCCATGCCGAATACGACGGAGCGGTTCTACGAGAAGTGCCGTGCGATCCACGACCTCCAAGAAGTGCAGCAGCTCCTGGAGTGGGACATGGAGGTCATGATGCCGCGCAAGGGCGTGGACCAGCGGGGCAGCCACCAAGCGGCCCTGGCCACGGCCATCCACGAGAAGGTGACGGAGCCCGGACTGGGCGGCCTCATCGATGAACTCGCCGCCAGGCAGGACCTGGAAACCGATCTGGCCGCCGACGTCCGCGAGGCCAAGCGGGCCCGCGACCGGGCCGTGAAGGTTCCGGCCCGCCTCGTGGCCGAGCGGGCCCAGGTCTGCGCCCTGGCCCAGGTGGCCTGGGAAGAGGGCAAAAAGAACAACGACTTCGCGGCCTTCAGGCCCCACCTGGAGGCCGTGCTCAGAATCGTACGGGAGATGGCCCGGGCCATCGGAGGGGACCAGAACCCCTACGACGCCCTCCTGGACGAATACGAACCGGGCATCACCGAGGCGGCCCTCACGGCCACCTTCTCGGACCTTCGCGACCGTCTCGTGCCCCTCCTGGACAAGATCAAGGGCGCCCGGCAACGGCCCTCCCAGGACCTCGTGAAGCGCCCCTATCCCCTGGCCGCCCAGGAGGCCTTCAGCCGCCGCGTCATGTCGGACATGGGATTCGACACGGAAGCGGGACGCATGGACGTCTCCGCCCACCCCTTCACCAACGGCACCTTCAGGGACGTGCGTATCACCACGCGCTACCAGGAGACCTTCCTGAACATGGCCCTCTTCGGGACCATGCACGAGGCGGGCCACGCCCTCTACGAACAGGGCCTGGACCCCGAGCGCTACCGGGATCCGGCGGGCCAGTACTGCTCCCTCGGCATCCACGAGTCCCAGTCGCGGTTCTGGGAGAATATGATCGGCCGGTCCCGGCCCTTCTGGCGGCGGTACTTCCCGCGACTCAAGGCCGCTTTCCCGGGGGTCCTGGAAGGGGTGGCCGAAGAGGAGTTTTACGGCGCCGTGAACGTGGTGGAGCCCTCCCTCATCCGCGTGGAGGCCGACGAGGTCACCTACAACCTCCACATCATCCTCCGCTTCGAGCTGGAGAGCGCCCTGCTGGCGGGCAAGCTGGAAGCGGCGGACCTGCCTGCCGCCTGGAACGAGAAGATGCGCTCCTTCCTCGGCATCGTGCCGCCGGACGACAGGGAGGGCGTCTTGCAGGATGTCCACTGGAGCGTGGGCCTCATCGGCTACTTCCCCACCTACGCCCTCGGCAATCTCTACGCCGCCCAGTTCGCCCGCGCCATGAGGCGCGACATGCCCGATCTGGACGAGCGGGTGGCCGCCGGAAACCTGGTGGACGTGAAGGCCTGGCTCAACGCCAACATCCACGTCCACGGCCGCCGGTACCTTCCCCAGGACCTCTGCGCCAAGGTAACCGGCGCGCCCCTGTCAGCCGATTCTGCTTTGGAGTACCTTAACGCCAAGTTCGGGGAGGTCTACGGGTTCTAGGGGACGGGGAGCAGGGAGCAGGTGGCGGGGAGCGGAAAGAACGCGCCGTGCCCCGCCGCCGCCTCAGCTCCCTGCTTCCGGCTCCCTGTTTCCTGATCTCTACCTTTCATGTCCCTCCGCCGCACCGGCCAACGCCGCAACGGCATCGGCGCCGCGGGGAAACTCGCGGACGCCGAGGGTGGCGGGTCCGGGCTCCAGGAGCAGAACCGTGGGGCCTTGCCGGTGGAGGACTACCGTGCGGGCGGCGCCTCCCTTCCGCACGGTGAGGCCCGCCGCCGTCTCCGCGAAGCCCATGAGGCGCAAGCGCGCGGCTGGGCCCGCGGGGGTCCAGCCCTTCCCGCTCTTCGCGGCGAGCCCCTTGGCGGACAATCCTTCGAGGGCGGCGCCGAGGGCCGGGGGGTCCTGGACCAGCGCCCTCAACTCGGCGGTCCAGGCGGGGTGGGCGAGCCATGAGGGATCGGGATCGGCGAGCGAGCGGGCCAGGGCCTCCGCGTCCCTGGGAGCCCGGCCGCGCAGGAGCGCTGAGAGAGCCACCGCCTCGCGAGCCGCGAGGGTGAAGGCGATCTCCCCTCCCGCTGGAAGGCCCGGCGCCGGCGCCGCGGCGACGCTCCTGACCTTGGCGTAGATGGACCAGTGGGCCGCCGTTACCAGGCACGCGGCAAGGACCACGACCCAGACCGTCCAGTAGGTCACGAAACCCCAAGGCAGCAGACGGAACAGACCGCACACGGAGAAGGCCGCGAACCAGAAGGCGAGGTAGCGGCCCCGGTTTTTATAAAGGACACCCCCGAACCGGTCCCGGCCCAGGGTGACGTGGTTGGCCACCATGAGGCCCAGCGCTCCGCCCAAGACCACGGCGCCGAGGAAGAAGCCCGCCCGCAGAAAGACCCAGAGGATGTCCATAGGGTTGAAGGCCTGAGCGAAGCCCTTGAGATTGAGGGACCCGAACACCACCCGCCAGAGGTTGAGGGCGAACAGGATGGCGGTGCAGAAGACGACCACCGCGGGCAGGAGGAGGAGTGCCCTCAGGGCGGGCCGCCTCGTCCGCCTGAAAAGGGCGATGCGCCGGGAGATCTCCGCCAGGGTGGCGTAAAGGGCCGTGGAATAGCAGAGCTTGAGGAAGAGGGTGATCAGAAAGAAGGCGCCCGTGGTGAAGAAAGAGAGAATCTTGAGGCCCAAGTTGGCCTGAGGTGCGAAGGCCGCGTCAAGAACCATGGCGTCCTCCGTCCACATGGAGGCGGAGCCACCCTTCGGCCTCGGCCTCCGGGAGGGGATAGCGAAGGAGAAATCCTTCCGCGTCGCGGCGGCACTCCACCGCCGAACCTCTTTTGAACGCCAAGTGCACCATGGCGGCCCCCCCGCGTCCAAACAGGGAGAGGGACCACGCCTTCTCCGGCTGAGCCAGCCACACCATGACCGCGGCCGCGAAGGGATTGGGCGCTCCGTCGCTCATGAGCAGCCCCCGGGACGTGAGACCCTTGGTCACACCCGCCTCGGCCGTGCTGCCCGCGGGAACCTCGGCGGCCCCTCCAAGGGGATCCGCCAAGGGGGATTCGGGAGCGAGCTTCAGGTCCAGAACCTGGAGGAGATAGCGGGCCTCGCCCAGGCTCAGGCGTGTCTCGATCATGGAGACTCCCACCGGCCCCAGAGGCCGAACCCGATCTTGAAGGCGTACAGGGCCTTGCGAAGAACGGCGTGGGTGCAGGCGCGCATATCCTCTCCGAAGGTGGCAACGGGAGGCGCATGAAGAGGCTCCTCCTCAGGCCATTCGGCGCGAAGGGCCCCCGCGCGCCGCAGGGCGTCGAGGGCCGCCACCCATCGCTCCTGAGAGCCCGCGAGGCGCGCGGCCTCCTCGTGGAGGGAGCCAAAGCGGCCTTGTGCCGCGCCCGCATACGAGGCCGGTGCGTCGCCTCCGGCCACAAGAGAGCGCTCATAGGTGAACGGGGGAACGCCCAGAGGCGCGAGCTTCATGGCCTCTCGTGCGGCGGAGGAGGGAGCGGGCGAAGCCTTGGCCTCCGCGTCCTCGTCGCGCAGGAAGAGGGTCGAGGCCACGCCCAGAAGATAGGCGTCTTCCGCCACGTCTGATGGAGAGAGGTTCTCGTACCACGCGGGAGACGACTGGATGAAGCCCCTGAGCCTGCCGAAGGCGTCCTCCTGCCAGCCGTCTTTCCAGAACTCGGCCATAGCCGTCTCCCTTCGCCTCAGGCTTCGCGCGGGTTGAAGGTCATGAGCGTGTTGCTCACGCGGATGTGGTCTCCGTCTTGGAGGACCGTGGGCGCGGTGATCCTGGCCTCGTTCACGAAGGTGCCGTTGCTGCTCCCCAGGTCCTCCACGGACCACGCTCCCGCCTGATCGCGGCGGAACTTCGCGTGGTGCCTGGAGATGCCCGGATCGTTGATGACCAGGCCGTTGTCCGCCTGGCGCCCGAGCCCAAGCCCGTCCACGAGGGCGCAGGCCGTTCCCGCCAGGGGCCCCGCGTCCACCACCAGGCGCGCGAGATTCATGGTGGGTCCGTCCAGGATGACCGTGGCCTCAGCGCCCTGCTCGGGTACCTCCGCGGGAAGGGCGGGCGGGGGGGCAAATACGAGCTTCATGGTCTCGTCCAGGTCTCCGGCGAGGATCGTGGAGAGGGCCGCATCGCCCCCGCTGAAGGACACGAGGAACAGGTCGAAGGCCGACCGCACGAGGAGGAGAACGTCATGGGCCAGCCCGCCCCTCACGGGGGCCGTCACGGCAAGGGCCGCCCTGGCGCTGGCGTCTCGGAAACCCGCCTCGAGGAAAGCCCCGGGGTTGGTGAGCTCGCACACCACGCGGCCGGCCTGGATGCCCAGGCGCTCCAGGAGCCCCGCCTTCTCCAAAGCCAGGAGAGCGGGGCGGCAATCTTTCGCCACGGCCAGATCGCCCAATGGAAGGGGCAGGAGCTTGGCGAGGAAGGGGAGGGTCCAGCGGAAATCCTCCACGTCCGCCTCCTTCAATCTCGCCTCCACGTCCTCCGCGGCGAAGAGGGTCACGGGCTCCTTGTGGTCCAGAAGGGAGATGAGCCTCGCGCGCCTGAGTTGCTCGAACACGGCGAGGAGGGCCAGGGCTTCAGGGGTAGATAGATTGACGCTCACGCGGTCGGGGCGGAGGCTCGCGTCGGCGGCGAGGGCGTCGGCCACGAGGAAGCGCAGTTCGGCCTCGGAGCGGAGGCTCACCCGGCGCAGGTCCCCCGAGCGGGCCAGGGAAACCCACGCGCCCCCCATGGCCGGCGAAAAAGCCATGAGGGCACGGCTCACCCGCTGGCCGGCCACGACGTTGTGGACGTGCACGAGCTTGGATGGCTCGGCGAGGGCCCGCAGACATCTCTCTGCGAGGGTTTGAAAGGCCGGGTCTAGGGCGTGGAAGGCCTTGGCGGCCTCCTCCCCCTGGGCCTTGGGCGGAAGGGCCTTCGGAACCACGCCGAGGGCCGAGGACGCGATCCCAAAGCTGGCCGCCACGGCGGCCATCTCCCCCTCGTTCAGAATCCATTCACCTTGTTCGACGAGCATGGCTTACCTCTAAGGTGTGTCGGGCGTGACCGAGTCGAAGGAGCTGGCGTACCCGTTGACGCTGCCCTTGCCCTGGGAGCAGAAGGCCGACGGGTCGGGGTTGCCGCGGGCGTCCACGTAACCGTATTTTTTCAGAACGTCGTCCATCTTGCCCGGGTCGCTGTAGATTTCCTTGGCCGCCTGGGTGAGGCGCTGGTCGCCGAGGGACTCGCCCACGGTGTTGGCGATCTTCTCGCTCCGCCCCACGGCCTTCGCCACGTAAAGGGGGTCGTCGCCGTGCTTCTCCATGGCGCTCGCCTGCTGGCTCATGACCTGGGGGACCTCGCTCGGAGGGATGGACGTGGGCTCGCGGCCCCCGATGTCCTCGCCCCCGTAGTTCTGCCGGTTGAGCTGGTTCTGGTCCACCACCGTCTGGCCCGAGACCTGGTGCGAGCCCGAGACGTTGCCGTCCGCGTCGGTGGTGTAGCTCGTCCCCTTGCCCTGGGCGGCCTGGCGGGAGTTGGTGAACCCCTCGGCGTAGGAGTCGGCCTTGCCCGAGCCGCCGCCGATGCGGTCGTAGGACCCGTACCCCACGTTGTCGGCGGCCTTCTGGGGGTTGCCGCTGCCCGTGTCGCCGAAGCCCCGGTCCTGGAGCTCCTTGGAAACGTTGGCCTCGTGGGAGTCGCGGAACTTCTGGCTGAGCTCGTCGTAGGCCTGCTCGCGGCTCATGTTGTTCTTCTGGGCGTATCGCTGCAGGTCGCCCTCGTCGAAAGTGGGTATGAGGGTGCGGTCCGCATCGGTTTTGAGGCGCGTAGGCGGGCCTGTGGCGGAGGACCCGCTGTCGCCCACGAGGACCTCTTTCACGCGGACCCCCGTCTCGCTTGGGAACTGGTTCACGGCGGCCTTCGTGCCGTCGCTGACGGCGCCGTTCACCTGGTTCTGGAGGAGCTGGTTCAGCTTCTGGGCGTCCTCTGGCTTGATGTAGCCCGCCTTCTGGAGGTCCGAGAGGTCCTTCATGCCGCCCTCGCGGTAGAGGCCCGCCACCTTGTCCGGGTCGCCGCTCTTGATGGCGTCCTGGAGCTGGTTCAGCTTGCCCGCCTCGGGCGACCCGAAGGGCGGAAGCTTTCGCCCCGCGTTGGCCGCGGCCTCCGCCCCTTCTGCCCCGCCCTTGCCTAGGACGAGGCCCTCCTCGCCCGTGAGGATCTCGCCCGTGCGCTTGAGACCGCTCCCGAGAGAGCCCGTCAACCCCTTCGCCGTGTCTTTCCAGGCCTGGGCGCTCACCACGTCCGTGAGGCCCTTGACCCCTTCCTTCCCCGCTTCCTTGAGGCCGCCCCAGGCACCCTTGGCCCCGCCCTTGAGGATGTTCTCTCCGGCCAGTTCGGCCCCGGCCATCCCCTTGAATCCCGCCGCTCCCGTCTTGAGGGCGCCGCCGATGAGGGCCCCGCCGATCTCCTGCTTGACCGTCTCCTTGATGCCCTCGTAGGCCGCATCGAGGCCGTCAGCGCCGCGGTCTACCGCGTCCTTGGTGGTCTGCAGGGCCCCCGCCGGGGTGAAGACCCACTCGGAGGACCCGCCCGTCAGGATGCCGATGCCCACGCGGCCCGCCAGCCCCGACCAGGACACCTTGCCGTCGCTCGTCTGGCAGGTGGAGATGTTGCGGCCCGTCTCCGCGGCGGCCTTTCTCATGGAATCGCCGTCCTGCCACCACGGCTTCTCGGGCCCCGGGAGCTGGGAGGTGTCCGCCGTCGTGCCGTCGATGCGGTGGCCGATGCTGTCACGCATCTGCTTGATCATGTCCGGGTCGAGCTTCTTGCCTGCGAGGAAATCGTTGATGGCGTTCCCCACCCGGCCGACCATGTCGCCCTTCTTGCCGCCTGACTCGGGATCGACCATGTCGTGGTCCCAGGCGGCCTTCTGCATCTTTTGCAGATAGTCTAGTTCGGCCTTCTGTTGCCGCGCCTTTTCCGGGGCCTCCAGGAACTCCTTGCCGGGGGCGATGACCCCGCGGTCCCGCGCGGTGTAGTCGATGTCGCCGCCCTCCTTCTGGAGCTGGCCGTGCAGGTCACCGAGCCTCTGGTTGAGCTGGTTGAGGCGGGTCTGTTGGTCGGAGGTGTTCAGGCCCGCCTGCTGGGCGCCTGCCATGACCGCCTCCAGGTGCGCCTTCTCCTCGGCGGCCGCCTTGAGGTCGTCCTGGCG
>JBBIKI010000012.1:0-47201 GCA_037445535.1 Acidobacteriota bacterium | reverse complement strand
CCAAGGACGCGCTTCTCGCCTCGCAGTTGTTGCCCAGCGACACGGTCGTCCAGGGCCTTACCCTCGGCACCTACTCGTCCTTCGGGGTTGAAGTCTGGCCCTCCACCGGCAGCGGTTCCACCAAAGCTTTCGAGCTCTATTGTGATCCCATGGGCAGGGCCCTCAACCCCACCGGCTCCACCATCGCTACCACCCCGGAGACCCCGGCCGGTCCCAACGTTCAGATTCAGGCTCCGGTGACCCTCTCCATGACGCACGCGGCCATGCTTTCGGGCGACCTGAGTCCCAGGATCCGCTATGACCTCCAAGTCTCTCCCATTTGGCATGCGGTATTCACGCAGAGGACGTATTAACCATGACACCTAACCCGCGGTCCAAAGAGAAGGGAAGCAGCCTGATAGAGATCCTCGTTGCCATGGCCATTCTGATGTTCCTCATGGTTGGCGTCCTTTCCATGTTTTCCATGGCCTATCTCATGAACCTCGGCGCGGCGGCCCGAACGGAGATGACGTACAAAGCGCAACAAGTGGCGGACGTGGTCCGGTATCTCAATTTTCTCCACCGCTCCGCGCCGGCCTCCGTACCCGCCTCGATCAACACGGGGCTGGCCTTTCCGTTGACGAGCGGCACGACGGCCACCATCACGGCCCTGAGCGGCTCGGCCCTCCAATTCGCTTATTGGGGCGCGCCTAATGGCACCCTGCCCGATGCGGCCGGTATCTTAAATCCCAATGACCTTCGGTACAACATCACCGTCAGCGTCACGGGTCCCAATGCGGCGGGCCTCGTGACCTTGACCGTCGCCGTGGTTCCCAACACGTCGACCTCAAACGCCACGGGCAAGCGCTATCTCGGACCGAACATGAGGTGGAAGGAGGTGGACTATGTCACGCAGTTGCCACCGTGACCGCAGCGACGCCGGGTTCACGCTGATCGAAGTCACCGTGGCGATGACCGTGCTCCTCATCGTCCTCGTGCTTTCGGGAGCGCTCCTCTTCTCCATGAGGTCCTTTGCCCAGAAGCAGCAGTCTCTGGCCGAACCGCGCCAGACGGCGCGGAGGGCCATGAATTACCTCTCTTACTACCTTCGCGGCGCTTCGGACATGAACATGGCGGATTCGACCGCCCCCATGCCCAATGCCCTCGTGACGTATTACAACCTTGGCGCTACAACCAATCAGGCCACCTACAACAACGTGGCTAGCGCCAGCCTCGCGGATGTCGGAACGGATCTGTTCACGGTGGCCAAACCGGTTCCAGGGTCCATGCCCATTAAGGTCGCGGGCATTTGGGACGGCCTGACCACCAGCACCATTTCCGCCCTCTATTCCCAAGGGTGCGGGGACAGCAACGACAACACCACCAATCTGGCGCAGTTCAACCAGGCCGTAGGTTACGACGCCACCGCCGGGACCAGTCCGCTCTTTCTTGTGTATGACCCCGGCGGTTTCTGGCAGTACTACCAGATCACAGCGGCTCCCACGTGTGACTGCTCCAAAGCGAGCGCCGCCTCGCCCACGGTGATTACCATGACGGTGACGGCGGGAGGGATTCTGGGAATCAATCCAGCGAGGGACTCGTCGCCGGTCGGCCTCACATGCAGTGATGGCAACCCCTGCTACATGACGGGGGGGGTGCAGTTCGTCACCTTCCGGGTGCGCACCGTTGGCGGGACGCCCCGCCTGGAGCAGCTCGCCCTGCCGGGACGGCTCTTTGACCCGGCCCAGGATAACCCTGGGACCAGCTTCACGCCCCTCCTTGACAATGTGGAGGACCTTCAGATCGCCTACATCTACGGTGACGGTACCATCTGCAATTCTTCGCAGCCCACCCGCCTCCTGAGCACGATGGATTCGGCCAATTACCCCAACGGGGTGCCGAACATGAGGGCTGAAGGGGTAACCGCCGCAACCTACGACGCGGTGAACGTGAGGGGCGTGCGGGTTTCCGTGGTCGCGCGGTCGGCCCAGCCCATAGCGGCCTTTCTCGGCGGTGCCGGAAAGGGTGCGCCGGCCATCACCCCGCCCGAGGACTCCACCGTAGCCTATGCCCCGGGGTATTACCATTACAGGCTCACGTCTACGATCATGATCCAGAACCGGATCTTGGGGAACTAACCATGCGGAACGAGAAAGGATCGGCCTTGATCATGGTCCTCCTGGTGGTTGTGGTGCTCACCATGGTGGGACTCGCGGCGACGTTCTACATGTCCATGGAGGACCGTCTCGCGCAGAACGACCGGCTTTTCCAGTCGGCCTTCCAGGCCGCCCAGGCAGGGTTGAAGGAGGGCGAGCAGATCGTCTCCACGACCGTCTCCAATACCACCCTAAACACGGCGCTGGACCCGGCTACCCATGGCAACTACGCGGGCAACGACGAGCCCACATCCCAGGGGGACCTGATCACGTCGTCCCATCTGGGTACCGTGGTGTTCGATTCCAATGTCTCAGGCAGCGGCAACGCGCTGTACAACGTCAGCCTGGGGAGTGCCAACATCGTGGGCTTTCAGGCGCGGTACACTCTTTACCTGCGCAACGACGCCAATGATTACAATCCCCTCGCTACGGGCCAGTTGGGCAAGTACTACATTGACAACAACGGCCGGGTGAACCTGATCAGCCGAGGTTCGGTGGTGGATTCCACGGGCCGGGAAGTGGCGGTGAAAATCCTCTCCGAGCAGATTTACTTCGGGCTCTCGAACGTGAAGCCGGGGCAGTTCCGTTTCGGCCAGCTCGGGACGTCCGCGACGCAGTATTGACCCCCATAGGACTCAAAAAAGGGCGGAGGCGACTGCCATGGCGATCTTAGATGTGACCTGCGGACAATTCTCTCGGTGGCTGCGCATGGCCGTACTGGTGTCGGCCGCCCTGGGTCTGGCTTCGGTGGGGACGGTGGCCTACAACATCTCAGGCTCCGTGACAAAGTGCGACGGTACGGGTCTTGCCAACGTGAAGGTCACGGCCTCAAGAACGGGCGAAACCAAGTCCGCCGTGACCGACGCCAACGGTGCCTACACCATCACGGGGCTCACCTACAACAACTCTAGAACATATACAGTGGCACCCTCCTTGGCCGGATATTCCTTCACTCCCCCCAGCCGAACCAACATCAGAGGCGGCAGTTCTGGAGTCAACTTCCAGGCCGTGTCTTCTCAGTCGTACAACATCTCTGGCACGGTGACGTGCGGTGGCGAAGGGCTTCCGGGCGTGACGGTGAGAGCGAATTCCTATACGGGCTCCCCGACCGACGCCAACGGCAACTACACCATCACCGTTCCTGCCAGTTGCGCGCCTTATACGGTGACGCCCTCTATGTCCGGCCTGACCTTTACTCCAGCGAACCAGAGCGTGATGGTCACGTCGGCCAACGTCACCGGCATTAACTTTGCGGCCCAGGCTCCGAATGTTTCCATCTCGGGCCAGGTGGCCGACTGCTACGGGACGGGTATTCCCGGGGTGACGGTCACGGCTCACGATCCGATCGGAGGCACCACCATCACCGCCACGACCGATTCCGGCGGTTACTACACCCTTGCGGTCGGTTCGCAGTGCGACAGCGTCACCTTCACCGTGACCCCCGCGCTGGCAGGGTACTCCTTCACGCCAACCAGCAAGAGCGTGACGATTTCGACCACCAACGTAACGGGTGTCAACTTCCAAGGCCTTCCGGGCAGCCTTTCGATCTCGGGCCGGGTCATGAAGTGCGACGGCTCTGGTCTCCAGGGGGTTACGATTTCGCTCACCCCGAATGCGGGAAACGCGCCGGTCATAACGGACGCCAGCGGCAGCTATGTCATCACGGGCATCAGTGGGACGTGCACCTCCGCGAATTACACGGTGACTCCCTCGATGGCGGGCTACACCTTTGCCCCCGTCAACCAGCCCGTGGTCATCACGGGGTACTCGCTGCAGAACATTAACTTCAAGGAAGCGCCGCCCAGCGGAGGTTTATCCATCTCTGGCACCATCACGGCATGCGGTTCGGGGCTGGCCAACGTGAGCGTCAGCACCGACTCTGGAGCCCTGACCACGACGGATTCCAGCGGAAACTACACGCTCAGCGGCCTGACCGGCTGCACGACCTACGTCGTGATCCCCAGCAAGACGGGCTATGCCTTCACCCCGGGAAACCTGCCCGTGTCCCTCGTGAGAACGAACGTGACGGGCGTGGACTTCGCCGCCACCGGTGACGCCACCGGGGCGTGGGACCCGCTCAGGCAGGTCACCCTCCAGATCCTCCGTCCGAACCTCCTCATCGTTCAGGATGTGAGCGGGTCCATGGTCTGGGACATCAACGCACAAGACGTGGGGGTGGATAGCCAGGGGACCACACCGACGGCAGCATGGAGCGCCAAGTACTTGGATGCCTACGGCGATTGGCAGACCTGCAACTCATGCTCAACGAAGGCCACACAGTGGCAGTACACGCTCACCATCAACCAAACCTTCCCGAGCCGGATAGCCACCGTCAAGAACGCCTTGGGCAGCAGCGTGGGCGTCACCACCCCCTGGCAGCCGCCTGGCTCGTGGAGCACCGACACACTCTACACCTACATCACCAACACGACCTGGACAGGGAATACCATAGCGGCGATCCCAGTGGTGGACTCGGCCACAAGACACACGTATGCGTGGACGGTCACCTTCGGCTCCGCCCAAGCCTCACCTGGCATCCCATTTACTGCCTATGACACAAGCGGCCACCCTACGGTGGGCTCAGGGGGTGTCTATGTGCCTCCCCAGGACATCGTTGGGAAGACGGCCAACCGGGTGAACTGGGGGATCGAGACCTTTTCCACCGACGGTATCAGCCTGCGCGCACCCATCGACACGGGCGATACGGGCGTGGTCACCACCATTGAATCGCTGCTAAAGCTTCAAAGCGCGGGCGGCTTAAACGTCGGAGGCGGCACGCCGACGCGAGACGCGCTCACGACCGCTCAGACCTACTTGTCGAGCACCTACACCGCCGACCAGAAGAAGATCTGCGGGCGTTCCTTCGGCGCCGTGCTCGTGACGGACGGCCTTTCGAACACCGGCAACCCCAACGACGGAGACTGGATATCCCCCTGTGGCGGTTGTCCTGGGATCGCCTGTTGCGATGCGAGTTCCTCCGGCTACAACTGCCCTGACAACTATGCGGCCTTCCCCGCGGGTGTCTCCGAGACTCTCTGGAACATGACCGCTCCCGCCAATGTCCGCACTTGGGCCATCGGCATCAGCAAGCAGGTCAATCCGTGCGAGATGAACATGGACGCCTACATGGGGCGGACCGACGCCAGCAGCCCCAACGGGGATACGGGGTTTAACACGGCGAGCGATCCGTACCTTCCCCAGTCCACGGGGGATACCGTCCACTACCAGCCCAACGTCGGAGCCCACAAGGACTACGCCTTCTTCGCCACTTCGGCCACGGCGCTGGCCTACGCCTTCTCATCCATCGTGGCCTCCGTGGGTGCAGGGGACTTCAGTACGACCGCCCCCGTGGTGAGCACGGCTATCACGGGGGGCAGTGATATCGCTTACCTGGCCAGCGCCGAATCCCCCGCATGGAGAGGCCACTTTTACGCTTACGACGTGCACCTTCCAGCCACCCCTGTTCTCAATTGGGACGCGGGCAAAATGCTTGCCCCGCCCTGGATCGACTCCCATGGCGTGACAAGAGGGAGAAACCTGACTACCAACCCCAGGGTGATTTACACCTGGGACAGCAGCAATACCCTGGTTAATCTGGGGGCGTACAGCCATACCAGCGCCCTTCCCTCCAGTTTGGCCCTCCCGGCGGGCTTTGACGACCAGGTGCTGGACTACCTCAAGGGGTTCGACGGGAACCGTTCGAACACCCAGCGGCCCTGGATTCTCGGCCCAATCCTCAACTCCACAGCGGCGGTTTTCTCGGCTCCTGAAGTATGGAAGCCCAGCACCTTGCCCGACCACAAGACGTTCGAAACCACCTATGCCCAGCGCCATCCTCTTGTGATGGTGGGGACATCGGATGGCATGCTCCACGTGTTCGATGTGGCAGACGGCTATGAGGTCTACGCGATCCTCCCCCCAGACCAACTCGCCAACCAGCCGAAGCTCTACAACAGCTACATGGCAAGCTTTGGCAGCCGGGTTACGGGCGAGCCCGTGGATCCATCCGCCCACGTTTACGGCGTGGCCTCCTCCCCGCGTTTCGCCGACGTCTACATGTCGTCGGACGGCCAGTACCACACTGTACTTCTCCTCACGGAGGGCAGGGGTGGAAGCACGATGGCCGCTCTTGATATCACCCACTCGTACCCCGGACGAACCGGCGTGGTTCTGCCGGACGCTTCTGTCCACACTTACCCGGTGGACCCCAACTGTCTGACGAACGGCTCGCCCAACTACACATCCCTGATCAGCGTCATCTGGTCCAAGGATTCTAGCAGCCTTCCGGGCCTAGCCCAGACCTGGAGCGTCCCCGCAGTGGGTGCCACGTCCCCGTCCAACTTCGATTGCGTTTCAGGCTCTGGGTACCAGGGGTGCTCCACCTACACGCCTAAACTCTTTTCCCTCAACATGCGGGATGGCTCGATCCGAGCAAGCGGTTCCCTGTCTAACGGAACGTCCCCTCTCGTCCAAAACCAAGCCTATGGCGCGGGAGTGCTCTACAACGCAACGACCCAGAACTCCAAGAACTACTACGTTCAAAACCTGGGGGTGGTCTCCGACACCAACGGCCGCGTCTGGTTCGTCGCGCCCTCCTCGGGAAGCGTGGTCAAGGCCATGGACGTGGGAGCTAACCAGCCTATCTACTTCACGCCCGCAGTGGGATATGCGGCGAGCAACGGCAAGGACGTCTACGCCTTCGCCTCGGGCAATCTCTACGAGACCAGTTCGGCGATCACGGGAACCGCATCCACCTTCGTGCCCAAATTGTACATTGTGGTGAAGAGCGCGGACGCCAGCCCCGCCCAAACCACAGACATCTATAGCGTCGCGCTGAATACCATTCCCGTGGACACGAGCGGAACATTGCTGCACGCTGGCTCACAAGTGACCGCGGACCCGGTGCTTTTCCTTCCCGCTTCGGCGGGCAACCCGGTCAAAGCCTTTTTCCTGGTTTACGACCCTAAGGCGGGAACCTGCGTCGGGAATTCCTTCCTCATCGAGTTGGACTTGCCCATTGATTTGGGAACAGGGTGGAACAACAATGTGACAAAATCGGTGCAGTCCCTGGGCTCCGGCGTTGCATCCGGCTTTGCCTTCAGTGGCGGGAAGATCATCGTTGCCCGGAGCGCCATCGGCGGGGGACAGGTCACACCGCAAGTGGCTGGCCAGGGGCCGAGCCCTTTGGGTGAAGCGCCCGCCTTGAGCTCCTGGATCGAGCTGAAGTAGAACGGCACGACGTGATCGTCTCGGCCTGATCATCTGATGCAAACAAGGCGGGCCCTCGGGCCCGCCTTGTTTGCCGTAGTGAGAAGTTAGGCGCCAATAGTGAGACGTGAGGGACAGGCGAACCGTGGCCGTGGAAAACCAGCGAAGCCGCTAACGCCCGTAGCTCCTCACTCGTCATTCCTCGCTGGTTTAGGTTCCCCACCTTTCACTTTTCGCTCTTCCTAAACAGCCCCCCCAAGCTCTTGAGGGCGCCCTTGCCTTTGAGGGTTTCGGTGGCCGCCTCGCAGGCGGAGCATAGGTAGTTGGAGGAGCCGCCGGCGATGACGGGGCGGTTCACGACGCAGGCTTTGCACAGGTAGTTGTGGCACTTGGTGCAGCGCCAGCCGGCGGCTTGGTCCCGGTGGTTCGCGCAGTGGTCCTCATCCCCGTGAACTTCCTTTTCGATCTGTGCTTTTTCGGCGAAGAACTTGTAGAGCGCGGGGAAGGAGCGGACGGGCTGCCAGTCATCGTCCATGACTCTCGCTAGGTCGTTTTCAAAGAGTCCGCCGCTTAGCACCATCTGGCGAAGGTCCTGGAGGCGGTACGGGCCCGGGCGGAAGTCGGGGTTGGGGTTGGTGAGGCGGATCTCCCAGATCGGGTCGTCCACGGGAGCGGGCGGGGCGGGGGCCACCGCCGGCATACCTGCGGCCGGGGCGAGGATGATGCGCCCGTCGGAGAAGATGACCAAGGGGGCGCCGCAGGAGGTGCACTTGCCGCGCCCTCCGGCGGGAGGGATGCGTTCGGCGGGGACCATAAAAGGCGCCATGCACGAGGGACAACGAAACTCCAGATTGGCCAACCCCTCCTCCTCCCGGTTCGTCGCGGACGCGCCGCATGAATATCACAGAGGCGACGGACCGCTGGTCATCCTAACCATTATAGAAAACCGCCCTTGGTCCGTCAAACGAGCAAGGGTGCATCCTCTGCCCGTCCTGGGCGCTCATGGGGCTCTTCAGCGGCGCGCCCGTTCCCGCTTGTTCCTGCCGTAGCGCGGGCGCCTTCTCCCGCGAACCTCTTAATACCAGCTTGCCTTCAATGCCAGAGGTACCTCCCTCGCCCGAAGGCCGGGAGGCAGGCCGGGACACACATCCCGACCGGGGCGAGGATGGGTATCCTCGGCAACAGGAGGTAAACCACGGACGTCAAGTTGGTATAGGTGCGCGACTTGTTCCAGAGTGAAGAGACGTGGCAGCATCGCTACCGCACGCCGGGCCCAAAAAATGAGCGCCCCTTGCAGGGCGCTCGGAGGGATGGAGGATTGGGGTTTTCCTAGAATTTGAGCTGGAAGGTGAGCTGGACCCTCTTTTCGTCGGGGATCTTGGGGTCGTTGTGCTGCTTCACCTGATAGTCGAGGAGGAACCTGTTGTCCTTGTAGACGTTGTAGAAGACGCCGCCGATGAGGGTCTTCTGCACGTCGTCCACGAGGGTGGGAGCGCCGTCCGGATTGGGATCAAAGCGGTCGTAGCGCCCGATGACTCCCCATTTGGTGTCCGGGGGGAAGCTGGCGCGGACGAAGAAGGAGTATCCCTTCTGCTTGCGGGCTGTCCCGTCGGAGTTCAGCGCGGTGCCGCTTTGGTTGCCCTTGAAGTCCAGGACCTGGGCCGTGGCGGTAAAATAGTGGCTTTCGTAGGAGAGCATGCCCTCCCAGCCGGTCCAGTCAGGCAGTTCCTTGCCGGGCACCGCCTTCAGGTTGCCCTTGCCACTCACGCCGAAGGCCGTGACCTGGAAGCCGGGCAGGACATCGGGGAAGGGGCGGACACTGATCCGGCCCTCGAAAACCTTGTTCTGGTTATTTTCGGCGGCGTGATAGCCCCCGCCAGTGTAAAGGCCCGCCTGGAAGCTGCCGTACCGGCCGGCATAGGCGCTGTTGACGTCCTTCTTGTAATCCGCGGACATCTGGCCGCCGAAGTTTCCGCCTACCATGGCGCCCATGTCCGCGCTGTTGAAGATCCCGTTGCGCTCAATGAACATCTCGTCCTGCATGCGGAAGCCGTTGATGCTTTCCTCATAGTCGTGCCACGGCACGTGCACCTGGCCCAGCTCCACGTAGGGCTGTGATACGAAGCCCGTGCCCTTATCGTCCCAGTGAAACTTCGCGTAGAGGTACTTGATACGGGGCTTCCAATCACCGGTGCTGTCGCGGGTGATGTCCGTGGTGATGCGCCCCGTCAGGTAGGGGGTGATGTCGTCCTGCACGTCGAAGTAGCCCCGCTTGAGGACGAAGTCGCTATAGGACGACGTCTGGTTGGCGGTGCCGGCGTATTTGCTGCCGTTCTGGAAGGAGATGTAGGCCAAGCCTCCGATGTGAAGGTTTTTGAGGGCCTCGGGCAGGGCGGGGGCGGCCTTCTTCAGGTTCGATCCCACCTGGTTGCTGATGTCTTCTTTGAGCACCGATGTTTCCTGGGCTTTCTGTTTCGCGTACTCGGCCTGCACCGCCACGGCCTGATCCAGGGTAATGACCTTGTTCTCCACCAGGATCTTCAGCAGGGGATCGAGCCCCTCCGCATCCTGGGCCGCGGCGGCCAGCCCCGTGGCCAACACGATCAAGCACCCCATGGCTACCGTCCTCATCCAAGTCCTCACTTCGAACCTCCTTTCGAATCACTCCACCTTGGTACCTCCATCCTCGGAGGCACATCCTGGATGTGCAGTAGAAGGGAGGCCTGTTTCCTGGCTATCACGGCTTTCTTTCGGAACCGCAACGGGACGGCTTGGGCGCCCGATTCGACCATGACTTCGAGTAAGATAAAGGCCAGGAGGACGACATGAGAAAAGCGATGGTGGTCTTGGCGGGCGCCGCGATCCTGGGAAGCGGTTGGGCGGCTCGGGCCCAGGACACGGCCGCGGATCTGCTGGCCAAGGCCCGTTCGGCCTACGAGCAGCGGTCCAGCCCCGTCCAGGCCAAACAGGCGGCGGAGTTGTACGCCCAGGCCGCGAAGGCCGGCCCCCAAGCCTATGACGCTTTTTGGGAAGGAGCGAGAGCGTGTTACTACGAGGGGCACTACGCCCTCAAGGATGCGCCCGACAAGGAACTCCTCGCCCTCTACCAGGATGGCATCGACCGGGCCAAGGCCGCCGTGGCCCTCGATCCTAAAGGAGTGGAAGGGCACTTCTGGCTGGGAGTCCTTTACGGCGTCTACGGCGAGACCAAGGGCATCTTCAAATCCCTGGCCATGGTGCCGGGCATCAAGCAGGAGATGCAGACCTGCATGGAGCTGGACCCCTCGGTGGAAGGGTACGGCCCCGGCAGAGTTCTGGGCCGCCTTTACTTCAAGCTCCCGGGCTTTAAGGGAGGCGACAACAAGAAGTCCATCCAATATTTGGAAGCGTCCCTGAAGGGGGCCCCCACCAACGCCCTCACTAAGCTTTACCTGGCCGAGACCTACAAGGACGAAGGAATGAAAGAGAAGGCCATGGAGCAGCTCAAGGCCATTATCTCCATGACTCCCGATCCCCGGTGGGCTCCGGAGCACACCGTGATCAAGGCCGAAGCGCTCAGGCTATTGGACAAGTGGAGCTAAAGGGTAAGCGGGAAGTAAGGAGTGAGGAGTGAACAAGGGGAGGGGCGAGTCGGGACTCGCCCCTCCCCTTTGTTGCTGGCTCCTAAACCATAACCCTTCAACCCTTAACCCTTAACTTTTAACCCTGTCTCCGCCTCCCCTTGTCTCACCGCACCTTCCTCGTCGGCGCGACCACCACGCGGTAGAGGAGGTAGACCACGACGGCCAGGACGGCCAGCCCCGGCCAGCCGCCCGCGGGGGGCTCAGGGAAAATGGCCATGAAGTCGCCCTTCAGGACGGGCCAGATGCCCGCCAAGGTGATGGGGACGGCCAGAAGAATGCCCATGAGGGCCTCGCCCGTGATGAGACCCGACGCGAAGAGGAGGCCCTTGCGGTCGCCCTCTTCTTCCGCGGACTTGAGGCGGGTGAGCAGGTCCGCGGAGGCACCCTTGGCGGTCTTGGTGCGCAGCCGAGTGGCGAAGTAGGCCACGAGCCCGCCCACCAGGATGGGAGTGGAGAGGCTGAAGGGAAGGTAAATCCCAACCGCCACCGCGAGGACAGGGGTCCTGAATTCGCTGCCCTTGGCTTTGAGGACCTGGTCCAGCACGATGATGGCCACGGCGATGCACGCGCCGATGGCCACCATGGCCCAGGGCAGGCCGCCCATAAAGACGCCCTTGGACACGGAGGCCATGAGGGTCGCCTGGGGGGCCGCGAGGGGGTTGGGATGGGCTGCCATCCACGCAGCGTCGGCGTTCATGGGAACGCCCACGCCATACTTGAGGTTCAAAACTTTCAGCACGGGGGCGATGACGAGGGCCGAAGAGAGGACTCCCACGATGAGCATGAACTCCTGTTTCCATGGGGTGGAGCCCACGAGGTGCCCGGCCTTCAAGTCCTGGAGGTTGTCTCCGGCGATGGACGCGGCGCAGCACACTACGGCGCCGATGAGGATGGCCGCCGCGGGGCCCGCGGGATTGCCGTGGCCCATGAAGAGCAGGAGGACCAGGGAGGCGAACAGAATGGTGGAGATGGTCACTCCCGAGATGGGGTTGTTGGAGGAGCCCACGAGGCCCGCCATGTAGCCGGCCACGGCGGCGAAGAGGAAGCCCGCCACCAGCATGATCACGGCCATGACGAGGCTCACCACGGCCCGCTGAACCACGAGCTGGTACACGAAGAAGAGAGGGATCACGGAGAGGGCCGAGAAGAGTAGCACCCAGATCATGGGGATGTCCCGGTCCGTGCGCTCTACGCCGCTTCCCCCCTGCTCCGACTGGAAGGCGGCGAGGCCGCTCTTGACGCCCGAGAGGAGCTGGCCGCGGAGCTGGATGAGGGCCCAGAATCCGCCCACGCACATGGCGCCCACGCCCAGGTACCGGATCTGATCCTTCCACACCAAGGTGGCGGCCTCCACGGCCGAACTCGACTGGGGCAGCCCGTGGATAACCGAGTAGAGGGGAATGGCGATCCACCACGAGATGGCACCGCCGGCGAAGACCAGCACGGCGATGTTCAGGCCCACGATGTACCCCACGCCCAAAAGGGCCGGCGAGAGGTCCAGGCCCACGTAGGCCACGCCGCCTCCCACCCGGGTGGCCAGCTCCAGGGTCGAGGACCAGAGCTTCAGGCCCGCGTCCTGGCAAATCTTTAGGACGCCGCCGATGGCCCCCGCGGCGATGATGGTGGATAGGCTGCCTTTCTCGCCGCTCTGGCCGGCCTTGAGGACTTCGGCCGTCGCGATACCTTCGGGGAACTTGATCTCCTTGCCTCCCTGGACCACGAGGGCGCGGCGCAGGGGGACGGAGAAGAGGACGCCGATGGTTCCTCCCAGAGCGCAGATGAGGAAGGTCTGGAGGTAGTCGTAATCCTTCCAGAACCCCAGGATGACCAGGCCCGGAATGGTGAACACGGCCGCCGCGGCCACCGCTTCACCCGCCGATGCCGCGGTCTGAACGATGTTGTTCTCCAGGATATTGTGCCGCTTGGTCAGGAGGGAGAAGAGGGTCATGGAAATGACCGCCGCGGGAATGGAAGCGGAGACCGTCATACCCGCGAAGAGCCCCAGGTAGGCATTGGCCGCGGCCAGGATAACGGCCAGCAGGATCCCTAGGATAAGGGCCTTGAAGGTGATCTCGGGAAGGTTCTGGCTCGCGGGGACCACCGGCTCGTGGCCGCCCTTGGATTCAGCGTTGCTCATCGATGCCCCTCCATGGCGGTAACCTCACTTCCAGAACTGCCACCAGTGCGCTTTCGGGTGCTTTTCCTTGGGAACGAGGGGCTCCTTGAAGGTTTCCTTGTCCTGCTTGGTGCGGGCCGTTTCCTTCCGCTGGATGCGCTCCATGTTCTTCTGGGCGTTCTTGGCCAGGGTCGTGCCGGGTACCTGCTGGGTGATACGGGTAAAGTAGAGCAGGGCTTCCTTGTCCTGCCCGTCCCGGTAAAGGGCTTCAGCCAGCCGGAAGTACACCACGGGCATATTCCAGTACTTGGGGTATTTCTCGATGACCCCCCGGTATCTCGCGATGGCGCCCTTGGGGTGCCCGTTCTTGAGGTACCAGTCCCCGATGCGGATCTCGTGGGCGGCCAGCACGTCGTTCACCCGCAAGATTTTCTTTTCCGCGTCCGCCGCGTAAGGGCTGCTGGGATAGTTTTCGATGACCGCCTGGTACGCCTGCCTGGCGTTGAGGGCGGCGGAGGTGTCCCGGTCCGGGGTGTCCATTTCCTCGTACCAGCACTCGGCAATGCGGAACTGGCAGTAGGGGGCCTGAGGATGGGTGGGGTGGAAGGCAAGGAACGACTGGTATCGGCTGATGGCCTCGGCGTAGGACTCGATGGTGTGTTCCTGGTAGAAGGCGTCCGCCGTGGCGATGGCGGCCTTGTCCTTGTATTCGCCCGCGTCCTCTCGCAGCGCGATCTGGTCGAAGAAGCGCCTCGCCGTGGCGGGCTTCTTCTTTTTCATCGCCTGGAGGCCTTTTTCGTACAGCGTGGCCACGGGCACCACGGTGGTGGCCGCCTCGTGGGCGTTCTTCTTGGGACGGTTGTGATGGCAGGCGGTGAGAAGGATCGCCGCCGCCAACCCCGCCGCTAGGAGCACCTTACCCCGGTTCAATGTCGCCTCCTATCTGTCGTGCCAATACTTTCGGCATGCGCTTGGGCCGGCCCGAAAGGTCCGTGGACGCGTGATCGGTCCGGCCGCGGCAGAGCAACCGTCCGTCCCGTACTCTGACCACGTCGTACTCGAAGCTGAAGCGGACGCCGCCCGCCTGGGCCAGGCGCGCCTTCACGAGGATCTCGTCGTCATAGAGGGCCGGCTGGACATACTGAACTTCCACTCTCAGCACGGGCATGCGGACGCCGCGCTCTTCTAGCTCCTTGTAAGGCAGACCCCGCTGGCGCAGAAAGTCGGTGCGGGCCACCTCCATCCAGGCCAAATAGGCGGAGTGGTGGACGATGCCCATCTGGTCTGTTTCCACGTAGCGCACGCGCAAGGTGGAGGTGGATTCAAGCATTCAGCATCTCCCTCAGTTCCCTTGCCGCCAGGGACGGGTCCCGGGCGCCGAAGATGGCGCTGCCGGCCACGAACCAGTCGGCTCCCGCCTCCAGCAGGGCCGGGAGGGTTTCCCTTGCCACGCCTCCGTCCACCTCGATGGCCAGATTCAGGCCGCGCGCCGTGGCGGCCCTGCGAAGGGCGCCGATCTTGTCCAAGGCTAGAGGGAGGAACTTTTGGCCGCCGAAGCCGGGGTTCACGCTCATGACCAGCACGAAGTCCAGGTCCGGGAGGATGACGTCAAGGGTTTCCACGGGCGTGGCCGGGTTGAGGGCCACCCCGGGATGCATCCCCTCCTGGCGGATGGCTTGCACCGTCCGGTGCAGGTGGGGGCTGGCTTCCTGGTGCACGGAGAGATAGCTGGCGCCGGCGGCCGCGAAGGCGGCCAGGTAACGGTCCGGGTTGTCGATCATGAGATGGCAGTCCAGGGGCAGCGCCGTGACGCCCTTGAGGCATGCCACCACGGGCGGCCCCAGGGTGATGTTGGGGACAAAATGGCCGTCCATGACGTCCACGTGGAGCAATCCGCTGGAGGCCTCCACCTTGGCCACGTCCTCCGCGAGGCGGGAAAAGTCCGCCGAGAGGATGCTGGGGGCAAGGAGGCGGCTCACGGGCCGCTCACCGTGAGCTGGACCATGTCCTGCCGTCCCAGGGGCATGCCCGGGGCCGGAGTTTGCCCGGCGACCGTTCCGGGAAGAGCCGAGGAGTCCTTCACGGTCCGCACGGAAGCCGCTTGGATGCCGTAGCCCTGGAGCTCCAACTGGGCCCGCTGGGCGGGCATGCCCGAGAGGTCAGGGGTCACGAAAACGAAGGAAGAGGGACCGGCGCTCACGAGCAGGGACACGTCTGCGTCTCTGGGAACGACGGCGTCCGGCGGAGGATCCTGCGCGATCACGGTCTGGGCCGGTTGCGGCCCGTGGACAAAGGCCGTGGATACAAGCCTAACCCTGGCCTGCCGCAGCCCGATCTGGGCCTCGTCCATGCGCCGTCCCAGCACGTCCGGCATGTCCACGCGCTCGATGCCTTTGCTCACCACCACGGCGAGGGTGTTGCCGCGCCGGGCCTCCATGCCCGCCGGAGGGTTCTGCGTCACCACGTTGCCCTTGGGGGTCGTAAGATCATAGCGCTCGTCCTGTACGGAAAAAAGCAGATGCGCCCGCCGGGCCTCGAATTGGGCCTGGGCGCTCGTAAGGCCTACGACGGGCGGAACCACGGCGTGGGTGCCCGAGAACGAGATACGAATGAGCAGGTACCCCCCGGCCGCTACTCCCAGCCCGAAGAGACACGCGTAAAGGACCCAGCGAAGAAACCGCACTACGCCCTCCAACCCCAGGAGTTTACCACATCCGCCGAATCCTTTTGCCCGCCGGGGATGGTTCCGGTATACTCCTTGGGCGGGAGACGGGGCCATGTGGTTCAGACAGAAGAAAAAACCGGAAGTGCCCAGCGGCGAGGAGCGCGCCGTTCGCGTGCCCGAAGGGCTCTGGACCAAGTGTGAGTCTTGCGGCCAGATCATGTTCTCCCAAACGGTGGCCGAGAACGGGCAGGTCTGCCCCAAGTGCAACTACCACTTCCGCATCTCCGCCCGGGAGCGGTTGGAGGCCCTCTTCGACGAGGGGGCCTACGAGGAGTTCGATTCGGAGGTGGCCCCCGCCGACCCCCTGGAGTTCAAGGACTCGAAGCGGTACGCGGACCGCATCATCCAGTACCAGCGGCAGACGGGCCTGAAGGATGCGGTCATCAACGCGAGGGGGACCATGGGCGGTGTTCCCGTCATTATCTCGGCCATGGAGTACGCCTTCATGGGGGGCTCCATGGGCAGCGTCGTGGGAGAGAAAATCACTCGCGCCGCGGAAGAAGCCCTCAGGCGCAGGGCCCCCTTGGTGGTCATCTCCTGCTCGGGGGGGGCCCGCATGCAGGAGTCGGTCCTATCCCTGATGCAGATGGGGAAGGTGGCCGCGGCCCTGGCCAGGCTCCACGAGGGGAGGGTTCCCTATATATCCGTCATGACCGATCCCACCACGGGCGGCGTCACGGCCTCCTTCGCCATGTTGGGCGACGTGAACCTGGCCGAGCCCAAAGCCCTCATCGGGTTCGCCGGCCCACGGGTCATCGAGCAGACCATCCGCCAGACCCTCCCCGAGGGCTTCCAGCGTTCCGAGTTCCTTCTGGAAAAAGGCATGATCGACATGGTGGTCCACAGGAGCCAGATGCGGGCCACCCTCGTGTCCCTCCTCCAGATGTTCACCGGCAAGACCGGGTGACATGAATCTCTCCGAATCCCTGGACTATCTCGAAGCCCTCGCGGCCCTCGGCGTCAGGGTGGGGCTGGATCACACCCGCCACCTGGCCATGCGCATGGGGGATCCGCAGAGCGCCTATCCCTGCCTCATCGTGGGGGGAACCAACGGGAAGGGGTCCACCTCCAGCTTCCTCGCGAGCATCCTGCGGGCCTCGGGCTTCCGGGTGGGGTTGTATACCTCGCCCCACTTGGTGGACGTCCGAGAGAGAGTAAGCGTGGACGGGGCCCTCATCGCGGAGGAGGATTTCGCCTCCTGTCTCACACGTGTCCGCCAGGAAGCGGAGGCGTCCGTGGCGGCCGGTGAATTGCCCGCCCCGCCCACCTACTTCGAGGCCCTGACCCTGGCGGCCTTCGAGCATTTTCGCCGTTCCCGTGTGGACGTGGCGGTGCTGGAAGTGGGCCTGGGAGGGCGGCTCGATTGCACCAACATCGCCGAACCGGTCCTCAGCATCGTGACCAATATCTCCCTGGACCACGAGGACTATCTCGGCCAAGGCCTGGAGAACATCGCCGGGGAAAAGGCGGGCATTTTCCGGCCCGGGGTTCCGGCCTTCACCGCCGCGGCGGAAGGCAAGGCGCTGGAAACCCTGCGCCGGTGTGCCCGCGCGCTGGGCACTCCGCTACATCCCCTTGGAGAATGCCGCCTTGCCCGGAGCGAAGGCTCTTGGCGCCTCGCGTGCGGGGACCAATCCGCCGAACTCCCTTATCCGAACCTGCCCGGCGGGCACCAGATTGAAAACGCCGCCCTGGCCGTGAGGGCGGGCTGGGCGCTGATGGACATGGGATGGCCCCTCCCGGTCGCGGCCCTCCCGGAGGGGATCGCCTCGGCCCGCTGGCCGGGCCGGCTTGAACTCGTGGGCCGGGAGCCCGGCCTCTACCTGGATGGAGCCCACAACCCCGATGGATGCCGGGTCCTCGCCGCCTTTGTGAGCGGCCTGCCCAAACCCAACCGGGCTCTCGTCTTCGCGGTCATGAAGGATAAGCCGGCGGGAGACATGCTCGGCCTCCTGCTCCCTCTCTTCGGCGCGCTCTGGCTCACGCGGGTCCCCGTGCCCAGGTGCATGGACCCGTCCGAGCTGGCCCGTGCCTTACCCTCACCGCGGATCCGGGTAGAGGAGAATCCCATGCATGCCGTGCACGAGGCGTCCGCGTGGGCGGGGCGCGATGGGGTAGTGGTGGTGGCGGGGAGCCTCTATCTCGTCGGTTTTGTGAAGTCGGCTCAGGAAAGGGGAGGGGTATCGCGGTCTTGGGGGAGCGGGAGGTAGGTGGCTCCTCCGGCCTTGAGGTGCGGGCCGAGCTGCGACCGCAAGAGAGCGGGCTCCTCCACCAAGACGATCCCTTCCAGGGCGAGGACAAACCGGCGCAGAGCCTCCACGTCATTCGTGGCGAAGCGGATGAGTACGCTCCGGCCTTGCCCTGTCACCGCCTGGCGAGCGCAGACGCGGAGGCTGGCGGACCAGAAGGCCCAGGAGGGGAAGCGGAGGCACACCTGGTGGGCCGTTCCCGCCGGGAGCCACCCCTCGCCGTGCCTGACCTTCGGGCCCTCCGCCAGATCGTCGTCAAATCGCTCGCCGAGTACCTGCACCTCTGAAATCTGGTGGAGGGGGAGATTCAGCAGAGCCTTCTGGTGGGGCAAGGACCCGAAGAGGACCAGCTCCCCCGCGAGGCGAGACAGAAAATACGGGTGCGCCAGGACCGGGGAAGCCTCCAAGGCGGGGCTCGTGAGGACGATTTTGCTGTGGCTGTAAAGGGCCCCGTGGATCTGCTCGATGATGGGAAGAGACGGCAGGACGGCCCGCTCCGCGGGAGGGTGAGGCCGCGGCGGAGCGGGCTGTCCAGCCTGGTGGAACACGAAAAGAGGAGACGGGCCAACGTAATGGTAGTGTCGCTCGGGGGAGTGGGCCACGGGCAGGTGTAACTCCGTCTTCATCAGAGCCAAATACCGGCACACGGACCGCTCCGTCACCCCCAACTCCGTCGCCAAGGCCGCTAGGGTGACGCCCCGCCTTGCCCTCAGGATTTGGTCGATGGAAGCAATCTTAAGATGGACCTTCCGCGGCGGCCTGCTGGACACGGCAACCCTCCCCCCTGCGATTTTAGAGATTTGCAAGAGCGCTGCCAGCGTGCGCGATGCCGCAAAGGCTTGATTGGAAAAGAGTTGAAAGCGTAGCTAGCGTCAAGGACCGTTGACGCCAGCCGAGGAAACGTCAAGGGTTCTTGACGGCGATGATCGCGGCACGAGAGACAGCTTACCTGCGAAGACATCCTTGCCATGCGGCGGGGGCCATGGCCTTGGCTTCGGCCAGAAGCCGTCCGGCGTCCGCCGGCTCCCCCGACTCGGCCTTCATATCCGCGGCGCGCCACAGCAGGAGGGGCAGGAGCGCGCGCGCTTCCGCGTCGGTCTGCGCCTCCAGCCGCTTGGTTTGCACGAGGGCATCCATTTTCTCCAGCAGATCCGAGCCGTGGTCGCCGCCCTTCCATCGGAGCCAGAGGCCTACGTCCGAATCTTGGGGCGGTTCGCTGAACTCGTCCGGTTGCAGGCCCTTGAGGATGGCTTCCGCCTGTGCCACGCGGCCTTGCCGGGCCAGGGCGTCGGCGAGCCACAGGCTGGGCTCGGGGTCGTAGGCGCACTGGAGGCGGAGGGATCCGAACCCCGCCTGGGCCGCGGCGAAGTCTCCGCGGACGTAGTCCCAGACACCCGTGAACAGCTCCGGAAACCACATGTACTTGGAGACGCCGCCTTCCCGCTGGAGCCTCCGCAAGGCGTCCCCATCGCCCAGGTAGAGCGCGGCCCACACCGCCGTGCGGCCCAGTTCGGGCATGGTCATCCGCACCTCGGGGGGGAGCGAGAAAAACCGCTCCAGACACGGCCGGTACCGGCCTTCCAGAAAGAGAGAGCTTAGCTCGAACTCGTAGTAGGGAAGGGGAAGGCCGTGTCCGGTGAATTCCCTCGCCGACCGGTTCAAAAGGTCCTGGGCTTCCTGGTGCCGGCCCAGCCCCATGAGAGCTTGAACCGAAAAGAAGCGCCCGAGCCAGTTGTAGGGGTAGGCCAAGCCGCGGGGCCACCGGGACGACAGCTCCAAAATGTCTTGCCACCTGCCCTGGTCCTTCAAGTAGCAAAGGTCGGGCAGAAGGGCATCAGCGGCGGTGATTTGGCCCAAGTCCGGTCCCTGAGCCAGGCCGTCTTGCACCAGCCCGCCTCGCCCCGTGAGGGTCCAGGGGGGCTGGCCGGGCAGGCTTAGTTTGATGGGATGGGCACGCCCTCCCTCGACCTTAAGCTTGGATACTTGCCCGAAAGCGAAACACCGGTAGAAGAGGGGAGGATTGGTGGACGTCTGGGCCAGATCCGGAGAATTGGTGGTACGGTCCGACGCGGTGCGGGACCTCACCAGTTTCGCTGCGGCTACGAAGAGGACGTCGAACAAGCGGTAGTTGGATCCCGCGTACACCACATCATCCACGCCGTCTCCGTCCAGGTCCGTGTATGCCCAGTCGTAAAAGAGGCCCGAGTTGTAAACGTCCAAAGATTCGAAGGGCCGGACCACCCGGGTGCTCTCGCGCTCCCCAGCCGTGTCCAATACCTTAAGGCCGGTGGGGTACCACGCCCACTGCCGGAGGTACACCACGAGCCTGTCTGGCGCGCCGGCCTTGAACCGGTGGGCCGAGACGGTGATGGCGTACGCGGCTGAACTTGCGGTTCCGGAGAGGGCCGCAGGCAGGGTTCTGATGAGGGCTCCGTTGCGGTCCCACAGATAGATGGGATCGGGGGCTCTGGTTCCCGCTGCGGCCGCAGGAGCCGCCCCCAAGGCGCAGGCCACGGCCGGCGATCCTTCGGGCCCGAAGAGCCCGAAGCAGGCCGATCGCACCTCCGCCGGAAGCTCCTTCTTCCACTGCAACTGGCCCGAAGGCGACCGGGCTTCCAGAACCTTCCCGCGGAAGGACAAGGCCAGGGCCGATGGCCGGTTCATTTTCCAAGCGACTCCCGCCATGCCTAGCGCCAAGGCCGCGACCACCCCGGCCGCCGCGGCGCGGCGTGTCCATCTTCGAGGCCAAGCCAGGCCCGAAGACCGGTTCCGCAAGGCCCGGGACAGCTCGGCAGCGGAGGAGAACCGGTCCCTGGGGTCCTTCTCAAGGAGGCGGCGGACGGCCCGCGAAAGCCATCGGGGCGTTCCCGCGGCCTTGAGGGGCGGCAAAGGGGGAGCATTCGCCAGGTGTTTGCTTGCCACCTCCAGGCCCGATTGTCCCTGAAAGGGCGTCTGGCCGGCGAGCATTTCGTAAAGGACGACTCCGAGGCTGTAGAGGTCGGAAGCTGGGGTGGATTCCTCCCCCCGGATCGCCTCGGGGGCCATGTACCCCGGCGTGCCAAGAGCGGACCCGGCCTGGGTGAGGGTGGCCCCCAGGATCTCTCCCTTGACCAAGCCGAAATCTCCCAATTTGGCCGTAAAGCCGGGGCCGATGAGCACGTTCCCGCTCTTCACGTCGCGGTGGACGATGCCGTGGGCGTGGAGCTGGGCGAGGCCCTCCGCGATTTGGGCCGTGAGGTCCGCGGCACGCGCCCAGGGCAGGGGTCCCTCCTGCTGGATGAGGTCCTTCAGGCTGCCACCTTGAATGCGTTCCATGGCGAGGGCGGGGCGGCCGTCTTCGAGCAGAAGGATGTGGTGGATGGCCACGAGGTGCCTGCCGTCCCCTACGGTTTGAGCTGCCTGGACTTCCCTGCGGAAGCGCTCGAATGCTTCTTCGCCGGGCACTGCCGAGTCCCACATGACCTTGAGGGCGACGGGGACCCCCATGAGTGTGTCCAGGGCTCCGTAGACGGCCCCCGAAGCGCCCGTGCCAAGCAGGCTTTCCACCACGAAGCGGTCCGCCAGCCTGTCGCCTTCGGCAAAGAGGCCCCCCGGGTTTCCAGTGGGGCGCCCAGGCACCACCGTGCCGCCGCAGGCTGGGCAGCCCACCGCGTCGGGGGGCAGAGTGCGTCCGCACTGTGCGCATACAGCCATGGTAGGGTGGAGCCCCTCCGCTCGCCTCGGGTCAGGCGCCGGAAGGACTCTTGAACTCCTTCGCGTCGATCGACAGGTCCTTGATGTGCTTGGTGAGCGTCTGCCTCGTCACGCCCAGATGCTCCGCGGCGAGGGTAATGTTGCCCGAGGTGGCCGTGAGGGCGTCCCGGATGGTGGTGGCCGCGGCGCTGCGCCGGCTCCGGTCCAGTTCTCCCGCGGCGGAGCCTGGGTCGCGCTCGCCGTGCGCTCGGATAGCCGGGGACAGGTGCTTCACCTGAATCATGCCGCCCTGATCCGCCAAGTAATAGGCGCGCTTGATCTCCATCTTCAGTTCCCGGATATTCCCGGGCCACGGGTAGGCCATGAAGGCTCTGTAGGCTCCCATGGAGAGGCCTTGAAGGCCCCGCCTCGCTTCCGTCTCCAGTTGTCCCAAGAAGAGGTCCACCAGGGCGGGCAGGGAGTCCATGCGCTCTTTCATGGGAGGGATGGTGACTTCCGCGCCCTTCAGGCGGTAGTAGAGGTCCTCCCTGAACCGGCCCTCGGCGATAGCTTTGTGGATGTCCACGTTCGTGGCCGAAAGCCACCGCACCCTGAGGGGAACCGCCTTCCTGCTCCCCACGGGGCTCACGGTGGCTTCTTCAAGGACACGCAGAAGCTTGATCTGCACGGGGGGAGGGATCTCGGCCACCTCGTCCAGGAGGATGGTTCCTCCGTTACCCTCCTCTAGCTTGCCTTTTCGTCCCATGACACCGCTCGCGGTGTTGGGCTCGATGCCGAACAGCTCACTCTCGAAGAGGGGCTCGGGGATGGCCGCGCAGTGAATCACCAGAAAGGGTGCGTCTTGGCCGAACTTGGCCCGGTGGATGGCGCGGGCCAGAACCTCCTTGCCCACGCCCGTCTGGCCCAGCAGAAGGACGGGCAAATCCGTGAGCGCCAGCCGCTCCAGGGTTTCCCAGACGGCGTCCAAGGCGACCAGCCGGAGGGAAGGGGCCGGGGCGCCGGCGCCAGGAACCGGGCCGGCTCCAGGGCGGCCCCGTACCAGGTCCAAGACATGAAGGAGCGCACGCAGGATGGCTCCAGCTCCTGGTTTGCCCCCCAGCCACGCCGCGCGCCACAAGCCCTGGTGCCCTTCGGTGAGGGTCCGGGATGCCCCCGCGGGTGGCTCAGGCCAGGGTCCAGGCCACAGGCAGAGAGCCCCGCTTGGACCCTCGCAGGTCACCTCCAGAGCATCGAGCCCCAAGAGGCGCTGCCAACGGGAGCCCCAGGCAGGATCGCCGGCGAGGGCTTCGAGGGAGGCTTGGAGAAGGTCCAGAGGGACGCGCTCGCGCTCGGGAACGACGGTATCCCCTGCGTCGCCGTCGGCGCCGAACTGCACGGGAAAGGTGAGGGGCAGGCCCGAGGCCGTGCGCCAATCCAGGGTGGGCTCCTTCTGGACCAGCACCCAAACGGGCCCCAAAGCTAGAGCGTCGCCCTCGCCGAGTTCAGCCTCGCTGAGGGGCTCTTCCCCGCGCAAGACTCCGAGGCGCGAACCGAGGTCTCGAACGTGAAGCCGGGGGCGTTCGTCGCCTTCCAGGAAGAACTGGCAGTGCTTCCGGCTCACGCCCGGCGCCAGAAAGCGGACATCCGTGCCCTCCTCCCGCCCGACCGTGAGATGGGGACGAAGCATCGGAACCGACAGGCTCCGCCCCTTGTACCGGAACCTCAGTACCCACATATGGGGTCCCCCTGAGACCCCAAGTATACATCACGGGGAAGGGGGCGGAACCGAATGGGGGAAGTAATCGAGGCAACTCAGCGGCGGTGAGGACCGGGGACGGCTCCTTGGATGTGCCGGATCTGAGGGGGACCTTCCTCGGCCGCGTCGACGGCCAGGACGTCGACGCGCAGACGGGCGAGGGAAAGGCCCCGGGAGCGGCAGAAGGCCCGTCCCGCTCGCAGCACCCGGCGGACTTTGCGGCCGTCTACGGCCTGTAACGGCGAGCCGAAGGCCCGGTTCGTCCGGGCCTTCACCTCCACCACCACCACCCTCCCATCCTTGGAGACGATGAGATCAGCTTCTCCGCCCCTCACCCGGAAATTGCGAGCCTCGATGCGATAGCCCTGCCCGAGCAGATAGCGGACGGCCACATCTTCGCCCCAGGGGCCAAGCCCCTGCCGGGGAAGGAGGCCCACCTTCCCAAGAAGCTTTCGGAGGAGGATGGCGGCTCGAAATTCCATGCCGCATTAGTATGAAGTACCCGGCCTAGTTCCACAAGGTGTCGTGGGCAGCGTCCTGCTCGCTACTGCCTAAAGCGTCCTCTGCCTTGGCCTCTGGGACGAGCCGTTTCCTGACGGATTTCCTGCAGGAGCTGGCGACGCAGGAGGATGAACTGGGCCTGTTGCTTGGGGGACATGGTGGCCAGAAGCTTGGCCTCCAGATCGCGCATTTTGACCTCCGATTGCTCAGCGGCTCTCTCGAATTGGACCACCGCCTCTTTGTACGCAGGTTCCGGGGAAGCGGGGTCCGCCAGGAGGCTCTCGATCCGGTCCAGGGCGGAGCGCCGGGTGTCCTGGTCAGCCGCCCGCTGGGTGTCGATGGCTTCGAGCACGTCCAAGATCTTGAGGGTCTGGGCGTCGCTCAACCCCAGCCGCTCTCTCATTTTATGAACGAGGAACAAGCGCACCGTGTCCCGTCTGTCCTCCCCTGGGGGCCCTCCGGGGCCGGGGGGCTGGGAGGCCTGGGCCAAGGCCCCCAGGGTCACGGCGAAAGCAAAGGCGGCGACGAGGGTTCGCTTGATCATCTCAACCTCCATACTCGGTGGCGGACAGGATTCCCTTGAGGGCCTCGGGGGGTACCGTCCCGAGGGACGCGGCTTCGGTCTCGTAGGCACCCAGCAGGTCGGCCGTCGTGTCCGTCCCGCCCGAGAGGTCAAGGACCGCGGGGGCACTGGCGAGCTCGGCGGGGGCAGGTGAGGCCAATTTCTCCCCGGGGCGAGAGAGCCAAGCAGCCCAAAGGCCTAGAGCGAGGGCCAGCGCGGCCGCCGAAGGTATGGCCCAGCCCCGAGACCGGGGGCGCCGAACCTGCGCAAGGATGCGCCCCGCCAGGAGGTCCACCTCCTGAACCCGGGGCGCCGAGCGCGCCAGTCTGCCTTCGATGGCTCTCAAGGCCTCCAACTCGGTTGCACACTCGGGGCATGCGCTCAGGTGGGCCTGGGCCTCCTGGGGGCGAGGGCCCCCCGCCACTCCGTACCGGAGTGCTTCATCGTGAGTCATGGGGGGCCTCCATCATTCGGCGCAAGTTTCGAAGGGCGAAGAAGTAGTGGGCCTTTACGGTCCCCTCCGCCAGGGACATGGTCTGGGCGATCTCTTTGAAGGATAAGTCCTCCCACGCTCTGAGCATTACCACTGCCCGTTGCTGGGAGGGGAGGCGCACCAGGGTATCCCTCAGACGCCGCGCTTCCTCATCGTCCGAGGCCGCCTGGAAAGGGGCGGGTCCCGGGGAGGGGCGGTCGGGCATTTCACCGGGAAGGACCTCGTAGCGGTGCCGGGCGGAACCCAGGTGGTTCAGCGCCAGGTTGTGGGCGATCTTGAACAGATAGGTTTTCAAGGACGCCTCTCCTCTGAACTCGGACATATGGCTCACGACCCGCAGAAAGGTTTCCTGGGCAAGGTCTTCTGCGTCCGCCGCATTGCCGGTCATGCCGCCCAGGAACCGGACCAAGGCCCCGCCGTAGGCCCGGACCATGTCGCGCACGGCGCCTTCATCGCCGGTTCTTAGCTGATCGAGCCATGCGGCCTGGTCCTCCGGCATTCCACGCTCCGTCTCTCTAGACCATCCTAAACCGGAAAGGGTTTAACGCCTACACTTCCCTCGCTCTCAGTGGAGAGGCCGCCGCTCTCCCGCCGCCGGCGCCCACCCCGGTTCAGGCGCACACGGGCTCCTCAATGTGATACGTGTCACAACGTGTGGCAGGAAAGACTCAGTGGAAAACTTGCAAGGCCTTGAGAATGAGCAACTTGGCAAATGGCATCCCCATTGCTAATTCGACCCCGGAGGTGTGGCAGCTTGTACTACCAGAAGACCCTCAGGCAGGGCATTGAGTGCACGGGCATCGGCCTCCATTCGGGCAAGCAGGTGACCTTACGGCTCCTTCCGGCCCTGCCGGATACGGGCATTGTCTTCCGGCGTATGGACAAGGAGGGGTTCGAGGTTTCGGCGAGCGCCTCGGGCGTGCAGCGCCTCGATTTCGCCACGACCATCGGCGTGGGGGACGTTCAGATCAAGACCGTGGAGCACCTGCTGGGCGCCTTTTACGGTATGGGCGTGGACAACGCGGTGGTGGAGCTGGACGCCTCCGAAGTGCCCATCATGGACGGCTCGGCGGCTCCCTTCGTGTACCTCATCCGCGAAGCGGGGCTCCTTAGCCAGAACCGAAGCCGCCGGTATCTGCGCGTGGTGCGGCCCCTGGAGGTGCAGGAACAGGACCGCTGGATCAAGGTCCTCCCCGCGGAAGACCTCCGGGTTACCTACACCATCGCCTTCGACCACCCGCTCATCCACCAGCAAACCCTCACCATCCCCATCAATGAAAGCACCTTCGAGGACCAGATCGCCCCGGCGCGGACCTTCGGGTTCATGCGGGACGTTGAAGCCCTTCGTGTGCGGGGGCTGGCCCTTGGGGGGTCCGTGGACAACGCCGTGGTTCTTGGGGAGAGCAAAGCCCTGAACAACGACCTGCGGTTCATCAACGAGTTCGTCCGCCACAAGATCCTGGACGTTCTGGGAGACCTCTCCCTCTCCGGATACTTCATCAAGGGGCACATCCTCGTGCACAAGGGAGGCCACCGGCTCCACGCGGAAATGGCCAAACTCCTCAAGGCCTCACTGGCGGTGAACGAAATCGAATCTTCCGAGGAGGGCTGGTCGGCACATCAACTGGCCCATCCCCTCGCGTAACCTCCTTACTCAACTTCCTTCCTCCAACCATTGAGGGCCGGAAACCGGCCCTCCTTTTTTTGGGGGGGTGAGGAAGTTAGGAAGTCAGTAAGCGAGGAAGATCATCACCCGCGCGCTTTCGCTCAAGAATCGCGGGGCAGTTTAAGCGGGAGATTGGAAAAAAGACAAGAGCGGCGCGGCGCATGGCTCTCTTCTGCGGGTTTCAATCCGCGATGAGCATCCTCCTCGTCTCGCGTCCTCACGCCATGGTTCACTTTTCACTTCCCTCTCACTCCGACCAGCCGCACTCCTTGTTGGGGCAGGCTTTGGTCACGGTTCCCCCCTTGAACTTCTCCACGAGGTAGGGACTCTTGCACTTGGGGCAGGGACCGGGAACCGGCTTGTCCCAGGAGACGAAGTCGCACTTGGGGTAGGCGGTGCACCCGTAAAACACCTTGCGGCGCTTGGTGAAGCGTTTGGCCAGGGGCTGGCCGCACTTGGGACAGGGAACCTCCGAAATCTCCCGCTGGATGTAGGCGCACTTGGGATAATTGGAGCACGCCACGAAGGGGCCAAACCGCCCCTGCTTTCTCACCATGGGCGACCCGCACTGGGGGCATTTCTCCTCCAGCACTTCGTCCTTGGCCACGGTCACCGCCCCGTCCTTGCCTCGGCGGAGCTTCAGGGTGGTTTTGCACTCAGGGTAGCGCTCGCAGGCCAGGAAAGGTCCGAAGCGTCCCTGCCGGACCGACATGGCGCTGCCGCACTTGGGGCAGGTTTTGGCCTCCTCGGGCACCTCCATGGGCTTCTCGTCGGGGAGGGGGCGGGTGGTCTTGCACTCGGGGTAACCGGAGCACGAAAGGAACCGGCCGAACTTGCCCATTTTGAGCACCATGGGCTTTCCGCACGTGTCACAGATGAACTCCGTGGGCTGTCCCTCCCGCCGGAGGTCCGCCATGGAGCCGTGGGCCGCCTCCAGCTCGGCGGAGAACTTGCTCCAGAAGCGCTCCAAAAGACTCTGGCGTTTCTCGGTGCCGTTCTCCACCTTGTCCAGGTGTCCTTCGAGGCTCGCCGTGTAGCCGAGGTCGAAGACGGCCGCGAAGTGCTTGACCAGCATGTCGCTGACCATCATCCCGAGGTCCGTGGGGGCGAAGGCGCCCTTCTCCTTCACCACGTAGTCGCGCTTCTGGATGGTGGATATGATGTCGGCGTAGGTGGAGGGCCGGCCGATGCCGTTCTCTTCCAGGGCCTTGACCAGCGCGGCCTCGGTGTAGCGCGGCGGGGGCTCGGTGAACTTCTGCTCCCGGTCCAGAGCCATGAGGGCCAGCGACTCTCCCTTTTCCAGGGGCGGCAAGGCGCCTTTCTCCTCATCCGTTTCCACTTCGTAGGCTTTCAGGAACCCCTCGAACGTGCAGACGAGCCCGCTGGCGGAGAAGAGAGCATCGCCGCAGGCAACCTGGACTTTAGTGGAGTCGAACCGGGCGTCGGCCATCTGGCTGGCCACGAAGCGGCGCCAGATGAGGCGGTAGAGCTCGTATTCGTCCCGCTGCAGAAAGGCCTTGACCGATTCTGGGGTCCGCGTCACATCCGTGGGCCGGATGGCTTCGTGGGCATCCTGAGCCGCCGAGGCGGGGGCGTATAGCCGCGCCTTGTCAGGGACATACTCGGCGCCGAAGGCCTCCGGAATATAGGCACGAGCCGATTCCACGGCCTGAGGGGAGAGGCGGGTGGAGTCAGTTCTCATATAGGTGATGAGACCCGCCGTCTCGCCTCCCGCCAGGTCTACACCTTCGTAAAGGCGCTGGGCTACGGACATGGTCTTACGCACGGGAAACTTGAGGAGCCGGGCCGCCTCCTGCTGCAACTTGCTGGTGATGAACGGGGGGAGAGGAGAGCGCTTCTGCTTCTTCTTCTCCACGGAGGCGACGGACCACGCCTTGCCCTGGAGGGCTGCCCCGAGAGCATCAGCGTCCCCCTCGCTGCGCACTTCGGCCTTCTTGCCTTTCCACTGGGTCAATTTGGCCTGGAAGGGCTTTTTGGCCGATCCTTCGAGCGTCGCCACGAAGGTCCAGTATTCTTGGGGCTGGAAGGCCCTAATGGCGGCCTCCCGCTCGCAGATCATACGGAGCGCCACGGTCTGAACCCGGCCGGCGGAGAGCCCCGGCTTCATCTTGTCCCACAGGACCCGGGACACACGGAAGCCCACCAGCCGGTCGATGATCCGCCGCGCCATCTGGGCGTTCACTTTACACGGGTCAATTTGGCCCGGAACAGAGACCGCCTCGCGGATGGCCGGCGGGGTGATTTCGTGGAACAGAACCCGGCTTACGGGTTTGCCGGCCCCCTTCAGGATCTCGTTGAGGTGGTAACAGATGGCCTCCCCCTCGCGGTCGGGGTCGGCGGCCAGCAGGATCTGATCCGACTTCTTGCCGGCGGCCTGGATCTCCAAAACCATGGCCTTCTTCTTCGGGTCCAAGACGAAGGTGGGCTCGAAGCCCTTCTCCAGATTGACGCCCTCTTTGTTCTTCGGCAGGTCGCGGAAATGGCCCATGCAGGCTTTCACGGTAAAGCCTTTGCCCAGGTACTTCTGGATGGCCTTGGCTTTGGCCGGGGATTCGACGATAACCAGGGTGCTCGGCATCAGGTGGACTCCTTGAGGGGGCGATGGAGGGCATATCTGGCCCCGGGCAATTCTACACACAGGCCAGCCATTTGCAAATCCAGGAGCCCGGCCAGGGCTTGGTGGGCCGGCAGGCCTGTTGCGGCGCAGAGGGCGTCCATACCCGCCCCTTCATCAGCTCGGAGGACGCCCGCGAGGAGGCGCGCCTCTTGGCTCAAGGCCGCCACAGAGTCATTCTCCTGGGAGGATGAAGGCGCCGGTTGCAACATGCAACGAAGGTGTTCAGGCAGGTCGTCGAGCACGTCCCTGGCCTGCTGGACGAGTTTAGCGCCCTTTTGAATCAATGTATTGGGTCCAACACCTGTACGGCTGGTGATGTTGTGAGGAACGGCAAACACCTCGCGACCTGTTTCAATAGAGAAACGAGCCGTAATCAGCGCACCCGACCGCTCCGTGGCTTCAACAACCACTACACCCCAGCTCAGAGCCGAGACAACGCTGTTGCGGAGGGGGAAATTCCGGGGGGCAGGAGGGGTTCCAGGGGCAAACTCCGTGGCTACCACGCCGCCTCGCTCTATGATTCGCCGCATGAGCCCTTCGTTTTCCCTCGGATAGGGGACGTCGATGCCCGTTCCCAGGATCGCCACGGCCCTTCCGGGAGCCGCCAGGGACCCTTCATGGGCGGCCGTGTCGATGCCGCGGGCCAGCCCGCTCACGATGCCCAGGCCCGCCAGGGCCAGGTCCTGTCCCAGCATGCGGGCCACGTTCTGGCCATAGACCGTGCTGAGGCGGGAGCCCACGACAGCGACGGAGGGCTGGGTCAGTGCCTCCACGCGGCCCAGTGCATAGAGGGCTGGCGGCGGCGACGGGATGTGCCTTAGCCCTTCGGGATACCGAGGATCACCCCAAGGCACGATGCGGACACCCCTCCCCTCGGCGCCGCGGTCCTCCTCTTCGCAGGCCGCCCAGTCCAACTTGGCAAGTGCTTTGCTTAGAGAAGGGTGGACGCTAGAGACCCTTTCCCCCCGGCGGAGGCGCTCAATGAGACGAGGCTCTTCAAGAAGGTCCCGGAGGTGGATCGAGGTCCCAGTAGCCACGCGCGTGAGCGCGCTGAAAAGGTAGGGCATAGGATGGCTCCGGCTCAAAAGGCACTCACCTATACCACAGGGCTTCCGGCAGGCGCAACGAGGGGCCGCGCCGGCGGGTCCCAACCATAAGAGGACTAAGGACATGGTATCCCGAGCCTATTTCGAGCAGACCGCGCTAGTCCACCTGGACTTCCTCAATAACATCGCCGTCAAGATCACCCGGAACGAGGATGACGCCCAAGACCTGGTGCAGGAAACCTTCATGCGGGCCTTCCGGTTTTTCGACAAGTACGAGCCTGGCACCAACTGCAAGGCGTGGCTCTACCGGATCTTGAAGAACACCTTCATCAACCACTACCGGCAGCAGCATCGCCGGCCCAGCGAAGTGGACTTCGAGGCCATCGAGGAGACCCATGAGGTGCAGGTGAAACACACGGGACTCAAGCATGGAGACCCCGAGGAGAGTCTCATCAACTCCATGCTCAGGGCGGAAGTGAGACAGGCCCTTGAGACCCTTCCCGCGGACTACAGGGAGGCGCTCTTCCTTTCACTGGTGGAAGGGTTCTCCTACCGGGAGATCGCTGAAATGGTGGAGTGCCCCATCGGCACCGTCATGTCCCGGATCCACCGGGCCAGGAAACTCATGCAGCGCGCCTTGAGCGTCCATACCAACGGCCGCCCCTGGTCCTCCATGCCGCAGGTGGCCCTCGCCCAAGGGGCGTAATCTCATGGGAGGGCTTGTCTCCCTAGGGTTCTGAGGTGTACAATCCCTCCTCAGAGGGATGGAGACCATGATGAAACGTCCGATTGTGAACGTGGTGCTTGCCGCTGTACTCTTGAACCTTTCCATCTTGGCGGGAGCCGCGGGGTGCCCTGAAAACGGCCAGACCGCCCAGGACTTCAGCCTTGACCCCGTGGGCGGCGGCAAGGCCGTCACCCTGTCCCAGCTTAAGGGCAAGCCTACGCTGGTCGTTTTCTGGGCGACGTGGTGCCCCCCCTGCCGCAAGGAAATACCTCTGCTGAAGGAGCTCTACGTCCGATACGGCACCAAGCTCAACATGCTGGGCGTGGCCGTGAACTTCAAGCAGACCGAGACCGACGTGGCCAGGTTCCGCGAGGACAACGGCCTCCAGTACACCATCCTCTGGGACAAGGAGAACTCCGCGGCGGACCACTACTGCGTCTCAGGCATCCCTACCGTCGTCCTCGTGGACCCGCAGGGGGTGATCCGCTATCGGGGCAACCAGATCAGCCAAACCCTGATGGACCTCTTGGATCAGTACACGGGCAAGAAGACCACCTGATTCTTGAGAGCTTCCCAGCCGCATTCGAGGCCCCCGCACCCGCGGGGGCCTTTTTACTTCAGGACGTCCGACCAATCCCCGTCGCGCATGCGCCACAGGACGGGACGGGCCCTGCTCAGGTCCAGGAGGAGGGCTCCGTCCAGGTCCGTCCGGGCTACCCGGACACTCCGGGTGGCCAAGCGGTGAAGCACGTGGGCCGAGGGGTGGCCGAAGCGGTTGCCGCGCCCGACGCTCACCAGGGCAAGCCTGGGCTCGATGGCAGCCAGCCAGGCGGGGGTGCTGGACGTGGCTGAACCGTGGTGGGGCACCAGGAGGGCGTAGGACGGGCGGGTCCAGCCGCCCGAAACCATCTGGGCTTCGCCTGGAGCTTCCAAATCCCCCGTGAAGCACACCGATGACCCTCCTAAGGCGGCGCGGCAGACTAGGCTGTGGTCGTTTTCGTCCGGCAGTCCGGGGGGCACGGGCGGGTGGAGAACCTCCAGCGTGGCACCGCTCCACGAGAGCGCCTGGCCTCGCCTGAGGGGAAGGAGCCTTGTCCCGCACCGGAGGGCGCAGGCGGCGATTCGGCTGGAAACGGCGGTCTGGTCTGTCCCCGTTGCCGGGAAGGCCAGGAAGCCCACGGGCAGGTCCATGAGCAAGTCCTCCACGGATCCCGAGTGGTCGGCGTCCCAGTGGGTGAGGATGATCCCGTCAAGGGCTCGAAGGCCCGCGGCGGCCAGATAGGGCTCCACCACCGTCCGGCCCGTCGTAGGACCTCGGTAGGCCCCGTTGCCGGCGTCCATGAGCAGAGCGTGGTCCTCCCATTGAAGGACTTGGCACGAGGCTTGTCCCACGTCGAGGACGGCCACGGAGGGAGGAACCTTTTGGGGGAAGAGCGCGGGAACGCACCATGCTCCCACGAGGGCGGCGGCCGCCACCACCCAGCCCGCCCGGCGAGCCCGGCCGGGGATGCACAGAAGGACCGCCGCGGCGCCGTAAAGGGCCACCCATCCCCAAGGGGGCTTCTCCAGGAACACCGTCCCCCACCGCCCTTCGCCCAGCCACGAAGGTAAAAATAGAAAGAGCCGGGTGAACGCGTCGAGGGCCCGCCCCAGGAGCTGATGGACCCCAGGCACGAAGGCCAAGCCGAACATGTAAGCAGTACCCAGTACCTGGACGGCCATGAGCGGCAGGGAGGCCAGCGGGGTGGCCAGCCAGCCCAGGAGGGACACCCGGTGAAAGGCCAGGGCGATGAACGGGAGGGTGGCCACCTGCGCCGCGAGCCCGATCCAATGCAGTCGCACGAGACTCCCAGGCATGCCGGTCCTGGGCAGAACAAGGGGATAGGCATCCCAGAGGAGGAGGATGCCGAGGGTAGCGGCGAAGGTGAGCTGGAACCCAGCGTCCATGATCCAGTACGGGTCCCAGGCCAGGAGCAAGGCGAGGGCCGCGGACCACGCCAGGAGCCCGCCCTGAGGACGCGCCAGGAGGCGGGCAGCTAGGAAAACCGTGGCCATTAGCAGTGCCCTTGCCAAGGACGGCTGCCCGGCCACTACCGCGGCGTAGGCGGCCAGGAGGGCCAGGGAAATCCAGTCGCGCCGCCGCGGATGGAGGCCGAGTGCGTGGGCGAAAACCGCCAAAGCGATCAGGAGAAGTCCCACGTTGAAGCCCGAAAGGGCCACCAGGTGGTAGAGGCCCGAGGCGCTCAGCACGTCCACTTGCCCAGGTTCCAGAAGGCCCCGCTCCCCCAGGAGGATGGCCAGGAGTGCCCCTCCGCTTTTCCCGCCGTCGGCCAGCAGCCGCGTCTCCACGGCGGCCCGGTACCTCGCCAGGAGGTGCCACCCCGAAGGAGGGGCCCCTTCAAACAGAGTTGCCGATCTGCACGAGGCGGTCAGGCCGAAGCCCTCGCGCGCCAGGTACTGCCGCATGTCCCATTGCCCGGGGTTGGTTCCCCGCGGGGGCACGGAGACCTTGAGGCTGGCCTCGAAGGCGGAGCCGGGCATGGGCGCGGGGACGGGGAGGTAGGCCCTCAGGCGCGCACCGCATGGGACCCAGCGCTCTCCGTCCCGGAAGGCCTCCGCGGCCAGGTCAGCCCGGGTCCCGTCGGTCCATGGTTCCGCCGCGAGCACTCGTCCGCGGACCCACAGGAACGCTCCTTCGGGAGACCGGCTCGCCAGTTCGATGAGAGGATCCTGGCTCAGTACGGGAACGCGCCAAGCGCCCCATGCCAGCCCCAAGACCACCAGGAAGACCGGCGTGGCCCAAACCAGCCGCGGTCGCCGGCGCGTCCAGGCCATGAGAACGGCGGCTACGGGGGCCCACCAGAGGGAGACGTCCACCCATAGGGCGCCGGCGCACCCGGCGGCGAAAGCCAGGTAGAGAATGGGCCGGCTCACCGCCCTGTACATGGGGTCTCCCTTGGGCCGCCTCTGCCCCAAACGGGGAGGGCCCCGGCCGGGCAAGACGCTTCCCGGCCAGGGCCCCAGATGGTTCGCCCTCCCGCGAGGGGAGGGGTCGTGTCATGGTTTCGGCTTAGCTTCATCCTTGGAAGAATACTTGTCCTTCAGCGTCTTGATGAAGGTCTCGTCAGGAGCGAGCTTCAAGGCGCGGTCCACGGTTTCCAAGGCCGCAGGCTTGTTGCCCGACTTGTAGTACACCTCGGCCAGGACGGCCAGGGTGTCCGCGTCGTTTTTCTTGATCTCCGCGGCCTTCTGGGCAGCGGCCAATGCCTTATCCAGTTCGATGCCCTCGCTGGCGCAAGTCCAGGCGTACTCGGTGAGCACGTCAGGATCCGACGGGCGCGCCGCCATCACCTTGTGGAACACCTCCAGCCGCGCCTCGTTGGCCTGCTTCTTCTCCTGAGGACTGGTGGCGTTTCTGGCCTGGCGCTTGTAGTACGCGGAGAGAGCCTGAAAGGCTTCCTCGCCAAGGGCGTTATCGGGGGCCGTAGCGAGGCCCATGAGCGCCTCGGTACCCTTGGGCGGATCGGTGAGCAGCAAGCCCTGTCCCTGGATCAGGGTCAACTTGTTAGCGGTCCCGGTGTCGGGGTTGAGGCTCCGGGCTTTTTCCACCCAGAGAAGGGTGCTAGGCCCGTCCCCTCTGTCCAGGTATTTCTGGGCAAGGTCGTGGGCCATCACTACGTCGGGTTTGGCCTCGTAGCGGTGCTGCATGTCCTCGATGGTGTCGATGCCGTAGAGATACCCGAGGAGGGTCTTGAGCCACGACGAGCGGTCGTCGTCGTAGCCGATGATGCGGTCCACTTCCTGGCCCTGTGCGCTAAAAACGATGACGGTGGGGATGCCGCCCACGTGGTACTGCTTGGAGAAGGGCTTGGTGTCGGCCTTGTCGATGTTCAGGCGAACCATGACCACCGTTTGGGAGAGGCGGTCGATCATATCGGGCGTAAGGACATCACGGTCCAGTTTTTTGCATGCCCCTCACCAGTCCGCGTAGAACTTCAGGACCAGTGCCTTGTTCTGGCCCTTGGCCGCGGCAAAGGCTTGGTCCAGTGTGCCCTGATGCCAGCTCAGCTGCCCCGCCATGAGGGCCGCGGGGAGCAGGGCCAGTACAACTGCGAGAAACTTTCTCATGAAGGCCTCCTGCCTAGGGGTCGGTCCCGGGAGGCAAGGCCCGCGCCGCGCTCCCTCAACGGGGGAGGCTTACTTCGAACCCTGCGCCGCCCAGGGCGGACTCGAAGTATACCAGATCCCCCCCGTGTTCGCGGGCGATCTTTCTTGCAATGGCCAGCCCCAAACCTGTGCCGCCGGGTTTCTGGCTGACGAAGGGGGTGAAGGCGCTTTCCCGGGCTTCCTCCGGGATTCCGGGGCCGCTGTCCTCCACCCGGAAACGGGCCAGGGTGTCCTCCGGCCAGCAGGACAGGCGGAGCGTTCTCGCACCTCCCTGAACCTCAGCCATGGCCTCGATGGCATTGCGCGTAAGGTTTCTCAGCGCTCTCGCCAGGGCCTCACGGTCGGCCTGAACGGCCACGGGCTCCCCCTCGACCCGAACCTGCGCCTCTCCTCCATGCGCGGCGTCGATGGCCTGGCGCTCCTCTTCTAGCAGGGTCGCCAGGTCCACAGCTTCCCGCTCCAGGGGCAGGGGCCGGGCGAAAAAGAGGAGGTTCTGCATGACTTGCTCAAGGTTCCGCGCCTCGTCCGCGAGGGCCCGGAAGCTTGCGTTGCCGTCGAGGGAGGGCACGTCCTGGCTCAGGAGCCGAAGGCGCGCGGAGATGGTGCTCAAGGCGTTGCGGACTTCATGAGCGACGCCGGCGGCCACCTCCCCCAAGCGGGAGAGGGCCTCCCGCTCTCGCAGGGTGCGGCGCATCTGGTAAACGCCGGTCTGGTCGCGCAGGAGGAGCAGGTAGCCTTTGAGCTGGTGCAGCAGGTTGAAGAGGGGGATCCCCACGACCTGCAAGAGCGTTCCCGGCGGCCCCGGCACTTCTTCGCGGAGGGCCAGTGCCCGGGTGGACCGCACTTCCTCCACGACCTGCAGGACACCTTCCCGCTCCTTGAGCAAATGATCGGCGCTGTCTCCGATCCTGGGTACCTCCCTTAATCTCAAGAGGTTCCGAGCCGCCGCATTCACGCCCGTGAGGCGGCCGTCCTCGCCGAAGCGGAGATAGCCCGCCTCCAGGTTGGCGCAGAGGGCCTCGGCCATGCGTTCCACGTCTTCCGCTCGGGCGCGCTCCCGGCGGTGAAGTTCCTCCATCTCCTCCGTCCGCGTCCTCAGTTCTTTGAGGGTCTGCTGGAAGAGGGCCACCATGGCCTGCGGTGAAGCTCCCCCCTCGCTTCCTTGAAGGGCCGTCTCGTTTTCGTGGCCCTGGCGGTAAACGCGGCTCGCCAAGTACCCCAGGAGGAGGACCAGCATCAGGAGGGCTGAGGCTTCCAATCCCACCAAAAGGGCCATCCGTCCACTCCGTCGGGTGTAGAGGGGGAGCTCGAAGGTGGCGGCCAAGGACCGGCCGTCCGGCAGCCCGTAGACATAGATCCACAGGGGGCCCGAACGTTCCACCGCGTCGGCCGAGGCGAGAAGAGGCTCGGCGGGAGGCGAAGCGGTGCCCGGTGGAAGGGTCCAGATCGCTCGGGTTCCGAAAAAGAGGGCCACTTGCTTGAGGCGCACGAGGGCTCCCGGCTGGAGGGGGCTGGGCCCCTCCAGCGCGGTGATGGACCCGCCGGGGGGACGGAACCCGTCCGCCACCAGGTGCTGGCGAAGGGCGCGCCCCTGGGCGAGCACCTGGTCCTCGGCCAACTGCCGCTGTCCCGCCATGCTCTGGGTTATGACAAGAAGATGGCCTCCCATCAGGACCGCCGCCAAGGCTCCTCCCGCAAAGAGGGCGACGAGCGCGGCTTTTCCAGGCCTGCGCAGGGGCGAACTCATGGCGGAGGGAGGAGGCCGGCGTACCACCTCCAGGCCGCGTCCCCGAAGAAGAGGACGAGGAGGGCCGCGGCGCACAGGAACGTGCCGAAGGGCAGGGGCGTCCGCCGTCCCTTACCCGAAACCAGGAGGTAGCCGCCGCCGATGAAGGTGCCCGCCAAGGCGCCGGCCATGAGCGTCAAAAGGACCCCCTTCCATCCCAGGAAGGCTCCGATCATGGACAGGAGCTTCACGTCACCCCAGCCCATGCCCTCCTCCCTCCGAATCAGCCAGTAGACGCCTATGACCGTGGCGGGCAGCGCGGCACCGGCCACGGCCCCGGCGAGGGCGTCTTTCCATTCCGTGGCCTGGCCCGTGAAGGAGAAGAGGAGTCCGGCGGCTAACCCCGGATAGGTGAGCCGGTCGGGGAGGATCTGGTGCTCCAGGTCGATAAGGCCCAGGGGCAGGCACAGAAGGCAGAAGGCGGCGCCCCAGCCCGCCTTCACGGTGGGCCCCCAGGCCCATGCACAGGCCAGAAACAGCAGGCCCGTGGATGCTTCCACGAGAGGATAGCGGGGGCTAATGGGAACCTTGCACGAGGCGCAACGGCCTCTGAGAGCGAGGAACGACAGCACGGGGACGTTGAGGTACCAGGGAATGGAGGTGCCGCAGGCGGGGCAGTGGGAGCCGGGGAAGACCACCGACTCGCGCCGGGGCAGGCGGTAGATGAGCACGTTGGCGAAGGACCCGCAGACGAGCCCCATGCACCCGGCGAAGGCCAGGACCAGCCCCGTCACCATTGGGCGAACTTTCCCCGGAACTTGAAGGGCGTCTGGCACGACACTTGGCCCGTAGCGTGATCATAGAGGTAGGGCTTGCCCTCGGGGTCCACCGGAAGCGCCTTCAAGAATCCGGCCGATACGAGGGCCGGCAGGGTGGGTGGCAGGGTGCCTCGAGCCTTTTCGTATGCCTGCACCGCCGCGTTCAAATCCCTCAGGTCGATCTTGATGGTCAGGTCGAAGATGTTTTTCTCTGCCGCGAAGGTGAAGAAATGGCCCTGCTCCGTCTCGTTCTTCTCATTGGAGGCCTTGAGATTTTCCCAGTACAGGAGGGACCTCTCGTAGTCGCCCCTGTACTTGTAGGCGTTGGCCAGAAAGTCTTTCAAGCGCGGGTCGCCGGGGTTGCGCTCCTCGGCGATGTGAAAGTACTTCAGGGCCACGGCGTAGTCCTTCTGCTGGAAGAACGCGTAGGTGCCCGCGTCCCAGGCGATGAGCCAGTTCTTGGGATTCTTCTCCAGCCCCTTGTCCGCGAGCTTGTAGATGAGGTCCCACCGCTGGTCCAGGGAAAGGAAGAGGTCGCCGAAGATGTACGCCTCGTGGAAGTGCGGATTCAGGTCCGTGATGACGTCGTAGGTGTGGAACAGGTAGGTGTCGCGCACCGATTGGGCATACCGGTCGAAATACTGGATGGACCAGATGAAGACCAGATCGGCCCAGAAGTTCTGCTGCCCGAGGCTCAGGACGGAGAGGTACGCGCTGGAGGGGACGTAGTAGGAGCGGAACTCCGATGGATACGTGTTGTGAAGGGCCACCAGATCACGGTGGAGAGAGGCGCTCCCAGCCATAAGGAGGGCGATGAGGCAGATCCCCGCGAGGGTTTTCCACACGGCTACACCAGGTCGCGCCGCTTGAAGCAGAGCGCCGAGGCCAGCAGGAGGATGCCCACCGTGAGGACCGTGTAGAGAATCGCGCGGAGGGCGAACCCTTGGGCCGTGGGGATGTCGTTGGACACGAGGTTGTTGATGCTCAGGAGGTTCAAATCGGGCAGGACGTGATAGATCCCCACCGCGAGGCGCCGCTCCCACGTGGAGGTGAGGTAGGGCACCAGGAGGTCGGGCAGCGCCGAGCTCGTGTGGCCTATGATGTAGAAGGCCGCCGTGCACAGGGCGCTCACCACAGGGGAGGTGACGGACGAAAAGAAGAGGGCCACGGCCGTGAGGATGAGCAGCTCCAGGTAGATGTACCCCGCGGCGGTGAAAACCCTCCGAGTGAAGCCGCCGAAGAAGGCCAGCACCAGGGCGAGGACGGCCGTCATGGCGGCCAGGTTCACCAGAAGGACGGCCATGAGCCCGGCATAGCGCCCCGCCAGAAAGACGGTCCTGGAGACAGGTTTGGAGAGGATATTGTAGATAGTCTTGTGCTCGATCTCCCGGTAGATGAGCCCGACTCCCACGAAGATGGCGGTCATGGCGGAGAAGTAGGACACGGTGGAGAGGCCCATGTCCAGAACCACGCGCCGGATGCTGCCCACGGCCATGAAGCCCATGGCCGAGGAGAATAGGAGAAGGGCCACGGCGAAGGCCAGCAGGATGTAAAACACGCGGCTTCGGGTGGCCTCCTTGAAGGTATTGGAGGCCAGGGCCGTGATCTGGTAGGCGACGGTGGACCTGTCCCCTCGCGAGGCCATCAGCGTCCCTCCCCAGGAATGTGCGACAGGAAGAGGTCCTCCAGAGAACTCTTGTGGGGGACCACGGCCCTGATGCTGGCTCCTTCGGCCCTGGACCGGTCCAGCAGGTCCTGGAGGGTTTCTTCGCGGTCCACCCGGATCAGGAGTTGGGTACCCAGGCGGGTCAGGACGGAGCACCCCGGAGGGGGCGCCATCCCCGCAGCGCCGCGCACCGTCACGTCCCAGAACTGCACCTCCGAGCTCAGCAGGCTCTCCAGGGGGCCCTCCTGCACCACCTTGCCCTTCACCAGGATGGCCACCTGGTCGCAGATCATCTCCGCGTCGGCGAGGATGTGCGAGGAAAAGAAGACGGTCTTTCCCTGGTCCTTCATGGCCAGGATCAGGTCCCGCACCTCGCGGCGCCCGATGGGGTCCAGGCCGCTCATGGGCTCGTCCAGGATGACGAGATCGGGGTCGTTCAAGAGGGCTTGGGCCAGGCCGATGCGCTGGAGCATGCCTTTGCTGTACTTTCGGAGCTGAAGGCGTTCCTTGCCCTCCAGGCCCACGGCCTTGATGAGCCCGGGGATGCGCGCGGCGAGCTTGGAGGCGGGCACGCCCTGGAGGCGACCCATAAAGATGAGCAGCTCGTACCCCGAGAGGTAGTCGTAGAAGTAAGGGCTCTCGGGCAGAAACCCTATGCGGCCCCGGACGGACCGGTCTTCCACGCTCTGGCCCAAGATGGAGATCTCCCCCGCATCCGGAAAGAGCAGGCCCGTGATGACCTTGAGGGTGGTGGTCTTGCCCGCGCCGTTGGGCCCTAGGAATCCGTAGATGACGCCCCGGGGTACGGTGAGGGTCACCCCCCGAAGGACCTGATGGGAGCCGATGGAAAGGTGGCCCCGGAAGGTCTTGTCCACGGCTTTCAGGCGAAGAGCCTCGTCCATGCCTGATTCCCTCACTTTCCTAGCATAACTTCCGCGAAGTTTGCGGGCAAGGGGCGCGAGGCATGCTTTATGGCAGAGGCGTGAACGCGGGCGGTGCCATTTCATCGTTGAGCCTTCGTCCTCCCGCTGCCGGGCCCGCCCCGTGCGCGGCTGCCCCGGCGGGTACGGCATCACCGGCGGTTGAGGCCGGCGCCTCCGGCCCCGCCCCCACGCCCGAGGTTGCCGGCCCCGCGGCCTTAACCCTTTCCAAGACCCATCTGCAACACCGCGTTTCGGCATCTCATTTGTTATGAGCGCACTACGCGGGTCGATTTGGGCGTGTCACTACATAGTGCCTACCTTGGCGGGTTGCGGTGGACCCGTGGCTGAAGGTGCACTGGGCCATTGGCAGACGCGCTGGGGCAGGGCAACGGCGGTGGCCCGGAAGGCCCTTCCGACCTCCCCGCGCGTGTCGGTGCGTAGGGCAAAGCGCTTGCCGTAACTGGTCTCTCAGGGAGGCGAGGATCGCTTCGCGGTCCGCCGCGTCCTTCTTGGCCTGCTCCGCGTTGACGCAGACGATGTACCGCCGGTCCTCCACCCAGACCTCCTTCACGCGCCGCATCAGGGCCCCGAGGAGATAGGAGATCTTGGGCACGCGCTTCTCCAACTCTGCGATCGTCTTGCGTGAGATCATCCCCCTAGGAAAACCAAGGAGATGTGCCCTTGATTGTGGCCTGTCATCTCTCCTTTCCAGAAACGCCATGCGCCCTTCGTGCGGCTGGCGTGGACGCAGAGGTTTTAGCCAAGCGTGGCAATGCTTGCAATCAACTGGCTATAGATGCCGGCTTGCTAGAAAAGTACCCCACCTCCACCTATGCGGGGTATGCTCTGCTTCCTGCTGGCCAGTGCATCCCTGATCCGCGCGTCTTCCTTGTGAATTGCCTCGAACATGACAAGACCGCTGAACGGTGGCCCCAGACAGCGGGACAGATGGCCTCTGAGAAGAAGAAGGACCTTGAGGACAACGAGAAACGGGTCGCGCAGCTTGCGGGCTATCTCAAAGCGCGCCCAGACTTCGCACGGGCGGACGCGCTCAAAGTCGAACTTGCCGGGCGCTTCGCAATGCTGGGACGAATTGATGAGGCTCACGCGCTCTGTGACGAGATCGCCGCGAAGGACGCTGGTAGCCTGGAAGCCAAGAAGGCTAACGTGCTCAAAGACTATCTGGATGAAAGAGGATGTCAGGGGACCGAGAAGAGCGCTCCCTCCTCCGAGCCGCGGCAGACGGCAAAGCCATCGAACGAAAAGTAGCCCTAAGGGAATAGGAAAAAGCATAGAAGCGCCCAACAAGCAGTCGCAGCGGACCGGGTCAGCGTGCTTGCTTCACGCGATGCCCTTGAGGGGATTCCGTTGTTCCATTCGTTCCACTTCCATCATCTTAGCCCGGCCACTATACGCCGGCGATAGACTGACGGGGGAAGCCCTGGCCGGGGTATACTCTCCTGCCACGGATGGAGGTAAGTCATGCCCCAGGATTGGGTGGACCTTAGATCGGATACGGTGACCAGACCTACGCCCGCCATGCGGCGGGCCATGGCCGAGGCGGAGGTGGGCGACGACGTCTACGGCGAGGATCCCACCGTCAACGCCCTGGAGGAAGAGGCCGCGCGCCTCATGGGCAAGGAGGCCGCCCTCTTCGTCCCGTCAGGGACCATGGGCAACGGTATCTGCGTCAAGGTGCACACTCAGCCTGGAGAGGAGGTCATCTGCGAGGCCACGGGCCATGTCTACTGGTTCGAGAACGCCAGCATGGCCGTTCTCTCCGGCGTCCTTCCCCGGCTCGTGGCGGGTGACCACGGCATCCTCGATCCTCAGAAAGTGCGCGAGGCCATCCGTCCCGCCGTCTACTACTTTCCCCGCCCCGCGCTGGTGTGCGTCGAAAATACCCACAACATGGGGGGAGGCACCTGCACGCCCGTGAAGACCTGTGAAGATCTTGGCGCCGTAGCTCGCGAACATGGCATGGCGATCCACCTGGACGGGGCGCGGATTTTCAACGCCGCCGCCGCGCTGGGCGTGGACGTAAAGGAGATCGCCGCCCCCTTCGACTCGGTCCAGTTCTGCCTCTCCAAAGGGCTCTGCGCCCCCGTGGGGTCCATGATTTGCGGGTCCAAGGCCTTCATCGGCAAGGCGAGGGTCTTTCGAAAGATGTTCGGAGGCGGCATGCGCCAGGTGGGCGTCCTCGCGGCCGCGGGCCTCGTGGCCCTTGGCGAGGTGGTGCCGACCCTTCCGGAGGACCACCGCCGTGCCCGCGTCCTTGCCCAGGCGCTCGCCGCCCACCCCAACTTCAGCGTGGACCTGGACTGGGTTCAGACCAATATCGTGATGGCGAAGGTGAGGTCCCCCATGACGTCGGCCCAGGCCTGCGCCGCCCTCAAGACGCGGGGCGTTCTGGCCAGCCCCGCCTCCGCCGCGGCCGTGAGGTTCGTCACTCATCACGACGTCACGGACGCGGGCCTGGACCGGGCCCTGGAGGCGCTAAAGGAGCCGCTTTAACAGTTGAGGGGCCGGCCAGCGAGCGTGGCCGGCGAGTTGAGAGAGCCTCGGGACAGGGGTTCCTCTCATCCCGCTCCCCGCTCCCGCCCAAACCAAACAGGCGCCTTATCCTTCCATGAGGAGCGACCGCTCCAGCTCCGCGGGATCGCTGCAGGCCAGCTTGGCCGCGTCCAGGTCCACCTTCCCCTCCTTGATGAGGGCCAGAAGGTGCTGGTCGAAGGTCTGCATGCCGTACATTTCGGCGCCCTTTATCATGTAGGACGGGATGTCGCTCGTCTTGGCGGGGTCCCGTATGCACTCCTGGATGGTGCGGGTGACCCTCAGCAGCTCCACCGCGGGAATGCGCCCCAGCTGCCCCTTGTGGGGAAGGAGCCGGAGGGAGAGGACGGCCATGAGGCTGTCCGCCAGACGGCTGCGCACCGAGGCCTCCTGGTCCGGCGGGTAGAAACCGATGAGGCGCGCGATTGTTTTGACTGCATCGGTGGTGTGGAGGGAGGAGAGGACCAGGTGGCCCGTCTCGGCGGACTTGAGGGCGATCTCCACCGTCTCCGCGTCGCGGATCTCACCGATCATGATCACGTCCGGGTCTTGCCGGAGGCATGCGCGGAGGGCCTTGCCGAAGGAGGCCGTGTCGCTCCCCAGCTCCCGCTGGCTGATGATGGACATCTTGTGCTTGAAAAGGAACTCGATGGGGTCCTCGATGGTCAGAATGTGCGCCCGGCGGGTTTCGTTGATGTGCTCGATCATGGCCGCGAGGGTCGTGGATTTGCCGTTTCCCGTGGCGCCCGCCACCAGGACGAGGCCCCGCCGGAGGTTGCCGATCTGGTCCATGGCCGGCGGCAGGTTAAGCTCCTTGAAGGTCTTGATGGAGATGGGGATGACCCGGAGCACGATGCTGATGGAGCCTCGCTGGCGGAAAAGATTCACGCGGAAACGGCCCTGGCCCTCCAGGCCGTAGGAGACGTCCATCTCGGAGAGGCCGTCGACCTTCTCGCGCCGGTACGTATTGGCGAGGATCTCCTCGGCGATGGCCGAGGTCTCCTCGGGCGTGAGGGGGTGATACTTCACTTCGAGCAGTTCACCGTTGACGCGCATGAGGGGCGGGTACCCCGCCTGGAGATGGATGTCCGACGCGCCCTTTTGGATCGCGCTCGTGAGGAGCTTATGAAAGATGCCCACGTCCATGAGATCCTCCGCATCCTTACCATAACACCGACCCCGTCTTCAGGCCACTTCGGCGCGAAAACTCCGGGGCGCGAAGGGCGCCATTCACCTTTACTCCCCGAGGGCAGCGTGCTATAAATGCGACCTTAAAAAGGAGCGTTCATGGGCGTCCCCGTCCTTGATTTGACACGGCAGTATGCGAGCATCCGCCCCGAGATTGAGAAGGCCCTTAAGGAGGTCTTCGAGACCCAGCACTTCATCCTTGGAGCGCAAGGCCAGTCCCTCGAACAGGAGGTGGCCCGGCACCTGGGCGCGGCCCACGCCGTGGGGTGCGCCTCGGGCACCGACGCCCTTCTCCTGGGTCTTCGGGCCCTGGGGCTGCGCCGCGGCGAGGGCGTCCTCACCACGTCCTTCACGTTCTTCGCCTCCGCGGGGGCCATCCACAACGCTGGCGGGAGGCCCTTCTTCGCCGACATCGACCCGGCCACCTTCAACCTCGACCCCGCCCACGTGCGCCGCTTTCTGGAGCGCGAGTGCGTTCGGGGAGAGGGCGGCCCTCCCGTCCACAAGGTCACCGGCTGCATCATCCGCGTCCTTCTCCCCGTGCACCTCTATGGCCTGTGCGCCGACATGGACGGCCTGAACGGCGTGGCCAAGGAGTACGGGCTCGCGGTGCTGGAAGACGCCTGCCAGGCCTACGGCTCCACCTACAAGGGACGGAGGGCCGGGGTCCTGGGCCACATGGCGGCGTTCTCCTTCTTCCCCACGAAGAATCTGGGCGGGGCGGGGGACGGCGGCATCATGACCACGGGCGACGGGGCCCTGGCGGACCGCCTCCGCATGCTCCGCGTGCACGGCAGCAAGGAGCGGTACATCCACGAGGACATTGGCTACAACTCTCGGCTGGACGAGGTCCAGGCGGCGGTCCTGCGCGTCAAGCTGCCCCACGTGGACGGCTGGAACCGCCAGCGCGACGTGGTGGCGGGATGGTACCGGCAAGGTCTCGCGGGGATTCCCCAGGTGGAGGCGCCCTCGGCTCCCGAGGGCTACGGACATATCTACCATCAGGTCGTGATCCGCGCCCAGCGCCGAGACGAGCTCAAAGGCTTTCTCCAGGAGCGGGGCACGGGGTCCATGATCTACTACCCCATCCCCCTCCACCTCCAAACCTGCTTCCGTTTTCTCGGCTACCGCGAGGGGGATCTGCCTCACACCGAGAGGGCCGCCCGCGAGGTGCTCGCCCTCCCCATCTTCGCGGAGCTGAAGGAGGCCGAGGTGGCCGAAGTCTGCGGGGGGATTCGAGCCTTCTATTCGGGTTCCCGATAGATGTTTGCCGCCCTGTCCAGTGCGAAGCGCGTCTGGGCCGTGCTGGCCACCAAGCCGCGCAAGGAGGCCCCGGCCCTCGCCTTCCTCGCCAAGGAGGGGATCGAAGCGTACGGGCCCCTTTGCCTGAACAGGCGCCGCAGCCAGAAAATGCAGCCCCTGTTTCCAGGCTATATCTTCGTGTGGCTCTCCCCCAAGGTGGAATTGCCGAAGGTGCGCTTCTACCCGTGCGTCACCCGGCCCCTCATTTTCGGGGATCAGGTGGCCTGCGTGGAGCCCGAGCTCGTGGACCTCTGGAAGTCGAGGGAAGGAGGCCGAGGGTACATGACGCCCGAGCCGGCCGAGCCCTTCTGCGTGGGGCAGCGGGTGCGGTTTAAGGAGGGGGTCTTTTCCGGCCTGGAAGGCACCGTCATCGCTAGCCTTCCTGCCCGAGAGCGGGTGAAGGTCCTTCTGGACCACCTCGGGATGCAGATGCCCGTAGAGGCTGACCGGTCCCTCCTCGGGTAGACGGCGCGCGGGGCCCTTCCCAACAGGGCGGAGTTGTGGACACAGAAAAGAGAAAATACATTGAATAACGGTAATTCAGAGAAATTGCATATAGCTCTCCTAGCCGGAGGGTCAGGGACGCGGCTGTGGCCCCTCTCCACCCCCGAGCGTCCCAAGCCCTTCGTGCCGCTGGGAGCCATGGGATCGCTGTACGCTCAGACCGTGACCAGGGCCAAGGCTCTGGGAGCGGCCAAGATATTCGCGGTTGGCGCCGCCGCCTTGCGAGGCCTCTGCGACGCCCCCGGCGTGGAGTTCCTTGAAGAGCCCGGGGCCCGCAACACGGCCGCGGCCGTCGCCTTGGCGGGCGCGCGCGTCTGGCGCGAGGCGGGCGGCGAGGGGACCCTCCTGGTCCTGCCCGCGGATCATCACATCCCAGATGAGACAGCCTTTGAGCAGACCGTGGCGAGCCTGGCGCACGCCGCCCGTTCGGTCCGCGCGCTGGGAGTCATGGCCATTACCCCTACGGGTCCCGAAGTCTCCTACGGCTATCTTGAACAGGGAGAGCGGGAAGGCGAGGGCTACCGCATCGCCCGCTTCATCGAAAAGCCGGACCGGGCCAGGGCCGAGGCCCTCCTCGCCCAAGGGAACGTGGCCTGGAATTCGGGCATGTTCCTCTACCCGCTTTCGGTCCTTCGGGAGGAGATGGCCGTTCACACCCCCGGCCTGTGGGAGGCTGCCGCGGCCTGGCTGGAGGGAGCCGAACCCGGCCCGTACCTGGCCTTGCCCAGCATCTCCGTAGATTACGCGCTCATGGAACGCTCCTCTCGGGTGGTTATGGTCCCCGCGGAGTTTCGCTGGAGCGACGTGGGCACCTTCTCGGCCCTCCACGAATTTCTGCCGAAGGACGCCCAAGGCAACGCGGGGTGGGGTCCCGGTTACGTGGAAGGGTGCCAGGGGTGCCTGGTGGTAACGCGGACACCCAGGGCCCTGGTGCGGGGGCTGTCGGGCATGGCCGTGGTGGAAACCGAAGGGGGCCTGCTGGTGACGCCCCTCAAGGGCTCGGAAGGCATCAGGCCCGGCGTCGAGGCGATTTTGAAAAACCGTGACTAGGAGACTAGGGGACTAGGACAAAGCTGTCCCAGCGCTCCATGCGTCCTCACCCAGTCACCTAGTCACCTAGTCACCCAGTCACCCAGTCACCCAGTCACCCAGTCACCCAGTCACCTGCTCACCCGATCACCTACCCACGGAGGGCTCCATTCATGAAGGGCGTCATCCTTGCGGGCGGTTCCGGGAC
>JBBIKI010000011.1:21889-49051 GCA_037445535.1 Acidobacteriota bacterium | reverse complement strand
CACTCCTCCTCGGTTTCCACCTGTCTGGCATGCGCCCATCGCGGGATTGGGGCTCAAGAATGGAATAGCACTCCCCGGCCCATGTTCCGTCTTCAACTTTTCACATTTCACTTTTCACTTTTTACTTTTCACTATCTTGTTCCCCTACCTCCCGCCTTTGGCGATGTGGTTGAGGAGACCGCCGTCCAGCAGGATGGCCGCTTGGCGGTCCGTCACGTCCACCTTCACCTTGAACGTGAAGTTCTGCGTCTCGTCCTTCACCTCCAGCACTTTGCCGTTCTTTAACGACCCGTGGAGGTTCTGGAGGGAGAAGGTGTCGCCCTGCTGGATGCGCTCGTAGTCGGCGGCATCGGTGAAGAGGAGGGGCAGGATGCCGAAGTTGACGAGGTTGGCCTTGTGGATGCGCTCGATGGCCTTGGCCATGACGCCCTTCACTCCGAGGTAGCTCGGGCAGATGGCCGCGTGTTCGCGGGAGGAGCCCTGGCCGTAGGAATCGCCCGCCACCACGAAGCCGCCGCCCGATTCCTTCGCGCGCTGCGCGAAGTTCGGGTCCACTCCAATAAAGACTACATCAGCATATTTGGGAATGTTCGAGCGGTACTTGAGGTATTGGCCCGCAGGCATGATGTGGTCCGTGGTGATTTTGTCGCCCACTTTGAGCAGAACGCTCTTCCTGATGGCCTCGGGAAGGGGCTGGGTCTTGGGCGGCTCGCCGATGTTGGGCCCGCGCACCACCTCCACGGCGGACCCGTCGGCCGGCGGCACGAGAACCATGGAGTCGTCGATGGCGAAGGCCTCGGGAAGCTCGAAGGTGGCGGGGGTGATTCCCAGGGTTCGGGGGTCTGTGAACTCTCCCGTGAGGGCGCAGGCCACGCACGTCTCGGGGCTGGCCAGGTAGATCATGGCGTCGGCCGTGCCCGAGCGTCCCTTGAAGTTGCGGTTGTTGGACCGCACCGACACCTCGCCGGACCCGGGCGCGTGGCCCGAGCCGATGCAGAAGCCGCACGCCGATTCGCCCACGCGCGCGCCCGCCATGAGAAAGGCCGTGAGCAGGCCGCGCTTGGCGGCCTCCATCTCCACCTGCCGGGAGCCGGGGGCGATGACCAGCTCCACGTCCGGGTGCACATGGCGGCCCTTCAGCATCTCCGCCACCACCACCAGGTCCCGCAGGGAGGAGTTGGTGCACGATCCGATGCAGACCTGGTTCACCTTCTTGCCCTTGAGGGACGCCACGGTGGCGATGTTATCGGGGCTGTGGGGCTGAGCCACCATGGGCTCCAGCGTGGAGAGGTCGATCTCGATGACCTGGTCGTACGCCGCGTCCGCGTCCGCCGCGAGTGGCACCCAGAAAGCTTCCCTCTTCTGGGCCTTGAGGAAGGCGCGCGTCTGCTCGTCGCTCGGGAAGACCGATGTGGTGACACCCAGCTCCGCCCCCATGTTGGCGATGGTGGCGCGCTCCGGGACGGAGAGGTGCGCCAGCGCGGGGCCGGCGTATTCCACGATCTTCCCCACGTTGCCCTTGGTGGTCATGATGGAGAGCAGCTTGAGGATCACGTCTTTGGCCGAAACGAGGGGCTGGAAGGCCCCCGTGAGGTTCACCTTCACCACCTTGGGACGGGGCATGAAGAAGGCGCCTCCGCCCATGGCCACCGCCACGTCCAGGCCGCCCACGCCGATGGCGATCATGCCGATGCCGCCGCCCGTGGGCGTGTGGCTGTCGCTGCCCAGCATGGTCTTGCCCGGCACCCCGAAGCGCTCCACGTGGACCTGGTGGCAGATGCCGTTGCCCGCCTTGCTGTAGTGGACCCCGTACTTGGCCGCAACCGTCTGGAGGTAGCGGTGGTCGTCGGCGTTCTCAAAGCCTACTTGCAGCGTGTTGTGATCCACGTAGGAGACGGAGAGCTCCGTCTTGATGCGCGGAATTCCCATGGTTTCGAACTGGAGGTACGCCATGGTGCCCGTGGCGTCCTGGGTGAGGGTCTGGTCGACCCGGATGGCGATCTCGTCGCCTGAGCTGAGGCTCCCCTCCACGAGGTGCGCGCCGAGAATCTTGTGAACGAGGTTCAAACCCATGCCGTCCTCCTAAAGCGTGAAGATGTCCGAAGCGTTTCTCCCCCGACCAAGATGGCGCATCAGTTTAGGAGCCGCACGGGGCTCTGTCAAGGCGAAGATAAGGGGATGAGGGGACGCCGGGACGAGGAGATGGGCAGCGCGCTTCACCGGGGGCGCTTCATCGTGCTATTCTACTGAGCTGGAGGGGGTTTATGGGACCTGTGGAGTACGGCATCATTGGAGGCTCGGGGTTTTATCACATGCCCGGGTTCGAGGCGGCCGAGCGGGTGACCCTCAGGACACCTTTCGGGGACCCCTCCGAGGCCTACGTGCTGGGCACCTTGAAGGGACGCTCTGTAGCCTTTCTGGCGAGACACGGCGAGGGCCACCGGATTCTGCCCTCGGAGCTGAACTTCAGGGCCAACATCTACGGGTTCAAAGTTTTAGGGGCCAAGGCCATCGTGTCTGCCTCGGCGGTGGGGAGCCTGAAAGAACAGTATCAGCCGGGCCACCTTCTGATCCCCGACCAACTGGTGGACCGGACCCGGCACCGCCCGGACACTTTTTTCGGGGAAGGCATCGCCGCCCACGTGAGCCTCGCCCACCCTTTCTGCCCCGTCCTTAGAGAGCGCCTGGCCGTTTCGGTTCGGGCCCTGGGCGTGCCCGTGCACGAGGGCGGCACGTACCTGTGCATGGAGGGCCCCCAGTTTTCTACCCAGGCGGAGAGCAACCTCTATCGCTCCTGGGGCATGGACGTGATCGGCATGACCAATTTGCAGGAGGCGAAACTGGCCCGCGAGGCGGAGATCTGCTACGCCACCCTCGCCCTGGTCACGGATTATGACTGCTGGCATCCGGATCACGACCACGTCCGCATCGAGGACGTCCTGGCGGTCATGCGCGAGAACACGGCCCATGCCAGGGAAGCCATCGCCGGGGCCGTCGCGGCCCCTCCGCCCGAGGGCTGCGCGTGCTCGAAGGCGCTCCAGAACGCCGTGGTGACCCGCCGAGACGCCTGGCCCGAGGCCACATTCCACAAGCTGCGCCCGCTTCTTCAGCGGATCGAAGAGGGTGAGGAGGGGAACGCATGAGGCTCCTGATCATCGGCTCCGTGGCCTACGATACGGTGAAGACGCCCTTCGGGGCGCGCGAGCGGGTTCTGGGCGGCTCCGCCTCCTACTCGTCCCTCGCCGCCTCTTACTTCACGCAGGTGTCGGTCCTCGCCGTGGTGGGCGAGGATTTCCGCCAGGAGGACAAGGCCCTCCTAGCGAGCCGCGGCGTGGACCTCTCGGCCCTCTCCACCGTGCCGGGGGGCAAGACCTTCCACTGGAAGGGCGAATATGGTTACGACCTGAACGACGCCAAAACGATCCAGACGGACTTGAACGTGCTGGGCGGCTTCGATCCGGACGTGCCCGACCACCTCAAGGGCTCCCCCTACGTCTTTCTCGCCAACCTGGACCCCACGGCGCAGATGAAGGTCCTGGACCAGATCACCCAGCCCAGGGTCGTGGCCGCCGATACCATGAATTACTGGATCAACCAGCGCCGGGACGGCCTCATGGACCTTCTGCCGCGCATCCACATCCTCATCATCAACGAAGCCGAGACCCGCCAGCTTTCGGGCGAGTACAACCTCGTGAAGGCGGCCCGGGCGATCCTCGCCCTGGGTCCCAAGATGCTCATCATCAAACGGGGCGAATACGGCGTGCTGAAAGTCACCGAGGACTCGATCTTCGCGGCGCCAGCCTACCCGCTGGAGTCGGTTTTCGATCCCACGGGCGCGGGGGACACCTTCGCGGGCGGCTTTGTGGGATATCTCGCGAAGACCGGCGACCTGAGCCCGGAAGCCGTAAAAACGGCCATCGTCATGGGAAGCATCATGGCCTCCTTCAACGTGGAGGATTTCTCCCTCAATCGGCTCCTGACCCTTCGCCAGGAGGACATCGAGGACCGGTTCAGAGCGTTCAAGCAGCTCACGGAGTTTTCGGGAGCGGTGTGAGGCGGCCCCCGCGGGCCCGAGGCCGCGCGAGGCGGCGTGGAGGACGATATGGTCAAGACCTATGAAGGCGCGCTGAACGCGAAGGGTCTCTCCTTCGGCATCGTGGTCAGCCGGTTCAACGAATTTTTCTCCAAGAAGCTGCTGGAAGGGGCCCTGGACTGCCTGAACCGCCACGGCGCCGACGACAAGGCCGTGGCCGTGGCCTGGGTGCCCGGCGGGTTCGAGATCCCCCAGGTGGCCAAGCGCATGGCCGCCTCGGGCAAGTACGACGCCGTCATCGCCCTCGGAGCCCTCATCCGGGGCAACACCCCCCATTTCGAGTACATCGCCGCCGAAGTGGCCAAGGGGCTCGCGGCCACGGCCATGGAACAAGACCGCCCGGTGCTCTTCGGGGTCATCACCACGGACACCATCGAGCAGGCCATCGAGCGCTCGGGAACCAAGGCCGGGAACAAGGGCTTCGACGCCGCCCTCGCCGCCATCGAGATGGCGAATCTCTACAAGGCCCTCTGATGGGCGTCCGCCGCGAGGGCCGGGAACTGGCGTTGACCTACCTGTACCAGATGGATCTTGGCGTCGAAGACATAGCCTCGGTGCGCGCCCAACTGGAATCGGAGCGCCGCGTCTCGGGCAAGGTCCGCCGGTTCGCGGGAAGCATCGTGGAGGGCGTCTGGGCTCACCGCGTGGCCGTGGACGAGCTCATCACCGGGCACTTGCAGCACTGGAAGCTCGACCGCCTCACGCGCACGGACCGGGGCCTCCTTCGCATGGCGGTCTACGAGATGCGCTTCGACCCCGACGTCCCCGACAAGGTGGCCATCAATGAAGCGGTGGAGATCGGCAAGAAATTTGGCGGGGACGAATCGGGCAAGTTCATCAACGGTGTCCTTGACGCCATCCTCCACGCTTCGCCTTAGCCTTTTCCTCGCGGCTCTCCTTTGGAGCGCTTCCCTCGCCTGGGCCCGCCAGGCCCCCGAAGGGTACGGGACCGTTTCGGGGAAGGCCCAGGCGGTCTTTCAGATCGCCGCCAAGGGCTCACCCGCGCCTCCCGCCTGCTCCGTGGACGGGTTCCGGCAGGTGGTGGATCCCGTTCCGGACGGATGGCGGGTCACCGTTTCGGTGGAGGCTTCGGCTCTAAAGGTGAGGACGCCCTTTCGCGCCGGCCGCCTCCCTTCCTCCCTGGGCCTGCCGCCCGCCTTTGCCGCGGACCTGGCTTCGGCCCTGGCCCCGTGCCAACGCGCCGGCGAGGCCGTGGACGCCGTCTTCCTCGCCGTGAAACGGCGCATCGCCTACGATGGAACGCCCGGTTTCAGTGAGACCGAATCGGAGGTGCTGGCGCGGGGCAAGGCATCCTGCGTAGGCATGACGCGCCTGGCGCGGGCCATTCTTCGGGCCTTGGCCATCCCCTGCCGGGAGGTGGTGGGCTTCAAGCTCCCCGTCCAGTCCCCCCCTATCCGCCTCCAGGGGGGCGTGCTTCACGCCTGGCTCGAAGTGGACTATCCCGGCGGCCCCACGGTCTTTTGCGATCCCCTGCGCTCTTCTGGTTGGGTGCCCGAGACGTACGTCGTGCTACGGATCGGCGGCGGCCTCCAGCCGGGAGAACTGGCCGCCTACGCGGGAGGCGAAGCCCGGTGTGAGGCGCACGAGGACAGACTCTTCTGTGAACCGGCCCCCAGTACGGCCTGCGTCCTGTGGCGCAGGGCCTTCTCGCCCTCCTTCACGGGCACCGTGCTGGCGGGGAAGGTGCTCGGTGCCCTGGATGCTCCCCTTGCGGGACGGGTGGAGCTGGCGGGCCCGGCGGAAACCGCGTCCATGGACCTGTGGGAAGGGAATTTCTTCTTCCGCGACCTTGACCCGGGCGTGTATGTGCTCCTGGTACGTCCGACGGGCCAGGAGCCCCAGCGGGCCACCGTCCGCCTCGGGCCGATGGACAAGCGTTTTTTGGTACTCTATAGTCGAGTGGGAGCCGTGGGCGCCCCACCCGGAGCCGAGCCATGAGCCTTGTGGGTAGTCTTGAGGACCTTTCCCTCCTCGACATCCTCCAGATCGTCAACGTCTCCCGGAGGACGGGGGTCCTTCGCCTATCCCCGCCTGACCTCGGATGCGCCTACATCTACTTCTCCACCGGAAGTGTCTCGGACATCGTGGGCGACTTCGACGAACTGCGCTTCCTGCGCTTCTTCGAATCCCAGGACCTTGTAGACCGGAAGGAAATGGAGCAGGCCCTCGCCTTCGCCTCGGGAAAGCCCATGCAGGCCCTCCACCGCATGCTTCAGGCGGGGGTTCTGAACAGGTCTTTTCTGGAACAGGCCCGCCGCCTGGAGCTCTCCAAGCGGCTCAAGGCTCTGACCCAGTTCGGCCGGGGCGAGTTCCTCTTCAGCCTCAGCGAGGACGGGGAAGAGATGAACGCCGACTGGCCCACCCCCTTCTGCCCCCTGGACCAGCCCGTTTCTCCGCAGAATCTCCTCACCCAAACCATCACCGACAGCAGCTTCGCTGAGTGGGCCCCGCCCCGTCCCGCCAGGACTCGCGTACCCGTCCCCGAGCCGCCTCCGCCCGCGCCCGTGTCCGCGGAGGCCCTGCCCTCGCCCATCCACCATGAGCCCGTGCCCCCGCCCGCCGCGGAAGCCGTCCCCTTGCCGCCGCCAGCTCCCCCGGTCCGCGACAGCGCGGCCGTCCCCGCCGATCAGGCCAAGAGCAAGGTGGCCGTCGTGCTGGCCGCCGACGAGAGCATCTTCAAGACCATGCTCATGGTCCGTCTTCACAAGCACTTTGCCCAGGTCTTGCCGGTGGCCACCATGGCCGAATATACGGCCGTCTGTTCGGGCCTGCTGGAACAGCGCAAGCCCTTTCTGGCCCTCACAGATCTGCTCATGCCCACGAGCGACGGCGTGGGCTATCTGGGCGGCCTTGAACTCCTGGAGAAGTCATCCCTCTCCTTCCCCCAGGTGAAAGTCGTCCTCATGAGCGATCTTGAGGACGACCGCATCATGGAAATGGCCAAACTCAAGGGCGCAGTTGCCGTGCTGGGCAAACCCGCCCTCAGCCAAATCCGCGTAGACCAGTTCGAAGCCTCCATCAACGGCTTCGCCGAGGTCTTCTGCCGGGAAGTGGACCGCCTCCTGCCCCCCGTCGAGGAGGAGGTGGCCACCTTCTACAAAGATCTTGGCGTGGAAACCGTAGACGAAGGCTACCGGGTCCGGGACCAGCTCAGCCTCCTGAAGGGCCTCATGGGCGAACTCGCGAGCCCCCGCGAGTCGAGCGAGATCTCCCTCCTCGTCCTGCGGCTCGCCGCCGAGTACTTCGAGCGCGCCATCCTCTTCCTGGTCAAGAAGGATCAGATCTTGGGGCTGGGCGGGTTCGGCGAGACGGGAGACCCCGAGAAGATGATGCAAAAGGTCCGCCGCCTTCGCATCCCCGTGGGGGTAGGTTCGATCTTCGACGAGGCCATCCAAAGCCGAAGCACGGCCATCCGCTCACGCCAGGGATTCTCCCGCGTGGATTCTGATTTTGCCCAGGCCCTCGGCACCCAGCGCCCGGAGGTGGTGGTGGCCATCCCGATGGTCAGCCGCAGCCGGGTGGTGGCCCTCCTGTACGCCGACAATGCCTCGGGCGGCGAATCGCTGCCTGACCTCAGCGGCATCGAGATCTTCATGGCCCAGGCGGGCCTCGCCATGGAGAAGGCTCTCCTGGAGCGCCAGCTCCTCTCCCTCAAGCGCTCCATCCCCAACCAGCTTCAGGGCGGCAGTTTCAAGGAAGACTGACGCCCTGCTCCATCGGGCACTGGCACGGGGCAAACGTGCCGGCCGGCCGGGCTCTCTTTCCGGTCCCCGCGAGGATGGGCATCCTCACCTGTGACGCCACCGCCATCACGTCTCTGGCGCTGCTTCCCGCTGCGCGCCGCATTCTTCCAGGTACGTGAGCGCCTGCGCCTTGATGAGGCACCAGACGGCACGCCCGGGACGAAGATCCAGGTCACGCACCGAGTGGCGGGTCACGTCGCACATGAGCGGCGTGCCTGCATCCACAACGACGAGGGTCCGGTCCGGCCCCTCAATGACCTTTTGAACGATCCCTGAAAGCTGATTTTGGATGGAGGTGCCTTCCACGGGTCCGAGCGACAGGGCTACGTCCTCGGGGCGGAGGCTGAGGCAGACGTCCTCCCCGACGCGGCGGGCTTCGGAAATCCGGGCCGCCAGGGCCGCTCCGGCGTGGCGGTTATGCTCTCCGTGCGGTTGCAGAGGAAGGAGGAGCGTGATCCCGTCGGTCTCCCGGTGGGCCTGAACCCTGGCACGAAAGACGTTCATCAGGCCGTGGCCGCGAAAGAGCGCCAGAGCGCGGGGCACGGTGACGAGGTCCAAGAAGGGCCCCTGGGCCACGACGCTCCCCGCTTCCAGGACCAACACTTCGTCAGCGAGTTGGAGCACTTCCCCCAGGTCGTGGCTCACGTAGAGCATGGGAATGCCCGCCGCGGCCTGCACGCGGCGCAGAAACGGCAGAAGCTGTGCCTTCAATCCCTGGTCCAATGAGGAAAGGGGCTCGTCCAGCACCAGAAGGCGCGGCGAGGAGAGCAGGGCCCTGCCCAGGGCGACGCGCTGGGCCTCTCCTCCCGAAATGGCCCTCACGGACCGGCTCATGAGGGGGCCGAGAGCGAGGAGGTCCGCCACGTCACCTGCCTTGAATCGCCGCTCCGGCGGCCGCACGTATCGCTCCGAAAAGCGGAGGTTTCCCTCCACCGTGAGGTGTGGAAAGAGGCGCCCGTCCTGGAAAACGACGCCCAAACGGCGCTCGTGGGCGGGGACGCTGATCCCTTCCCGAGTATCCAAAAGAACCGTTCCGTCCAGAACGACTCTTCCACGCGCGGGGCGCGCAAGCCCCGCGATGGCGTGCAGGAGGGTGGATTTGCCCGCACCCGAGGGCCCGAAGACGGCCGCCGTGCCTCTCGCGAAAACAGTATCCACGCGGAGGCTGAAGGAACCCCTCGCCAGAGCCAGGGAAACCTCAAGCATGGGTGCCCCTTCCTGCCCGGCGCCTGGCCATCCGGGCCAGAGCCTCGGACGCCGCCAGAGCCCCCAGCGAAAGCACCAGCGAGATGATGACCAAGCGCTGCGCCGGGGCATCCCCGGAGGGAAGCTGGAGGTAGCCGTAGATGGCCACGGGAAGGGTGCGGGATTGCCCGGGAATGTCTCCCGCGAAGGTGATAGTGGCTCCGAACTCACCCAGGCTCCGGGCGAAGGCCAGCACGATTCCCGTGAGCAACCCAGGCGCGGCGAGGGGAAGGACGACGCGGAAGAACATCTGGAGGGGGGAAGCGCCGAGGGTCTGGGCCGCCTCCTCCAGCCGCCTGTCCACCATCTCCACGGCAAGGCGCACGGATCTCACAAGGAGGGGAAAGCCCATGGCGGCGGAAGCCAGCACGGCGGCCCGCCATGTGAAGGCGATGTCCAGGCCGAAGTGGTCATGGAGAAACCCGCCCACGACCCCGTTGCGCCCGAGCGCCAGGAGCAGGAGATAGCCCGTCACCACGGGAGGCAGGACCAGGGGTAGGTGCACCAAGGCATCCAGGGCCGTCTTGCCTGGGAAGCGGCGGCGCGCCAGGAGCCAGGCGATGGCGATGCCGGGGAGGAGAGACAGGGCCACGCTGGCCAGGCCCACCTTCACGGAGAGCCAGAGGGCCGTCCATTCGCCGGCGGTGAGAAGGAAGGAGGACACCGTCACCGAACCGGCGTGAAACCGAAGCGCCGCCAGACTGCGGCGGCATCGGGAGAAGACAGGAAAGCAAGGAGGGCCTCCGCCTCCTTCCCGGCGCCGCGGACGAGGGCCGCCGGATAGACCACGGCGTCACATGAACTCTCGGGGAAGACGCCCACGACCTCAACCTTGCCGCTCATCTTGGCGTCGCTCTCGTAGACGATGCCCGCGTCCGCCTCGCCCATTTCCACCAGCCTGAGGGCGGCGCGGACGTTTTGGGCCGGAGCCAGCCGCGGCTGCAGGGCCTTCCACCATCCAAAATGCATGAGGGCCTGCCGCCCGTAGATGCCCGCCGGCACGTGCTCGGGGTCGCCCACGGCCAGCCTGCCTTTGAAGGCGCCGGCCAGATCGAAGCCCGCCTCGAAACGCACGGGAAAGCCCTTGCCCTTGGGCGCGATGAGGACGAGCCTGTTCGCCAGGAGATTGCGACGGGTGCCAGGCTCGAGAAGGCGGCGCTCCTGGAGGTAATCCATCCATTGCTGGTCCGCTGATACGAAAACGTGCGCCGGGGCGCCGTTCTCGATCTGGCGCGCCAGGAGGGATGAAGCCGCGAAGCTCGATTCCACCTCTACACCCGTCTTGGCGTTGAAGGCTGCTCCAAGTGCTTGCAGCGCGTCCGTCGTGCTCGCCGCCGCGAAGATGACGACCTTGCGGGCCGGGGCCTTGCCCGGAGGTGCCCCTTGGGCCCATCCCGCCACGACCGCGGCCAGCAGTCCCAGCACCGTGGCCGCTCTGAGCAGCCTGTGCGCTTTCATGATGTCCCGTACCGCGGAGACCGCCCTGTGCCTATGCATGCTCCGCCACTCCGTCAGGTCGTTAAGAGACTCCACCTTGGCGCGCCTCTGCCGAAACTGCCCCGTGCGGTTCACGTGCAACGGCGGCTGCCCCAAGAACAACATCCTCGCCACATCCGCGGGGGGAGCCGGACCTCTCGTCTCAAAGCCCGCGGCCCCGTGGACTCGTTCTTAGCCCTATCCCTTAAGCGCCGCCTGAGCCGCCGCGAGGCGGGCGACGGGCACACGGTAGGGGGAGCAGGAGACGTAGTTCAGGCCGATCTGATGGCAGAACTCCACGGAGCTGGGCTCGCCTCCGTGCTCGCCGCAGATGCCGATCTGCTGGGTTGCGCGCGTGGCGCGGCCCTTCTGAACGGCCATCTTCATGAGCTCGCCCACCCCCTCTCTGTCGATGCGCTGGAAGGGGTCGCTGGGATAGATCTCGCGGCTCACGTATTCGCCCAGGAAACCGCGCACGTCGTCGCGAGAGATGCCGCAGGTGGTTTGGGTGAGGTCGTTGGTACCGAAGCTGAAGAATTCCGCGTACTTGGCGATCTTGTCCGCCACTACGCACGCTCTCGGCAGTTCGATCATGGTTCCCACGATGTAGTGGACCTTCACTCCCGCCTTGGCGATGACCTCGTCGGCGATGCGGCGGGTCATGTCGGCGAAGATTTTCATTTCCTCTTCCGTGGCCACGATGGGGATCATGATCTCGGGCTTGACGGGAAGGCCCGCCTTGGCCACGTCGCAGGCCGCTTCCATGATGGCGCGGATTTGCATCTCGTAGATCTCGGGATAGGTCACCCCCAGGCGGCAGCCGCGGTGGCCGAGCATGGGGTTGTTCTCGTGAAGGGCTTCAATGCGGGCCTCAATCTCCGCGGGGCTGACCTTGAGCCCCTCGGCGACGGCTCTAACCTTCTCGACGAAGACTTCAGGCTTAAGCGCCTCGCGTGAAGGGAGAAATTCGTGCAGCGGTGGATCCAGGAGGCGCACCGTCACGGGTTTGCCGTCCATGGCCTTGAAGATGCCGGCGAAATCTTCCTTCTGCATGGGGAATAGGTAGGCGAGGGCCTTTTCTCGGTCATCCTTGGTCTCGCTCAGGATCATACGGCGGACGTAGTGGATGCGTTCGCCCTCGAAAAACATGTGCTCGGTTCGGCACAGGCCGATGCCCTCGGCACCCAGCTTCACGGCCATCGCGGCTTGGCCCGGCGTGTCGGCGTTGGTCCACACCTGGAGGCGGCGGCACTTGTCGGCCCAGCCCATGAGCTTGGTGAACTGCTGGTAGTTGCGCGATTCCTCCTGTTTCATTTCGCCGTTCAGCACCTGGAGGACTTCGCTCGGCCGCGTAGAGAGCTGGCCCAGAATGACCTCGGCGGTGAAGCCGTCGATGGAGAGCCAGTCGCCCTCCTTGACCACCTTCTCCCCCACTACCATCTGGGATTTTTCGTAATCGATGTCCAGGGCGCCGCAGCCCACGATGCATACCTTGCCCATCTGCCGGGCCACGAGAGCCGCGTGGGAGGTCATGCCGCCCATGGCCGTGAGGATGCCCTGGGCCGCGTTCATGCCGCGGATGTCCTCGGGGCTCGTGAACTTGCGCACCAGGAGGACCTTCTCTCCCTTGCCGGCCCAAGCTTCCGCGTCCGCGGCGTTGAAGACCACCCGGCCCGAAGCGCCGCCGGGGCCCGCGGGCAGACCCTTGGCGATGACCTTGCCTTCCCGAAGGGCGGTGGCCTTCGCCAGTTGGTCGAAGATGGGAGAGAGGAACGCCGCTATGCCGTCCGCTTCGGGCCGCAGGACCGCCTCCTTCTCGTCGATGAGGCCCTCTGCTTCCATGTCCACGGCCATGCGAGCGGCCGCGAAGGGGTGGCGCTTGCCCGTGCGGGTCTGGAGCATCCAGAGCTTCGTGTCCTCGATGGTGAACTCGAAGTCCTGCATGTCCCTGAAGTGAGATTCGAGGCGCTTCTGGATGGTCACGAGCTGGCCGTAGGCTTCGGGTAGGATGGATTCGAGCTGAGCGATGGGCCTGGGCGTCCTGATGCCCGCCACCACGTCCTCGCCCTGGGCGTTGATGAGGAACTCGCCCGTCATGCGGTTGTCTCCCAGAGCAGGGTCGCGGGTGAATCCCACCCCCGTTCCCGAAGTCTCGCCCCGGTTGCCGAACACCATGGTCTGCACGTTCACCGCCGTGCCCCAGTCCGAGGGAATATCGTAGAGCCTGCGGTAGGCGATGGCCCGGTCGTTCATCCACGAGCCGAACACGGCGCCGATGGCGCCCCAGAGCTGCTTCTCGGGGTCTTCCGGGAAATCTACGCCGAGCTGCTTCTTGATCTCGGCTTTGAAGAGCTTCACCAGTTTCTTGAGGTCGCCCGTAGTAAGGTCCGTGTCATACTTCGCTCCGGCATCGTGTTTCACCTTGTCCAGGAGGACGTCAAAGGGATCGTCGTCGGTCTTCTTGACGGGCTTTAGCCCGAGCACCACGTCCCCGTACATGGCCACGAAGCGCCTGTAGGAATCCCACGCGAAGCGCTCGTTGCCCGTGACTTTGGCGAGACCCTCAACGGTCGTATCGTTCAGTCCCAGGTTGAGCACCGTGTCCATCATGCCGGGCATGGAGGCCCTAGCCCCTGACCGAACGGAGAAGAGGAGAGGGTTCCCGGGATCGCCGAACCGGCGGCCCATGATCTTCTCTACTCCCGCCAGCGCGGTGCGCACCTGTCCTCCCAAGTCCTCGGGATAGACATTCTTATTCGTGTAATAGGTACAGACTTCAGTCGTGATCGTGAAGCCGGGGGGAACCGGGATTCCAAGGTTGGTCATTTCCGCCAACCCTGCGCCCTTGCCGCCCAGAAGTTCTTTCTGCTTCCCGTTCCCTTCCGCTTTGCCTTCGCCGAAGAAATACACCCATTTAGCCATGTGGTACCCCCTTAGGATGTCAAGCTAAAAATTCTAACACATTGAACCAGAACCCGTTAAGGCGCTCAGTGGGCGTCCCGTCCATAGGGTGAGATGGCGCGGCGTGAGCCGCTGGTTCCGTGGCCCATACCGGCCGAACATCCTCCCTTGTATGGCCCTGAAATGGAGACACGGACAGGGATCAGAGAATCGCGGCGATGCTGAAGTAGAAGGAAACGGGGCCTGGCCTGTGCTGGGGCGCGGGACGCCCGATGATGGTGCGCGAGGGAGCGAGCGAGGACGGGTCCATGCCCCCGGCGATGCCGTTCCAGGCGATGAACTGGACCGGCGCGCAGCCGGGAACGCCCACGTCCCAGGAGAGATGACCGCCCGTGAGAACCTTTTGCCCCTTGGGGCATAGGCCCTTCAGCCCAAGGTAAGGCTCGGGATTGCCGGGGCCGAAGGGGTCCAGGTGGCCCCACGCGTCCCACGCGTCCCCAAGGTGCACGGGTTCGATGGGATAGAAGACCTCAGGGCACGCTTCGCCAGCACCGGGCACCTTGAGGCCGCATAGCCGCCTTGCGAGTTCCGGGATGTGCTCGGCCCTCACCGTGAAACCAGCGGCGCCACTGTGTCCGCCATACCGTACCAGAAGATCTGAGGCGTGCCCCAGGAGAGCCGCCACGTTGTCGCCCTTCCAGGCGCGGCCCGAGCCCAACCCCATGCCGCCCTCCACCCCGAGCACGAAGGCGCTTTTCTTGAAGGTTTCCGTAAGGCGCGCGGCCACGGGACCGATGACCCCCTTGTGCCACGAAGACGACGCGGCGAACACCACCCGGGATGTCTCGGGCAAGAGGCGCGCTTGCTCCTCGGCCTCCTCATAGGCGACGATCTGCAGGGCTTTACGTTGCTGGTTCAAGGCTTCCAGCTTGACTTTGAGCCGGGCGGCCATGCCGGGGTCCCGCTCCAGCAGCAAGTCGAGGACGAGGCGCGCGTCTTCCATGCGTCCAGCGGCGTTGAAGCGCGGGGCCAAATGGTAGGAGATGTGATGGCCGCGCACGGGCCCGGTCTTCAAGACCCCTTCGAGGAGCTGCGCCAGTCCTGGGTTGGGAGTCGTCTCGAGGGCCAAGAAACCCAGCTTGCATATCTTTCTGTTCACGGGAGTCATGGGAACCACGTCGGCCACGGTGGCGATGGCCACGAGCCTGAGAAAGGGCTCCATGGACAGCGGCTTTCCCAGAACCGCCGCCAGTCCCCTGAGGACCTGCAGGGCCACCGCCGCGCCGCACAGCTCACGGTCCGGATGGCCCTCAACCATCTTGGGGTTCACCAAGATGCCAGGGGGCTGCCCCTCATCCGAGGGAAGGTGATGATCGCTCACGATGAGGTCCACCCCAGCCGCCTGCAACCGGAGGCCGATGTCCCGCGCGTTGGTGCCGCAATCGGTGGTGAGGACCAGGGAGGCTCCCGCCTGCCGCACTGCTTCGTAGCTGGCCTCCGAAAGGCCGTACCCCCCGTCGAACCTGGACGGAATGAAGGCCTCCACCTTGGCGCCGAGGGAGCGGAGGCCTCCCACGAGCACGGCGGTTCCCATGAGGCCGTCCACGTCGTAGTCGCCGTGAACGATGATATGTTCCTGCCTGGCAAGGCTCTCTGCCAGACGCCGCGCCGCCGCCGCCAAACCTGGAATGCGGAAGGGATCAGGCCATTCCACCCCGTCTGGAACCAGGAAGGCGGACAACTCGCCGTCGGACCGCGGCGAGGCGCTCAGGAGCATGGCCAGAACGGGCGAAATGCCGTGCCGCGCCGCGATGGCCGCGGCCCGATCCTCCCACCCGGACGCCTCCACCCAGGCCGCACCGTTCACGGGCACCTCGTTTTCATGCCGTATAAACGCAAAGGCCGGGACCTATCATCCCGGCGCCACACCTCACCCCCAAACCATCCTTTAAGGACGGACGAAAGGTTGCTTTGGTGGAGCTAGGGGGGATCGAACCCCCGACCTCTTGAATGCCATTCAAGCGCGCTCCCAGCTGCGCCATAGCCCCACCAGACCGTTGATTATATCGAAGTCTTGCCTGGCGGTCAAGGGCGAGAAGCGGCTATGGGCTATCAGCTGCCGGCTTACTAACACGCCACGTGAACCTCCAGAAGGCCGCCAGCTCATGGCTTCCGCCCGTCCCCCGGGGGCTTCTAATACAAGCTGGTAATGCCCTTCTCGTCGGGCTCGAAGAGAACGCGGTAGAATTCCGTCGCGAACCGGTCCGTCATGCCCGCCAGAAAGTCCACGATGACCTGGAGCTTGCCTACAGGATCGGCGGCCGCGTCCAGCCGCTGCCGCGTCATCCTTGGCAGGAGGCGCGCGGATTTGGACTTAGAGTCGAGAATGTCCCGCGTGAGGGTGTCGAAAAGCCGTTCCAAAATACCCGCCGCCTTCACGGACATCCGTTCCACGACGGGATGGGTATAGACCCGGTCGAAGAGAAACTCCCTGAGCTGGTTCACGGAGGCCGACATCTCATTCGAAAAGCGAACCGCGGGCTCCCGCAGGGCCACGATCTGCTCGGCGCTCAAAAAGCCCGCTAGCCGGGCCGAGGACCCGTGAATCACGTCCGTCATCAGGATGTCGATCATGTTCCTGACCAGGAGCCGGGCCCAGAGGATGCGCTCCCGGTCCCACCCGGGGCCCGCCGCATGCGCGCGTTCCCACGCCTGCCTCAAGAGGGGGATGTCCAGGGCGGACAGCTCCTCGACGGTGAGGAACCTCACGCGCAAGGCGTCTTCGAGATCGTGGGTGACCCAGGCGATCTGGTCCGCCAGGTTCACGATCTGCGCCTCCGCCGTGCAACCCGCCGTGTCCAGGTAGAGGGCGGAGAGGCGCGCAGCTTCGGCGGGCCTTGCAGCCACAAGGGAATAGGGTAGGACGGGATTGTCGAAGGCCGTGTGGTGCTTGAGGATGCCGTGGAGGGTTTGAAAGCTCAAGTTGAGCCCGGGAAAGGCGGGATAGCGCCGTTCCAGCTCGTTGACGATGCGGAAGGATTGAAAATTCTGCTCGAAGGCCTTCCCTCCCTGGGGCCGCTTGAGTCCGATGGGGGGGGCTTCAAGGGCGCGCCCCAGCAATTCGTCCAGGCACTCCTCGCCGCGGTGGCCGAAGGGTGGATGTCCAAGATCGTGGGCGTAGGCCACGGCTTCGCAGAGGTCCTCGTTGGCCCCGAGAGCCCAGGCCAGGCCCCTGGCCACCTGAGACACCTCGAGGGTGTGCGTGAGCCTCGTCCTGTAGAAATCGCCCTCGTGGACCACAAACACTTGAGTCTTGTATCCCAGGCGGCGGAAGGCCTCCGAGTGGAGGAGGCGGTCGCGGTCCTGCTGAAAATAGGTCCGCTCCACCGGGTGGGGCGCGGGGTACTCATGGCGAACCTCCCCCTGGCAGCGAACGGCCCAGGGCCCCAGAGTTCCGTTTTTTGACGCGCACGCCCTTCCGTGTTCCATGCCCTGCTCCCCTCCCAAGGCCGAGACGGCCATGCTTCCAGAACCTAAACCGAGCCGGATCCGTCGTGACCGGCGTCCGGTGCTTCGTCCAAGCCCAAACCGCTGCTGCAAACTCGGTCGCGGCCCTCGTTCTTGGCCTTATAGAGGGCCCGGTCCGCCGCCTCAAGCGCCACTTCCGGCGAGGAGGGGGCGCCGCCCCGGAGCACCGAAACGCCAAGACTGATGGTGACTCGAAGCTCCCTGTCCCCCTCGGAGACAGGCGCTGAAGCAACGGAATCCTTGATGCGCTCGGCCACGCCGAGGGCGTGAGAACCGTCGGTGACGGGCATGAGGACGAGGAACTCCTCGCCCCCGTACCGTCCCACCACGTCGTACGGCCTGCACGCGGCCCTGATGGCGCCGGCCACGCGCTTGAGGACCACGTCCCCAGCGGCGTGTCCAAGAGAGTCGTTCACCGCCTTGAAGTGATCAATATCCGCCATGAGGACTCCCAGGGGAAGGCCCGTCCTGGAGCTCCTGGCGTGTTCTTCCCGGAGGCGGGCCAGAATGGCGCCGTGGTTGAGGAGGCCCGTCAGTTCATCCGTGAGGGCTAGGGTCCGCAGCATGGCGTTGGCCGAGAGGAGGCCTTGCGAGAAGCCCACCATCCGTTCACCCACCCGCAGGCGAGCGCGAAGCTCCACGTGGTTGAAGGGCTTGGCGACATAGTCGTCGGCCCCCGCCTCAAGGCCCGCCGCCAAGTCCTCCTTGCGGTTCTTGGAGGTGAGGAGGATGACGTAGACATAGTCCTCCCGCCCTTTCGCCCTGAGCCGCCGGCACACCTCGGCCCCGTCCAGCTTAGGCATCATCCAGTCCAGGACCGCCAGGCGCGGGCCGTCGGGCCTCGCGAGGATGTCCAAGGCCCCCTCACCGTCCTCCGCTTCCATGACCTTGTAGCCCCAGCGGCGGAGCTGGCTTTCCATGAGGCGCCTGGTGACCCGGTCGTCGTCGGCCAGGAGGATCTTCACGGCGCCTTCCTCCATCGCCCTGACGTGAGGTACGCCTCCAGGCGGACCATCTCCGCCTCCAACCGCGCGAGGGCCTCTTGCGCCCCTTCCAGCGCACCGCCTCTGCCCATGCCCTCCAGGCTGTAGGCCAGGTCATGGGCACCCCGAGCGCCGAAGTTGCCCACCGCCCCTTTGAGCTTGTGGGCGGCTTCGTGAAGGGCTTGGGCGTTCTTTTCCTCCAAGGCCCGCCGTATGGCCTCCATCTCCTCGGGAGCGTCTTCCACGAATAGGCTCACCAGCTCCTCCACGAGGGCCACGTCTCCTCCCACCGTGTCGAGGAGAGAGGAGAGGTCAGCAGGCGCAGCGTCAGGGGTGGCCTGAACCGCCGTGGGAACGTCGCGAGACGGCCGATTCTCCGCACGTGCGGGAAGGAGGCGCAGAACCTCCCCATAGAGATCAGAAGCCTTGACGGGCTTCGTGACGTAGCCGTCCATGCCCGATGCCAGGCAGCGCTCCCTGTCGCCCTTCATGGCGTGGGCGGTCATGGCGATGACGGGCACGTGGGCCTCCGTTCCCCTTTCCATCTCGCGGATGCGGGCCGTGGCCTCGTATCCATCCATCTCGGGCATCTGCACGTCCATGAGCACGGCGTCGAAGGTCTCCCGCGCCATGGCCTCCACCGCCTCCCTGCCGTTGGCGACGGCCTCCACGCTCCACCCTTGTTTTCTCAGCAGGGCCACCGCAAGCTTCTGATTGACGGGGTTGTCCTCCGCGAGAAGGAGGCGGAGATCACGTGACTCGGAGGGGGACAGGGCCGCGGAGCGTTTCCTGAGTCCGTCCGATGGCTCGGCAGGAGCGCCCATCGGGGCCGCCGCCCCCCGTGCGATGCCGAGCACCGCCGTGAAGAAGAACGTGCTTCCCCCGCGTTCGCCGCTTTCGACCCAGATCTCGCCCCCCATCATCTCAACGAGCTGCTTGGAGATGGCCAAGCCCAACCCCGTGCCGCCGTATTTTCGGGTCGTGGAGCCATCCACCTGGCTGAAGCTCTTGAAGAGCCTGTCCTGCTTGTCCTTGGGAATGCCAATGCCCGTATCCGTCACCGAGAATCGGAGGAAGGACCTTCCCGAGTTGCGCGCCGTCTCCTCAACACGAACCTCCACACCGCCGCTTTGGGTGAACTTCAGCGCGTTGCCCACGAGGTTGGTGAGGATCTGGCTGAGCCGAACGGGGTCGCCGATGACCCTCGAAGGCACCTCCGGTCCCATGCTGCTGTTCAGGGAAAGGCCCTTGGCTTCCGCCTTGGCTCTGAGCAGATCCGCGGGCTTGCGCAGGATGGGTTCAAGATCCATCTCGATGGCCTCGAGATCGAGCTTGCCCGCCTCGATCTTGGAGAAGTCCAGGATGTCGTTGATGATGGTCAGAAGCGATTCGCCTGAAGAGAGAACCATCTCCAGGTAGTCCCGCTGCTGCGGTGTCAAGTCCGTTTCAAGGGCCAGCTCCGTCATGCCGAGGATGCCGTTCATGGGCGTGCGGATTTCATGGCTCATGTTGGCGAGGAACTCGCTTTTGGCCTCGTTGGCCATATCGGCGGCCTCCTTGGCTTTCTGTAACTCCTCCTCAGCCAGCTTTCGGTCCGTGATGTCCATGACGGTACCTTCGATGACTTCGAGGCCATCGAGACCCACCGTCAGGCTCACGTTTTCGCGCACCCAGACGGGCGAACCGTCCATGCGCTTGAGGTGCAAATCAATGTTGTTCAGCATCCTAGCCTCGTTCAGGAGCGTCATGAGCTCCTCTCGATCGGAGGTCTGGTCGTAAAACGTGTCCGCCTCGAGCCCTTTGATCTCTTCGGGCGACGGGAACCCGAAGATACGGGCGAAGGCATCGTTGCATTCCAATATGTGGCCGTCTCCGGCCGTCCTGAAGACCCCCGACAGGTTGCGCTCGAAAAGGAGCCGGTACCGCTCCTCGCTCGTCTTTAAGGCCTCCTCGGTATGTTTCCGCTCCGTGATGTCTATAACGGTCCCGTAAAGGATGGACGGTTCGTCATCTCCGCTTTCCAAAAGACTCACGTTTTCGAGAACCCAAACGGGCGCGCCGTCCTTCTTCCTGAGGCAGTTCTCGTGGTTCGTGAGGACCTTCTCGTGCCTGATTCGCTCGATATAGGCTTTCCGGTCCACCGATTCATGGAAGAAGTCCGTCACCCTGTGGGCGCGGACTTTGTCACGCCGGCTGAACCCTGCCATGTAGGGCGAGAGGATTTCCTCGGGAGACTCGTAACCCAGAATTCGCGCGAAGGCCGGGTTGCACTCCAGCAGGGCCCCGTCGAGGGTGCTCCGATAGACACCCGCCAGGTTCCGCTCGAAGAGCAGTCTGAAGCGCTTCTCCGATTCCTTGATGGCCTCCTCCGCCTGCCTCCACTCGGTAATGTTCCTGCTGACGCACGCGAGGGCCAGGGGCGCGCCCGTCTGGAGGTCCTTGATGACGAAGCCGCTGAAGTGGACGGGGATGGGCACGCCGGTCCTGTGATTCTTGAACTCCATGTCTCCTTCCCAGTGGCCCTGGGCCATGACCACTGGAAGGATGGTGCCTTCGACCTTGCCTCGGCTCTCATCCGAGAGAAAGTCCCACATGACCATGGAGAGCGCGTCCTGGGCCGATGCGAGACCAACCAGCTCGCACCCCGCGCCGTTCAGGTAGAGCATCCGCCCGTCCATGGCCGCCATGCCGATGAAGTCCGAGCTGAATTCCACCAGCGATACGAACTTCTGGCGCTCCTCCTCGGCGTGTTTGCGGTCGGTGACGTCGCGCATGAGGCCCACGGCATGCCAGCCGCCGTGGAGCTGAATGGCGGAAAGGGATAATTGAACGGAGATCTCCTGGCCATCCTTCCGCCTGGCTTCAAGATCGAGCGTCCTGCCCACGGCGGCACCCTGGCCTGTTTGCTTGAACGCGGGGAAGGCGGCGGCGTGGGCTTTGTGATAACGCTGGGGCACGATGAACGCGTGCAGGTATTGGCCTAGGGCTTCCGCGCTGGTGTAGCCGAGGATGCGCTCTGCGGCCGGGTTCCAGTACGATACCCGGCCCTCGGGATCCATCATGAGGATGGCATCCTGAGCCGAGTCCGTGAGGGTTCGGTATCGCTGTTCGCTCTCTCGCAGGGATTCGTTCTGGCGCCGAATCTGCTCTTCGGCGAGGCGCTTCTCGCTCACGTCCGTCTTCACGGCGACGTAGTTGGTGGTCCGCCCCGCGGCATCGCGCACGGGCGATATGGTGGCTTCCTCATCGAAGAGGGTGCCGTCTTTCCGCCTATTTACGAGGACGCCCTTCCAGGTCTCTCCTTTGGAGAGGCGGCCCCACATGCCGGCATAGAACTCGGGCGGGTTTGCACCGCTCTTTAGGATTCTCGGGTTCTGGCCCATGGCCTCTTCGGCGCTGTAGCCCGTGATAGCCGTGAAGGCCGGGTTCACGTACTGGATGGCCCCCAAGCTGTCCGTGATGACGATGGTAGCAGGAGATTGCTCCACGGCCGTAGCCAGGAGCATCTTGTCGCGGTTCGCCTCCCGCCGCGCCATGACGCTGCGGGCCAGATCGAGAAAGTTCTGTTTGAGGGCAATCTGGGCCACCACCTGGCGCGCGAGGCGTTGAAAGCCCTCCGCCTGCGCGGGAGAAACCTCCCTGGTTCGGCTGTCCATGGCCGCCATAACGCCCACGGCGAAGCCGTCGGACGTGACGAGAGGCGTGCCCAGAAACGTGCGCACGGAGGCGGGGCCCTTCACCAGTTCGTGGCCGGAAAAGCGCGGGTCGCTGGCGGCGTCCGTGACGAGGAGGAGCGCTTCGGCTTGGAGGGCCGCGTCGAAGAGGCTTCCCTCCCTGGGCGTCTCCGGGCTCTCCAGCCCCTTGGCCGCCTTGTACCACGCTCGCTGGTCGTCCACGAAGGCGATACACGCCATGGGCGCGGCACAGATCATGGCGGCCAGCTCGACGAGGTCGTCGAAGGCCCGCTCCGGCGGCGTGTCCATGATCATGTAGCGATTCAGGACGTCAAGCCGGTCCTTCTCGCTTGCGGGCATCCTCATGGAGTGCAACCCCTTACGCCCCTTACGCCCCTTACGCCGGGTTCCGGCCTTGGCCGTGGAGCCCGGGCATGAGCTCCACACCCCTTTGGCCTTGCTCTCTCGGCGTAAGTATATTATGTTCGCAGGGGGACGGCAATTTGCACGCACCTCGCCTCGCCGGCTTGGTTCTATCGTCCGAGAGGGCCCATGACGGAAGACTTTTCTCTCCTACCCAATGAGGAAACCGTGGTCCTGTGCCCCGCTTGCGGCCATCGCTACGAGGGCGCCTCGGTGGAGTTCTGCACCTGCCTCGCCTCGACGTGGAGCCCCGTGTGCCCCGAATGCGGCAAGTGTCTTTGCAAACTGCCCAAGGAAGACCAGCAGGCCTTCTGGGAGAAGGCTCCGCCCGTCCTGTTCCGCCGGAAGATGGCCCAACGGGGCGAGAGGGCGAAGATCCCCCCGGTCCCAGCCGGCCAGATTCTCAAGCGCCCCTTGGTTCTCGTTGCTGAGGACGAAGCCGTGACTCGCATGGTCGCTCAACGGGTCATCGAAAAGATGGGCTATGGCGTGCTCGTGGCGGAGCGCGGGGACGAGGCGTACAGGCTTGCGTGCGAGTACCTTCCCGAGGTTCTCCTCACGGACGCCCTCATGCCCAAGCTGGACGGGCGCGAGCTTTGCCTGCGGCTGAAGCAGTCGCCCGCCACGGCCGCCATCAAGGTCGTGGTCATGACGGGCCTCTTTACCAAGTTTCAAGATAAATCCGAAGCCATCCTGGAGTTCAAGGCCGACGGGTTCCTCAAAAAGCCCGTGGATTTTAACGAGCTTCGCGACGTGCTTGCCTCCCTGGCCCCCCCGCCTCCTGGCGCCTCGCCGGCCTGAACCGCCCGCCCCTTCTGGCTCCTCGGCGTCCACGGTTCAGTGCCCGTGATCCTCCCCGCCTCCGTGGGCGTGGTCGTGCGTTCGCGTGTGCTGGTGCGGATGGGAATGGACCATCCCCCCGTGGCGGTGCCGGTGGGCGTGGATGAGGTTCACCGAGAGAAGGAGGCCCGTATCTCCCAAGGCCCGTTCCGTGGGTAGGTCGGCCGCGATCCGGTGGTCCTCCCCCAGGATCAGAACCCGATCCGCGATGTGCGGCAGGAGTTCAAGGTCATGCGTCGCGGTGACAAGGGTCAAGCCTCCCCTGCCGTGCAGGTCATCGAGCAGTTCGAGGAGCATTCCCTGGCTTCTGGGATCCAAGCCGGCCGTGGGTTCGTCCAGGAGAAGAACCACGGGTGAAAGGACCAGAAGAGAGGCGAGGGCCACCTTCTTTTTCTCTCCCGAGCTGAGGCCGTGAGGAGGCCGGTCCCTGAGGTGGCCTATCCCCAGCAGGCCGAGGGTGTCGCCCACGCGGCGGAGAATTTCCTCCTCCTTCCAGCCCATCTGCAGGGGACCGAAGGCCAGTTCCTCCTCCACGGTGGGGCAGAAGAGTTGGGCATCGGAGTTCTGGAACAGGAATCCGGCCCTTTTCCTAAAAAGGGGGCCGAAAGGAGGCCTCTCCACGGCGTCCGGGGTGAGGCGCTGGCCGAAGGCCCGCACGTCTCCTGATTGGGCGAAGTAGAGGCCATCCATGAGGTGAAGAAGAGTGGACTTGCCGCTGCCGTTGGCTCCCAGGATGGCGAGGCGTTCCCCTTCCGAAACGTCGAACGTGGCTTCTCGCAGGCTTGGCTCCCGCCCTGGATACGCAAAACTCACGCCGCGGAAATCGAAAACCTTGTCCAACGTGCCCTCCTCCTCATCCCAGCGCCAGAAGCCCCGCCCCGAAGGCGAGGCACCCGGCCACGAAGGCTCCGTCCCGCCACGACCAGCGCCCCTGCCTGAGGGTGTGGATCTCGCCCGTGTAGCCTCGCGAAACCATGGCCTCGGCCACCGATTCCGCCACGGTCCGGCTGCGGCGGTAGAGCTCACCCATGCCGGCGGCGGCCCACACCTGCTCCCGTGCGACGCCCACACCGCCCAGGGATCGGCTCAATTTGGCAAGATGGATCTCTTCAGCGCTTCTCAGCAGGAGATCAAGGTAGCGAGTCATCATGGCCGCCACCATGACGAAGGCGGAGGGAACACCGAGCCCCCTGAGCCCCTTGAACAGATCCTGGGGCCGCGTGGACGCGGCCAGGACGGACGCGAGTGACACGCAGGCGGCGCTGCGGAGGGCGAACCGGGCCGCCACGAAGAGGCCGCGATCGGTCACCGCGAGAAGCTCGGGCACGCGCCACGGGCCCCAATGGCCTCCTCCGAGATGGCACAGGACCACCAGGGGGGCGCCCTCGGTCACCACGTTGAAGGAGGCGGGAACCGCCAAGGCCAGCGTGAAGGCGGGAACGGCCAGCATGGCGAGCGCTACGCGGCGGATGTTGATACCTCCGAACAGGGCCAGTGCCCACGCGGCCCCTACGCAAAGAGCGAGGGGTTCGAGGGTCGTGACCAGGGTGGTGATCACCAGGATGAACAGGAGGCCGAGCACCTTGGCGCGGGCGTCCACGCGGCCCAGCCAGCCCCGCCTGCCCGCCGGAAGGCCGTCGTCCAGCAGGGCCGCCGCGATCCCCACGATCCCTCCCAAGCCTCGCCGCACCGCGCGGGAGACTCGTGGGGCCTTGCGAACCAGAAGCGCCGTCCCCTCGTCGGCAGGTGCCATCCACTCAGGAAGCGATCCCATCGGTCTCCTTGTGCGACAGCCACCGGCGTGCGATCCAGACCAACCCCGCTACGGCGAGGACGCCCAAGGCTCCTGAAAGGATATACCACCCGCTGAGTACGGGCAGTGCGGCTTCTTCGGCCCCTCGGGGAGCATAGTCCGGCATGGGCGAATGCCACAGAGCCGCCACCTTGCCGAACCCCGCCGGAAGGTAGCCGGCCAGCTCCCTGAGACGGTCCCCGCCCCACTCGCCCCAGGCGTCCCCCGCGCCGAGTTTGGCGGGGATCATGAGGCCGAGGGGAGTGAGCAGGACGAGCGCCGCCACGCCGAGGGCCAGCTTCTTCCATAGGGGCCTGCCTCCCGGGGCCGGCGGCGGCGCCACGCCGCCTTCTAGGAGCGACGGTTCGCTCTTGGATAGGTAGGCCACCACCAAACCCGTCACCACCGCTTCCACCACGCCGAAAAGGAGAAGATGCTCGATGGCCATGGCCGGCACGGCGATGGAAAGGCCGAAGGGACAGTACAGCGCACGCCCGGCCGCGTCGTGCGCGAGGGCGGGCTGGATGCCGAACATGAACGCGGCGCTCAGGGCGGCGGCGTTGAGGCCCACGTATCCGCCAACGGCGGCGGCCACCCATCGCCGCTTCGAATCTGCCGGCGATTTTCCTGCCATCAGGCGATAGGTCCACCATCCCGTGAAGGGCATGATGACAGCCATGTTGAGGCAGTTGGCGCCGAAAGCCGTTACCCCGCCATCCCCGAACAGGAGGGCCTGCACGGCCAAAGCCACGGACACCGCCACCACGGCCGCCCAGGGCCCCAGAAGGATGGCCACCAGGACCGCGCCCACGGCATGCCCTGTAGTACCTCCGGGAACGGGGACGTTGAACATCATGATGACGAAGGTGAAGGCTGCTCCCAAGGCCATGAGCGGCACTTGCTTGAGGCGGAGGGTCCGTTTGACCTTGCGCGAGGCCCAAACCCACGCGGGCGCCATGAGGCCGTAAGCAGCCAGATAGGTTTGGGGCCCGAGGTAACCGTCTGGAATATGCATCGTCTTCCCTCTCTCAGCCCTTCGACCGCCTAAAAGCCCCCGTGAAAACGACGTGCACGACCGCCACGGGAGCACCGCCTGAATTGGGCCACTGGACACCCGCCAGTACTTGCCACCCTTTCGCCATCCAGAGCACGCCGGCCGAGGCGGCGTTCTGATCCCCCGCCGTATAGTCCGCCATGATCTGCCAGCGCTCGCCGATGCTGCGATCTAGCCCAATGAACAGCTCGTTTCGGTGGCCGTCCTCCTCGCGCTGAACTCCCGCGTGGGTCCGGAGTACGCCCCAATCCTTCGTGGCCACGACGTAAAAAACGGGCGTGAATCGCTGGCCCACGTTCTGGACGCCTGCCGCCATGGCGAAACGCTTTGCATCGCTGTTCAGGACAACGAATTTAGCGTTGAAAAGGGCCCTGTTCTCGACGAAACCGCTGGTGGCATCCACGTCCACGCCCGCTTCAAATCTATCTCCCCATCCGAATTCCGTGTTCATGACGAGCTGATCTGTTTTCAGCGCTCTGGAATAGCCCTGCCACTGAAGATCGAGGGCCCAGATATACGATCCCGTCACATCGGCGGTGGGGATGAGGACCAGGCCGCTGTAGCAGGCCAACGAGGCACGGGCCGGTCCGAACGCCGCGACGATCACGGCCAAGCAGAGTAGTACACATCTTAGATTTGTGCTACCCGTGGACAAGGAACCCCGCCTCTTCATTCCTCCCCCTGGCTTTAAATAGATTGGCCGGTGGTGGTGGCGATGGTTCCGCCGTGCTTGACGCCCTTGGTGCTTACGAGCGTGTCGGCAATTCGCTTCACCAGCGCGCTCTTGCCTCTCATTAGGATGACTTCAAGGCAGTTGTGCGCGTCCAGGTGAACGTGCGTGGTGCTGATGATGGTGGTGTGATGCTGGTGCTGGAGATCCGCCAGCGTGTCGGAAAGATGATGCTCGTGGTGCTCGTAGACGATGCTCACGGTGGCCACCACCTCGGCGCGTGGATCGGCCCATTCATCACGAACGAGCTCCTTTCGCACCAGATCGCGAATCGCCTCCGACCGAGAGGCGTACCTGCGCTCTTCCACCAGGGCGTCGAGCCCTCGGAGCAACTCTTCCTCCATGGACACGCCAAACCTCTCCAAGCCCGCCATTGACGTCCTCCGTGCCACCTACCTGCAGTTAGTAACACTTCTTTCCTAACCTGTCAAGGTTTCGAGGCGCCCCTTTCGAAGCGCCCCTCATTCTGCGGCAGCGGAGGGGAACCCCGGCCGGAGCCGCGTCGTGCACTACCTCTCCGGTCTGTACCCGATCCTCGGCAGCAACCCTTCGAGGGAACATCGCCGCGGCTTGATTCTAAGGAGCCCCCGAGGCAGGCTTGCGAGGGAGTCCGGGAGGTCCCGCCCTTCGACTCCCGCCCAACCACGCGCTTAAAACCC
>JBBIKI010000011.1:0-21789 GCA_037445535.1 Acidobacteriota bacterium | reverse complement strand
GGGAGCGGGAGGGACCAGCCCTCCCGCTCTCGGGTTTTGGTGGAGGCGGCGGGAGCCAACCCTACGCGGACTAGAAGCCTCGCCGCTCGCGAGTCTCGCGGCTCCGTTTCAAGGCCGCCTACGGCTTCCGGGGCGGGTCCCTCGCCTTGTCTTTAGCTTCCCCCTCCCACACGTGTGCGCTCCGCTGCAAGCAGCCCTTCGGGGGAACAGCGCCAGGTCTTGATGCTAAGGAGCCCCCGAGGCAGGCCTCCGAAGGAGTCCGGGAGGCGCCGCCCTTCGACTCCCGCCCAACCACGCGCTTAAAACCCGGGAGCGGGAGGGACCAGCCCTCCCGCTCTCGGGTTTTGGTGGAGGCGGCGGGAGTCGAACCCGCGTCCGGAAAAGTCAGCCAAGGCGGCTTCTACGCGCGTAGCCGGTTCCCAGCAATTTCGCTCGCCACCATTGGAGCCGGCAATACGGTGGTCCGCTAGCCCCAGTGTCTTAGCCGAACCGGCCGGGGCGGACCGGGGCGGAGCATCCCGCTAGCGTCGTCCTTGAAAAGCCGCGGGCACTCTCATCAAGGACGTCACGGCTTAAGCCGCGAGAGCCAAATTGTCGTTGGCAGTTGTGGTTTTCCGGTCGTTTTACGAGAGCCCGGAACTCGGCGCGCAACCACCTCCTGCACATCCCCGTCGAGACCGTTTCGCCCCCACGCTGTGCCCGGTAAATATAGGCCGGGAGAGCCTCCCGGTCAAGGCGTCCCGGATCGGCCAGATTTCCGGGTCAGTCCGCCACGGGCGCCTCGGGTGGCAAGGGCCGCTTGAGGCGCCGGTGCCGCCTGATGGCCAGGACCGCGAAGATCGCAAGTGCCGCCACACCCATGCCGACCATGATCCAGAAGGCTTGGTGGTGATGGATCTTCCCGTAGAGAAGGAGGACGAGATTCCCGATGGCGTGCCCAAAAAATAGCCAAACGAAGCACCAAGCCAGGACGGGACCCACGTCTCGGGCGGCGAATCGCGGCCACGTCATTCCCCGCGTCCCAAGCCAGAAAATGTAGGGGGTGCGCGTGCCGTAGATGAAGCGAATCATGAGAAACACGGCCCACGACTCGCCCAAACGAGCCCGCCACGACGTTGGCCCTTGGTCCACGCCGAGGACCCTCTTCATCCACGCGAACCTCGTGGCGTGGCGGCCCGCGTAAAACACCAGATGGTCCACGGTGAGAGCGCCAAGGACCGCGCACAGGAAGACCTCGCCCCGCGGCAACAGGCCTTGGCTCGCGAGGAATCCGGCCATGACGAGAACCGTCTCCCCTTCCAGCGCCATGCCGAAATACACCGCGATGAGGCCGTAATGCCTCAGAAATTCCTCCACAAAACCCTCCCCGTGCAGCCGGTACCCAACACCCGGCCTTCTTTTCGGCGTCCATGACTGCCGCCCGAGATCCAAGGCCGTAACGGGCCCCGTTTGCCGCCCGCCTTGGGTGCCATTATACTGCCTTCGGTCCCGCATCGAAGGCGCCACGGACGGGCGAGCCCTGGAAGGGTGGCGCGGCCCCATTGGAGGAACGACATGGATACCCCCCCCAACGTTGCCCTGGTCTTTTCGGGAGGCCCCGCTCCCGCCGCCAATGCCGTCATCTCCTCATCCGCCCTCGGCTTTCTTGATCACGGCGTGGGCGTGGTGGCTATCTTGGACGGGTTCACCCATCTTCAAGCCTTCACGCCCTCCAATCCGCTGGTGGAGGGCAAGCACTACCTGAACCTGACCACGGCCATTTCGGGCATCCGCAACCAGCGGGGCATCTTCATCCGGACGGCGCGGGCCAACCCGGGCAAGGACGTCAAATCCAAGGCGGATCTGGAGGACGGAACCAAGACTGCCAAGTTGCATGCATCCATCGCCGGACTGCGGTCCTTGAGCGTGGACGCCCTCATCACCATGGGAGGTGATGACACCCTCAAAACGGCCAACTTCTTCCACGTGCTGGGTATGCCCACCGTGCACATTCCCAAAACCATCGACAACGACTATTTCGGCATTCCCTGGACCTTCGGTTATTGGACCTCCGTGGACGCGGCCCGAAAGGCCCTCCTCAACCTCAAGGCCGACGCCGATTCGACAAATGCTTATTTTATCGTCGAACTCATGGGACGGAGCGCCGGCTGGATGACCTATGCGGCCGGGGTGGCGGGCGAGGCCTGCGCCATCGTGGCCGCCGAGGACCTGGAGGGGGACCTTGATCCAGAAGCCCTGGCTTCGCACTTCGCGGACCTCATCGCGGCGAGGGAGCGGGACGGCCGGCGCGCGGGGCTGATTTGCATCGCCGAGGGGCTGGCGGAGCGCCTCGATGACGCCCACAAGCCCAAGGAGGTGGACGCCCACGGCAACGTCTACTACGGCCGGGCCGAACTCTGCAGAACTCTCGCCGAGCAGACCATGGCGCTCTACAAGGCTCGCACCGGCAAGGAGAAGAAAATCAACCCCAAGCAAGTGGGGTACGAAACGCGCTGCGCCGAACCCATGGCCTTCGACGTGGTCCTGGGCTCCATGCTCGGGCATGGAGCCTGGCGGCTGGCAAGCGAAGGGCGATTCGGCCACATGGTAAGCGTGGCGGACAACCTCGACATCCGGGCCGTCCCCTTCTCCGATCTCATCGACCCCGTAACGATGAAGACCAAGGTCAGACTCGTGCCTCGGGAAGGAGACCTCTTCAAGCTCAAGAACGCCCTCTCCTATCCCTTCGGGAGGTAGCCCGCGCGCTCCCTCCGCCAGGGCCTCCCGATTTGCCGTGAGTGTGTTAGAATAAAGAGCTTGAGCACGAGGAGGGTGGAGTATGTCCGGTCACAATAAATGGGCCAATATCAAAGCGCGCAAGGGTTCCCAGGACGCCAAGCGCGGCAAAATGTTCACCAAGACCGCCAAGGAGATCATCATCTCCGCCAAGCTCGGTGGCGGCGACCCCGACGGCAACGCGCGCCTCAGGGCAGCCATTCAGGCCGCCCGTGCCCTCAACATGCCCAACGACAACATCAAACGGGCCATCGCCAGGGGCACGGGGGCGGAAGGCGACACGCAAATCGAGGAAGTGATCTACGAAGGCTTCGGGCCCAACGGCGTAGCCATTTTGGTGGAGGGCACCACGGACAACCGCAACCGGACCACCGGTGAGGTCCGCCACATCTTCAGCAAGTACGGCGGAAATCTCGGCCTCCAAGGCTGCGTCGCGCGCATGTTCGTCCGCCAGGGAGAGATCACCATCCCCGCGGAAGGCCTGAGCGAGGATAAAGTCTTCGAGGCGGCCATCGAAGCGGGCGCCGACGACGTGGAGCGCGAGGACGAGGCCTTCATGATCTATACCAAGTTCGAGGACATGCACCCCGTGAACGAGGCCCTCGCAAAGGCGGGAATGCCCGTGGCGTCGGTGAGAGCCGTTTACACCCCCACCGTGACCACCAAGCTCGCGGGCGACCAGGGCCGCGGCCTGCTGAAGCTCATCGATGCCCTCGAAGACAACGACGACGTGCAGAACGTCTGGGCCAACTTCGACATGGACGAGAAGGACATGGAGGCCTTCGAGGGATAGGGGGATACGGAGAGGCGCGCCGCCGGCCGGCGGAGGCGCACGCGGCCCACGCCGAGGCCGAGATTGATGGTCGCGAGGGAGGCCAAGACCGCCATGGGAATTCCGCGGCCCTCCACCGTCGCCCTGGGCGTCGATTCGGGCTCCCTCTCCACGGGATACGGCGTGGTGCGAGCCGAGGGCGGCCTCCACAGGGCCTTGGGGTTCGGCGCCATCCGGAACGATTCCCGCGTCCCCCACCCCGAGCGTCTGGCCCTCATTTACCGGAGGCTGCGCCAGATCATGGACGAGTTCCATCCCGACCTCCTTGCTCTCGAGGAGGTCTTCGTCTCCAAAAACATTCAGAGCGCGCTCAAGCTCGGCCAAGTGCGCGGCGCCGTCATGGTGGCCGCGGCCGAGGCGGGCATCCCCGTGGTGGAACTGGCTCCCAACACGGTGAAGGCGGCCGTCACGGGCCACGGACACGCGGAGAAAGCCCAGGTCCAGTTCATGGTCAAGGCCATCTTGGGTCTGGCGTCCATTCCCAAGCCTCATGACGCCGCCGATGCGCTAGCCTTGGCCATTTGCGCGCTCAACCGGCGTGCGTGCCCGGCCCTCGAAGGCATGCCATGATCGCGCGATTGAGAGGCCGCCTCCTCGAAAAAGAGCCTTCTGGTCTCGTGGTGGAAGCCGGGGGCGTCGGCTACGCCGTGGCCGTGCCTCTGTCTACCCTCTCGCGTCTGGATGGGGACACGGTTGACCTCTACATTCACACAGAGGTCCGGGCCGATGCCATCCTCCTCTTCGGATTCCTCAGCCGCGAGGAGCGGGGCCTTTTCCGAAAGCTCATGGCCGTCCAAGGCGTGGGGCCCATGACGGCTCTCGCGGTACTCTCTGGCCTCTCCCTGAACGAATTCGTGAGCGCCGTCCGATCGGGCGACACTAGGCGCCTCCAGGGTGTGCCCCGGGTGGGCAAGAAAACCGCCGAGCGCATTTGCCTCGAACTTAAAGAAAAGCTCGGCGACATGGCCGAGGGCGGCACTCCCTCCGAGACTGGCTCCGAATCCCTTCCTCACGATCTGGCCGACGCGGTCCTGGCGCTTGAAAACCTGGGCTACAAGCCCCAGGCTGCCCGCCAGGCGCTCCTACGGGTCCGCCAGGAGGCCCCAGATGCGCCCATACCAAGCCTACTACGATTGGCACTCAAACAGTTGTCGCGGTAAACGCCGGACCCTGAACCTCATGCCCGTTCTTGGGTACGGCCTGGCGCTCTGAAGGGGTAGTCTACTGGGATAGGGCTTTGTTGCGCGCCCGCTCCTCATCTACGTACACGCGGATGCGCTCGCGGTCCTCGGCGGACAGGTCCTGGAAAGCAAGGCCGTAGGCGTTCAGCCGCGAATCCACCTCGCCCGCCTCCCGGACCATCATGGCAGAGACCTTGATCTTCTCCCGCTCTCTGGGAAGGGTGATCTGGAGTTGCACCACTTCCCCCATCCTGAGCTTGCGGGCCGTAAGGATGAGGATTCCGGAGGCGCTCAGATTGAGGGAGTTGCACAAAAACATGTTGTTCTGCGAAAACCCCTGCACGTTCACGTAGACGAGGAGGCGGACGTCCTTCCGGGCTTCGATGGAGAGGAGACGGCGGCACACGTCGTTAAAGTCCTGGCCCACGACGGGCTTCTGAAGGGTGAGGTTGACTCCCTCAACGGCCGTCCCATCTCCTCCCAGCAGGAGGATACTGGCGTGCCGCCCCCCCGGAAGCTCGCGGATTTGATGCACCAGGTCCGTCACGCTCATATCCGAAATGTGGTCGTCCAGGACGATGAGATTGGGCAGCACCTCGCGGACCTTTTCGATGGTCTCCGCTCCCGTGGACGTCCTCACCAGCTCATGCTCCTTGCGCAACAGAAGGCTCTGCTCGAAGGGCACGACGGGGATACCGCTTTCCACCACGAGAATCCTCTTGCCCATGGTAAACGCCCCCTCATGCGTCCCGCGCCGCCCGCTGGCCCGAGCCCTTGTTACCTGGCCAAGGTTTCTTGTCCTGGCCCAGAGCCGCAACGCTTATGGTCAAGAGTGTATGCCGGGCAAAGCCAATTGGCAAGGACCGGGTGGCGGCGGCCTCCGAGACGGGAGGGGGCCGCGCCCGGTTCAGTCGGGCTGCAGGACGGGCGGCTCTTCGTACGGAAAGAGCGGCGTAGACAGATACCGTTCCCCGCTGTCGCAGACGATGCTCACCACCCGCTTGCCCGGGCCAAGCTCCTTGGCCACCTGGAGAGCCGCGTGGAGGATGGCCCCCGAGGAAATCCCCACCAGAATGCCTTCCTCGCGGGCGAGCCGGCGCGCCAGGTCGAGCGAGTCTTCATAGCCCACTTGAACCACGCGGTCCACCACGTCCGGATCGTAGTTCTTGGGAATGAAGCCCGCTCCCAGCCCCTGGATTTTGTGCGGGCCGGGGGCGCCGCCCGAGAGGACGGGAGAGCCGCTGGGTTCCACCGCCACTACGAGGACTTTTTCTCCCAGGGCCGCCTTCAGGATTTTGCCTACCCCCGATACGGTGCCACCCGTCCCCACGCCCGCCACGAAGGCATCGATCCTCCCCCCCGTGTCGCGCAGAACTTCTACGGCCGTGCTGTTGCGGTGGATCCAGGGGTTGGCGGGGTTGTCGAACTGGGCAGGCATGAAGGCGCCGGGCGTTTCCTTCACCAGCTTTTCGGCCACGGTGATGGCTCCCTTCATCCCCTTTGGGCCGGGCGTCAAGATGAGTTTGGCACCATAGGCCTGCAGGAGCTTGCGCCGTTCGACACTCATGGTGTCTGGCATGACCAGGGTGAGGGGATAGCCCCGCTGGGCGGCCACCATGGCCAAGGCGATGCCCGTGTTGCCCGAGGTGGGCTCGATGAGGGTCATACCGCGCTTCAGAAGCCCGCTCTCTTCGGCGGCTCCAATCATGGACGACCCAATTCGGTCCTTCACGCTCCCGCCCGGGTTGAAGAACTCAAGCTTCAGGCACACCTCCGCCATACCCTCCGCGGCCATCCGGCCCAAGCGCACGAGCGGCGTAGATCCTATGGTTTCGGTGATATTGTCGAAGATTCTTGCACCCATCCCGCACCTCCTTAACTCTGTAGAAGTCCTGAGTGGCGCAATTATTTCACGAGGGCGAGCTCGCGGCCCCCGGCACGCCCACCTTGGGACACAGATGCGCGAGGGAGCCGAAAAGAGGGTCGCCGCAAGAAGCTGGAAGGCCGTTTAGAAGTTCAGGCCGCACCGGGCCTCCGGGTACGCTTCCCGCAGAGATACTCCTAACACCGCTGCGCGTTTTCTCGTCGACCTCATGGCTCACTTACCACGGCCTTTGCCCCCTGCCGGCGGTGAGGCGGCACCCTTCGCTTCCAGCGCCTTGATGTGGCCCAGCAGCTGCTGAAGGCCGATGCTGTTTCGCTGCGGAATCCGCACGTCGAAGGAAACGTCCTTCATCATGAGCGCCTTGACGGGGCTGGCCTGATGAGAAAGATCCAGCTCATAGACCGTCAGAATCCCACCCGTGAGGCCGAACCTGAGGCCCGCCTTGTCGTATTCAATGGTGGTACTGTGGAGGAGGTGGCGGATGCGCTCTCCGCCCATCTTCACGAGGAAGTCCCTCGAGATCAGCCGGGGCTCCGGCGCCTCCGGGTCTACCCAAAGATCCGCCAGTGCTTTGAGCTGCCCCAAACCCACGTTGTCTCCTCCGAAGGTGAGGCTCCCGTTGAAGCGGCCCGACATGAAGCCCCTCAGCGCCCCCGACTGCTCGCAAAAGGCCCGCAAGCTGGTCTCGGACATGAGCATCTGGCCCGCGTAGCGAACCCCGTCCGATCCCAGAATAAGGCGGAGCTGCCCCCGCAGGCCCCCGTCCCAGAGAGTGCCGTCCGCAAGCCTCGCCCAGAGCGAGCCATCGGAGATTCCCGCGTAGAGGCGCAGCTTCTCCGCATAAAAAACGCTGTACCGGCACCGGTCCACCGTTACCGCCCGCGCGTCGATGGGAGCGCCGGCCAAGGCGCCGAAGGACGGTCCCTGCGAAGAGCGGGAAGGGATGGCGAACCCTTCCAGGGCGGGCTCCCGGCCCGAAAGATGGAGGAGAAGCGGCAGGGTACCGTCCACCCCTTTGAGGCGGAAGACCCTGTCTTCGGAAACGAAGGAGAAGCCTGACAGGGCGATGTTCCCATCGATGGTCTCATCCCCTCCCATCACGCGAAGGGTCCCCGCGATTCCGGCCTCGCCTTCGAGGGTGCCGTAGCCTAAATATTCGGGGAGGAAATCCAGGAGCGCATCTTGGAGGACTGGGGCGGGGACGGACGGGGTGGAAAAGTCCGCCGAGGTGCCCCCCCCTTCAGAGACCAGGGCGAAGGCAAGGGGGATCTTGCCGCCGCTCATAGACATGTGCGTTTGCGCTATGGTGAACCTGTTCCCCTGGAGAACCCCCGTGAGGGTCCCGGAGACCTGGGGCAAGGTGCGCCTCTTGTCCGGCAGCTCCACATTGGCGTCCTTGAGTGCTGCCTCGAAGCGGAGGCCCTCCGTGGGGTTATCCAGGGGAATCATGACGCTGCCGCTCACGGTTCCCGAGGCGATGCCCAGGGGAAGGGCGACCCATTGATGGATGTAGGGCGGCACGACGGAGGCTTGAATCCCCTGGATTCCAATCAGCAGGTCAGGAGCGGCGGCGCGGCCCAAGGTTACGCCCGCGTCCACCACGCCGCCCCAGTGGGCCACTTCCGCGGAGAGCTTCACCGCGCCGTGATCAAGGTCCAAGTGTCCCATCCCCTTGACGCTGGCCAAGGATTCGCCGAAAATCCGGGCGCCGTTACACGTCCAGCGGGCTTCTTCGCCGTCCTTGCCTGACCACTGCCCCTTGACCCCGTCGAAGACGACGTTCCCACCCACCAGATCCACGCGGCCCGAATCCAGGTACCATCGCCCCTCGCCGCCAGGTTCCTTGCGCACAGCCGCTTCCGCCCGGCCATCCAGGAACGCCAGGTCACCCGACAGGCGCGCGGAAAGTGCTCCATCCCGGACCTGAACGCGAGCCTCCAGGTTCTTTAAGTCATTGCCCGAGATCGTGCACCCCGCCACCTTGGCTTCAAGAACGAGAGCGTGGCCGGTGATGAGAGACGGGAAGCCCCGTCCGTGGGCCGAAAGGTCTAGGCCATGCACGGCGGTCCGAGACCCCGATACCTGGCCGTCCCTCACTTCGGCGGTCCAATCCCCCTTGGTGATGGAAATCTGCCACGAGCCGTTTCCCTTCGCTTGCAGCAGCCCGCTGGTCACCCCAGACGCTCCGCCCTCGGCTGAGATCTTGCCCCGGAGGGGACCAGAAGGCAGGGGCCATCCCAACCCAGCGCCCACGTCCTTGTAGAGCTCGCCCTGCCCTTCACCGCGCCACCGCCCTCCGCTCCAAGCTCCCCGGGCGTCGAGCCAGCCTGCCCTGTCCCACAAGGAGCCTTCCCACGACCACCCGCTCCCCGAAGATCGGGCCTGCACGTTAGCCGTGGTCCGCGCGGACCGGAGGCTGGCCTCAATCTGGGATACCCCGGCAGGATTGCGGCGCGCCCACAATCCCCAAGACACCGATACGGGGGCCGAATCGAGCCTGGGCGTGGGAACGCCAGCCGCGGATCCTTCCAAAGACGCCTCCGCTCCGCCTGAGGAGCGCTCCCGGACCTGGAGAACCCCCTTGAGCATGTAACTCCCATCCGGGCTGCTGATCCTTCCGCTGACCAGGAGGGCAAGGCACGTCTCCCCGGCTTTCCTCACGTCCTGCGGATCGGCTGAAAGGGAACCCTCCTTGAGGGTGCCCAAGGCTCCAAATTCAATCTCTGGCAAGGGGATCCGGCCCACCATGTCATGGACCAAGGGCCAACTTCCGGGGTGGCGGTGGGCGAGATCGAGGCTGAACGCCAGAAGTTGGGGCGCCCTGCCAGGCCGCGTATACACCGCGGAGACGTGGACCGGGCTCTTGCCGCCTCCCGCCGCATCGGCGCTCCATTGCTCCTTACCCTTACGGAAGTCCAGGCTCACCCGCAGCCCCTGGCCGCTCCAGGCCAGAAGTCCATGGGTTTGTTCTTTTCCCGGAGCTTGATCCGTAAGTTCAGCCTCCACCCCTCCTGAAAACCACCGGCCCGACACCGCCAGCACGTTCCCTTCCCTTTGGAGTTCTCCGCTCCAGCGGCCCCGTCCACCCAAGCCTTCGCCCTCGACGGCCGCGGGGCCTTCCCAGCGCCCCAGGGGTGTGGCTACCTGGAGCGAAGGGGTGGCGATCCGGAGAGGTAGCCTAAGGCTCCATTTGCCCGCGGCGGAAGGAGGCGCCAAACGTTTCCATTCGGGCCGCAGAGGGGAGACGGCCACGTCCGCCGCGCGGCCAGCCGCTATGGGCCACACGTGGTCCAGGCGTAAATCCTCAACCTTCAAGATCGGGGCGATAGCGGGCCCCAGTTCAAGCGAGTCCAGACATGCGGGCCCAAGGAGGTTGACGCGTGCTCCCCGCCAGCGCACGGGGACCTCGCCGATGGTTCCTTCTCCCAAGGACGATTCGGCCCAGAAACCGAGAAGATGAACCTGCGCATTGGGGGCCGCCACCCCGAGAAGCCTGGTCATGGAGCGCTGAAGGACCCACTGGAGGCCTTCGCGGATTCCGCCCGCGGCCAAGATCAGCCAGAGGAGGAAGGCTACGGCCAAGCGGCCCGCCCCGAAGAGCTTTCGGCTCATGGGTTGGCCGGCTTGGCCTTGGGGCTTGTCCGCGCATAAGGCGCGGCCGCCAGAACCAGCGCCAGCGCCGCGAAGATGAGCCAGAGATTGCCCATGCTCGTCCAGAGGGTCCGCGTACTCCTATCGGAGACCAAGCCCCAGAAGGAGGCGGGGCCGCCGGCCGTGGTGGTGGCCACGAGGACGCCCCTGGGATTCACCACGCCGCATATCCCTCGGTTGGCGCTTCTTACCAGGTAGCGGTCCGTCTCCACGGCGCGGACACGCTCCAGAAGAAAGTGCTGGTAGGGACCGGGCGTGCCCTTGTACCATGCGTCGTTGGTCATGTTGACCAGCACCTGGGCCCCCTCGCGCACTTCCTGGCGCACGAGGTCGGGAAAGATGCCCTCGAAGCAGATGGTGACACCGGTGCGGCCCGCCGGAGTGGCCAGGGGTGCGAGGCTGGTTCCGGGTTCGAAGTCTCCGATGGTGTTCACGATGGGACCCGCGATGGAGAGCCACTGCCTGAAGGGGATGTATTCGCCGAAGGGCACCAGGTGAGTTTTGACGTAGCGCCCCGCTTCCTTGCCGTCCGGGGCCACGAGGATGGCCCCGTTCTGATACCCTCCTCCTTCAGGGGCGAGGACACTGCCGAGAAGGATGTCCGCCCCCGTGTCGGCGGCCACCTTGCCCACCTTCTTGCGGTAGGCCTCGTCCGAGTCCCATTCAAAGGGGGTGCTGCTCTCTGGCCATACCATGAGCTTAAGGCCGTAGTTTTTAAACGCCAGGGCGAGGTCCAGGGTCGTTTTCAAGGTCTGATTGGCGTCCGCGGGATCCCACTTCACGTCCTGGGCGATGTCCGGTTGCAGATAGCCCACGGGGATGGTGGCCTTCTCGCCGATGGGCTGTCCGCTCCACCAGTACCCCCATGCGAACACCACCGCCACCAAGAGCAGCACGGCCGGAACATAGGCCTGCGTCACGGGGTGCTCGTGCTCCTTTATCCAAAGCGTCACGGCGGCCGCGGCGGCTAGGGCCACGAAGGAGAGCCCGAGAATACCCGTGAGCCTCGTCACTTGGAGGAACGACGGATAAAGGCTCAGGGCGTATCCGGGACCCCACCAGGGCATGCCCGAGAAGAGGTGGCCCCGGAGCCACTCCCAGAGCACCCAAGCGCAGGGTGCCAGGGCGATGGCCCAAGTTCCTCTCTTCTGGATGAGCCAGGCCATGGTCCAGAGAAACCCCGCCATGTAGAGGCCTAGAACCGCGCACATGCCCAAGATGAGGGCCAGGGCCACGGGTTCAGAAATACCGCCGTAGCGCACCAGCGTCGGAATGAGCCACCAAAGGGTGGCGAACTCCCACAGCACTCCCGCGGGCCAGCCCCACGCTGCCACTCTGGGAAGGGGCTCGCCAGGAAGGGCCCAGAGGAGCGGTACAAAAGCCAGAACGCCCAGGACGCCCACGCCGTAAGGGGGTAACGAAAGCCCCCACAGCAGAATCCCCGACCCAAGGGCCAGGGGCCACCTCATCCGATTCGGCTGTAGGATCCTAGCCGGGATTGCCAGCCATCCGCCCATGCTAGAAACCGCTCCTTCTCTGCGGGCTCCCAAGGAAAATCGGGCGCCGCCAAACGCGACGCCCATGTCCGTGCCCGCTCAAGCATATCAAAATCTCGCGCGGGGTTGGCGATTCTGAAGCTTCCCCCTCCCCACTGCCTCACGCCCGAAGGGTCTCCCCCACCCCTGAGAAGGAGGTCCGCTTCGGCCACGTCGAACCCGCTCTTCAATTTCTCTAGCACCGCGAGGCGTTCCAACGCTTCCGGCGAGGCGGACGGCGAGTGCACGAGGATGCAATACCCCTTTTGCCCGCCCCGCCCCACTCGGCCCCTGAGCTGGTGGAGCTGGGCCAGGCCGAACCGCTCGGCGTGTTCCACGACCATGGCCGAAGCTTCGGGAAGGTCAACCCCCACTTCCACTACGGTCGTGGCCACCAGGAGCTTCACGCGCCCATGGCGAACTTCGTCTACGACGCCGTCCTTCGCCTTGGCGGACATGCGGCCGTGTAAAAGAGCCGCGGGGTATCCGCGGAAGGGGCCTGCCTGAAACCGGGCGAATGCTTCGGAAGCGGCCCTGATGTCCAGCGCTTCCGACTCCTCCACCAGCGGAAACACGATGAAGACCTGGCCGCCCGAATCCATCTCACCCCGGAGAAAGGCCTCCATCCGGTGGCGCGATTCCTCGCCGCGGACGGCGGTGACAATGGGCAGACGTCCCGGAGGCAATTCGTCCAGCACGGACAGGCCGAGGTCGCCGTACAGGGTCATGGCCAGGCTCCTGGGAATGGGCGTGGCGGTCATGACCAGGACGTTGGGGTTGGCCCCTTTGGCCACGAGGCGCGCCCGCTGTTCCACGCCGAAGCGGTGCTGTTCGTCAATGATCACAAGTCCCAGCCTGGCGTAGTCCACCTTCTCCTGGAAAAGGCTGTGGGTGCCCACCACGAGCGAAATCTCGCCGGAGGCCAGACCTGCGAGGATTTCCTCCCTCGCCTTACCCTTGACGGCGGCCGTGAGAAGGGCCACCTCAAAGGATGAACCGCTCAGAAGTTCCCTCAGCCGGAGCGCCTGCTGAGAGGCGAGCACTTCCGTCGGCGCCATGAAGGCTGCCTGAGATCCCTGGTGGGCGCAGGCGGCCATGGCCAGAAAGGCCACGATCGTCTTCCCGCTCCCCACGTCTCCGTGCAGCAGTCTGTACATGGGGGAAGGGGCCGCCAGGTCGTCGAAGATCTCCCTCAGAGCTCGCCTTTGCGCTTTCGTAAGGTGGAAGGGCAGGATGCTCCGAAGGAAGGCCCCCGTATGGGGCATTTTGCGGATCACCACGCCTTGCACCGCCGCTCTCTGTGCGCGAGATCTGGCCAGGATCCATTGGTGGCCGAGGAGCTCTTCAAGGATCAGGCGCCGCTGGCCGGGCGTGGAGCGCCGCTCCAGATCCTCCACCGACATGGCCGCCCCGGGAAAATGAATGGCGGCAAAGGCCCCGGAACGCTCCGGCAGCTCTTCTTCCCCCAGAAGCCTCGCGGGGAGTGCCTCGGGCAGGGCGAGTCCGCGGGAAACCAAGTTGAACATGACGGTGCGAATTTGCCTGGAGGTGAGGCTAGCGAGTTTTCGATAGACAGGGACGATGCGGTCGGCATGGGCGTTCTCACCGCTTGCGGTTCCGATCTTTTCCACCTCGGGGGAATCCAGTTGAAGCCGGTTCCCCTGCCGGGTAGCGAAGAGGGAGGCCTTCCCGTAGGCGAAGATCTCCGTTCCGGTCTCCAAGGACTGCGCGAGCCAAGGCTGGTTAAACCAGACCACGTGGATGGTACCCGTGTCGTCGGCCAGGAGCCCTTCCGTCAGGTGGACGCCCTTCCGCCCCGTACGCCGTCCTCGGAGGGCGAGCAAGGTGCCCCTGACGCAGGCCCATTCACCGGCCTTGAGGGTTCCCACGGGCGCGGGATGGCTCCGGTCCTCGTAACGGAAGGGAAGCCACCAGAGGAGATCCTCCACGCCGCCGATCCCCTCCGCCGCCAGAGCTCGGGCGCGCGCCGTCCCCAGGCCGGATAGCCTCAGGAGGCTTTCCGGAGGAGCGCCGGCCCCGCGTTCCTCAGGCGCAGGACACCGCTTCGGGCACGGTGGAGGCGTAGAGCTCTTCAATCTGCTGGCCATACCGCTGGTTGATGACCCTTCGTTTGACCTTGAGCGTGGGGGTCAGTTCGCCTTCCTCCTGCGTAAGCTCCCGAGGCAGAAGCTTGCATTTTTTGATTTGTTCGTACCGCGACAACTCGGCGTTGGCGCGCTCCAGCACGTGCTCGAAGAGGTGCTTCACGTGGGGCTCCTCGCAGAGCTTGGGGACATTGGATACCTTCACGCCGTGGCTCTTCACGTACTCGAGCACATTGCCCCAGTTGGGCACGATGAGGGCCGTGATGTAAGGGCGGCGGTCGCCGATAAGCACCGCCTGAACCACGTATTTGTTGGTCTTGAGCAGATTCTCAATGGGCTGGGGCGCGATGTTTTTACCGCCCGCCGTGACGATGAGCTCCTTTTTCCGGTCGGTGATGTAGAGAAACCCCTCGGCGTCCTGGTGGCCGATGTCACCCGTAGCGAGCCACCCGTCGGGACTGAGCACCTCGGCGGTGGCCTCGGGCAGCTTGTAGTAGCCCTTCATGATGTTGGGCCCCCGGACGAAGAGTTCGCCGTCTTCGGCGAAACGGACCTCCTCATTGTCCAGGGGACGTCCGATGGACCCGAACCGGACCGACTCTTCGGCGTTCACCGTCACCACGGGGGTCGTCTCCGTCAGTCCGTACCCCTCGCAGATCTTCAGGCCGCAACCCCAGAAGAAGACCGCCAGGTGCCGCGGCAGGGGCGCGCCGCCCGAAACGAAGAACCGCATCCGGCCGCCGGTCCGCTCCTGGAGCTTCTTGGGAACGAGATGCTTGGCGATGGCGTACTTGAGACCAAGCCATGCACCCACCCTCTTTCCTCCACCCTTCAGCTCGGCCCAGGCGATGGTCGTGTCGATGCTCCAATGGATGAGCACCTTGCGCAGGAAAGGAGCTTGGGCGGCCCCCTCCATGACCTTGGCGTAGACCTTCTCGTAAAAGCGCGGCACGGCGGCCATGATGGTGGGCCGAACCTCGCCCATGTTGTCGGCCACCTTCTCGATGCTCTCCGCGTATGCGATGCTCAATCCCTGCCAGAAGTAGACGTACCCCAGCATGCGTTCGAAGGAGTGGCTCAGGGGCAGAAACTCCAGAGCTCGGTCTGAGGGGCTCACGCTGAGGCGCAGCAAGCCCGCCCGGACGTTCTCCACGAAGTTCCTGTGGACGAGCATGACGCCTTTGGGTACCCCTGTCGTCCCGGAGGTGTAAATGATGGTGGCGAGGTCCTCGGCGGTGACCGCGGAGGCGACTTTCCTATGCAGCCCGGGTTCGCGTGCGGAGAACTCCCGGCCGCGAGCAAGAATTTCATCCCATTGAAGGAGGCTTCCATCTCCCGGCGCAGGTGCATCCATGATGATGATGTCCCTGAGGCTTTTGAGAGCGCCCCGTTGGGATTGGAGCTTGGCCGCGTGCTCCTGGTTGGACACGATGGCTACCTGGGCGTCGCTGTCGTTGACGATGTACGCGCTCTCCTGGGCGTTGAGCGTAGGGTACAAGGGTACCGTGGCGGCGCCCGAGGTGAGGATGGCGTAATCGGACATGAGCCACTCGGGACGATCTTCGGAGATCAGGACCACTTTGTCGCCTGGCTTGACTCCCAGCGCCATGAGCCCGTAGGCCAGATCCTCCACGGCCCGTGCCACCTGCTCCGTAGACCAGCTCTGCCAAGCCCCGTTTCGCTTGGCCATGAGCAGGTCCGGCCGCCGCAGGTGTTCGATGTTATGAAAGAATACATCGCACAGCGTCCTGATCTCTTCCATCCCCATGCCCTCCGTTGGAGCGATCATATCATAGCGCTTCCCGGCCACGGAAAATGGCGAGGCGCTCTCAACCGGAGAAGTAGGCCTCGGGTACGGGGACGCCCAGGATGCCGTCGAGAAAACGGGCGCCGTCCCGATAGAACGGGATGGCAGCGTAAGACAAGTTCTCCACCTGGAAACGGCCCTCCACACCCGTCACGTCGGCGGCCCGGTCCAGGTAGGCCAGCCAGGTGAGCCTGGCCAGCTCCCCGAGCACCTCCGGCGGCCTCGCGCCGTCAAGCACGGGCCCGGCCTCTCCGTCCCACCGCTGAGGTCCTCCTTGCTGCGCGTACCGCAGGGTGAGGTTGTCGTAGTAGGCGGCCTTGGGACTCCAGAAGGCGGGAACGAAGAGGGGCCCCAAAGGACGCTGGTTGGCGTAAACACGCTCCTTCTGCTTGTCGGAGGTCACCCACGAGAACGTGCCGTCCACCTTCCAGAAGGGTGCGTAGAGGTCGGGCGCCGCGTTCCGCAGAAGGGAGGCGGCGAATCTCAGCGGGTAAGGGCGGCGGGGGTCCGAGGCGTGCATGGCAAGGCCGCAGGGGGGGCATAGAAAAACCAGCGCGTGGGAACCACCGTCCAGGTCGTTCCCGCACTTGGGGCAGCAAAGAGGAACGAGGAGAGGGCCGCTCATTCGATCCACCGATCCCGGCGGCCTTGGGCCATGGCTTTTACCAGAAAGGCCGCGAAGGCGTTGAGCGGGCCGAAGGGATTCTTGGGTGGCGGCCCCGCGACCTCCACGCGGAGCCCCGAAGGCGTGAGGCGCGCCACATAGGGGGTTCTGAGGATGAGCCACGCGGCTTGAAGGCCCATGGCGAGGATCAGGCCCAGAATACCTCCGGCCACGACCATGGTCTTTACCGCATCGGGAGACCGGGCCCACTCGCCGCCGGAGGCTTCCGCCAGCAGGGCCAGGAGGTTGCCTCCCACGAAGCCAAGCCCCGCCACGATGGGAAGGGCCAGGAGGGGCGCCCAATCCTTCCGGAAGGGAAGCTGGCCCATGAGCCAGCGCCCCTCCACTTCATCCCGCGCCACGCTCAGGATCTCTCCGCCGTACCGGAAGGTGAAGAGGGCCACGGGCACGTAAACGAGAGCCGTCCTCATTTCCAGGATCTTGAGTTCACCTTGGGTGCTGGGACCGGCCCCCACTCCCTTATCCACGATTCGGCCCAGGGGAATGTCCACGTCCACCACGTCCGCGCCGCGCGCAAGTTCGGCCAGGGTCGTGGAGACGGCCTCATCGAGATGGGCGGCCACCATGTCTTTGAGATCGGTATCGAGGACGTCCCAGTTTTCCAAGGCGGAGGCCGAATAGGCGTAGTGAAAGTCCCCTAATATGACCCTGCTGTCCTCCTCCACGATCACCTCGGCCCGCTTCGCCTCGTAACGAGCCGGCATCATCTGGCCCCCCATCCCCGCGCTTCCAGAGAGACTCTGCACCGGCAGCTTGGTGACCATGCGCTCCTTCCCCACGGCGAGGACGCCGCCCCGCTTGCCCGTCAGAAGATAAAAGGGAAGGTACATGCGCTGGTGCCGAAGGAGCACCGCTCGCTGCCCCAGGTCGCGGGGGAGCATGAGGTTCCGGAAGAGCTGGCGGCAGGCCTTCTGGTGGTCCGCCTCCTCCAGCTTGGGAGGGATCATGAATCGGGGCATGAACTCCTCGCCTGTGTAAAGGAGTGCCCGCCCGCAGTACGTGCAGACGAGGCGCCGCGAGGAGGCGGGAGGCGCCAGGGCGCCGCCGCACAAGGGGCAGCTCAGGGCGCGCGGGGCCGTCACGGGCCACCTCCCGCCGCGTACCGTCTCACGAGCGGAAAGGCCGCGGCCGCCGTCAGGGCCACCGCGAGCAGGCTCAAGCCGAAGCCGGGCACGAGGGCCGCTTCCGCCCCGAAGACGAGGAAGAGCGCGACCACCAGCTTGAGGAAGCGGGATGTGATGGCCGTGCTGGCCGAGGGGGGTGTCACGTCGGCGAAGGTCCGCCCTCCCACTCCGTCGATCCAGGCCGTGTAGGGAACTGCTCCCGACCCGTAGGTTATCTTGTAGAACGGCACGCGGTAGAGGGCGAAACTGGACACGTCAGGGCGCTCCTCCCAGCGCGCCGAGGAGCGCTCCGAGCACGGCACGGGCTCGAAGCCCGCCGCGAGACCGTCCTGGTAGAACACGGCGCCCGCCGCCGGGAGCCTGAAACTTTGCAGGGCCGTGTACTCGGGACTGTAGGCGGGGATGGTCTCCTGGAGGGCCTCGCCGCGCACGCCCCAGTACGGGAGGAGGACCTTGTGCAGGGCCTTCACAGATGTTGGGGGAATCTCCCGCGTGGCTAGCTCCTTGGCGAGCTGGTCCTTGGCTCCCGTGTCCGTGATGACGGGCGGAAGGAGATAGTTTTTGAAGGTGTGAGCCCTATCCAGGTAGAGCGAGGAGGCGCAGTAGGGACACACGAAAAAGGCGTCATCCCGCTCAAGCTCTATCTGCGCCGAACAGTTCGCGCACCGTATCTTCATGGAGGCTCCCCCGGGGCCGTCCCTCCCCGGCCAGTTCTCATTCTACCTCATGGCGCGCCCGCGAGGATCTGGGCCAGCCGGGCGGGAAGGGAGTCGAAGGACCCGCTGGAAAAGAAGGCCACGAGATCGCCCCGGCGCACGAGGCGCGGCAGTTCTTCCAAATACTCCTCAGAGGACTCCATCACCCGCGCATCCTTGCCCGTAGCCACGAGCGCCGCGGCCACGGCGGCAAGGTCCAGGCGCTCCTGGGGAGGAATCTTGGACGCATAGCGGATGGGCCCCAGACGAACCACGTCAGCGCTTAGAAACGCGGCGGCCAAGCTATCCTGATGAAGCTTCGTTTGACACGTGAAGGACCTCGGCTCGAAGCACGCCACGAAGCGGGCCGGCTCGAAGCGTTGGCGGAGGCCCGCGATGGTCTCGCGGAGGGCCGTGGGATGGTGGGCAAAATCGTCCACGACGACGAGACCGCCTCCGGTGAACACCACTTCCTGGCGGCGCTTGACGCCCTCGAAGCCGGGCAGCGCCGCTCGAAGGCGCTCCGTGTCCGCGCCGGCCAGAATCGCCGCCGCCAGGGCCGCCACCGTGTCTCGCAAATTGTGGGCTCCGTAAAGAGGACTTTCGAAGGGGCCCAGGTTTTCACCTCGCCAGAGGAGATCAAATCGCGTGCCCGCCGGCGACCACGCCACGCCGCGGACGGTCCAGTCCTCCTGCCCAGCCAGACCGAAGGTCTGAACGGTCCGGCCCTCCAGGGCTCTGGCCTGAGGGATGAGCTTGTACACGGAGGGCGACTCGCAGCCGGCCAGGATCGTGCCGCCCGGCTCTACGACGCCAAGGAGCCTCACGAAGGCCGTCTCCAGTGCCGCCAGGTCTTTGAAGTTGTCCAAATGGTCCATCTCGATGTTGTTCAGTACGAGCAGGGACGGGGCGTAGTGAAGAAACTTCGGACCCTTGTCGAAGAAGGCCGTCTCGTACTCGTCGCCCTCCAGGACGGTCCACGGGCCGCCCTCCCAGAGGAAGGAGCTGTCGTAGTTCTTGGCCACGCCTCCGACGATCATGTTGGGCTTCAGGCCCGCCTCCCGAAGGAGGTAGCCCGCCAGTGCCGTGGTCGTGGTCTTCCCGTGGGTCCCGGCGACCACGAGGCTCTTCCTGCCCTCAACCGCGAACCGGCCGATGGCCTCGGCCATGGAGAGGTAGGGCACGCTCTCGTCCATGACGGCGCGGGCTTCGGCGTTGCCGTCGTGGATCGCGTTGCCGATGATGACGAGGTCGGGCCGCCTTTCCAGGTGGGCGGGATCGAATCCCTTGAAGGTTTCGATGCCGTAGCGGACTACGTAGTCGCTCATGGGAGGATAGAGGTCCGTGTCGCATCCCGTGACATCGTGGCCTTGCGCTTTCAAGAGGCCCGCCAGGGCCAGCATCCCCGTTCCTCCCACCGCCATCAGGTGAATGTGCATGGAGCCCCTCCCGAAGGAGAAGGGTACCACGAACCCCGCTGCTCTAGGCCGCAGGTGCTAGCCGGCCGGCGGGGCGCCAAAGGGCGAGGACGGACCCGGCGAGAACCGTGGCGGTCCCGAGGATGCCGCGTGCGCCGTAGTGCTCGCCCAGGATGAGCCAGCCCATGAGCACCGCAACGATGGTGTTCAGGACGGGCATGATCTGGGCCCGAGTGACTGGAATGGCCTGGATGAGCTGGTACCACAGAACGAAGGCCAGCGAAGTGCCGGCGAGGGCGAGGTAAAGCAGGCACAGGATGGCCTTGAGGGTCCAGGCGGCGTGAAATGGATTGCCCTCCACGATCAGGCCGAGGGCCACAAGGGGCGCGCCGCCCACGGCCATCTGGACCAAGCTCACCACGGCGGCGTCGATGTGGTTTCCGAAGCGCTTGAGAAGGACGGCGGACAAGGCGCCCAGAACGGCCGAAAGGAGGATGGCGCCGCTCCCCGCCATGCCCGTTCCCCCCTCCAGCCGGAGCTGGTCCCCGAAGATGATGGCAACGCCCGCGATGCTCAGCAGGACGCCGGCCACCTTGCGAAAACGCAGGGGCTCGGTGGCGAGAAAGGCATGGGCGAAGAGCATTCCGAAGAGCGGATAGGTGGTGTAGATGACCGCCGTCAGTCCCGACGTGACGTATTGCTCTCCCCAGAAGACCAGGCCGTATCCCGCCGTGAACGTGAGAAGGCCCGTAACGGCCAGGAGGAGCCAGTCGCGTCTAGCTTTCGGAAAGCGCCATCCCTTGGCCCCCACAAAAAGGAACAGGGGCACCACCGCGATGAGGAAGCGTGTCCCCGCGAAGGTGAAGGGCGGCAGATCCTCCAGCCCCACCTTGATGGCCAGCCAGGTCGATCCCCAGATGAAGGTCAGGGCCGCCCAGATCAGGGCGACGCTCCGCTTGTTCACACCCCGCCTCCCGTGCATGAAGGGGCCGCCATCCCGGCCCGGCCTTCGCGAAGGACCCAGCATGGACCCCTGCACCCTCCCGCCGCAAGAGGTGCGCGCCCTTCATACCTCCCGCCTCCTCGCCATGACACCTACCTCGTCCCTATGAGGCGCGAGGCAACGAAGCAGTCCCGGCGTCACCCCGGGATTGCCGCGTCCCGCCACGCTTCGCTCGCGGCTACGGGCAAGAATTCGGCCTCGTCGCCATGACACCTACCTTGTCACTGCGAGGAGCGAAGCCACGAAGCAGTCTCGGCGTCGAAAATTCGGTACAGCCACCTATTTACAGGTCCTCAGCTCGGTGCTAGGGTTTGGGCATGGCTCGGCTGGCTCGGATCGAGATTCCCGGAGTGCCGCACCACGTGGCGCAGCGCGGCAACAACCGGCAGGACATCTTCTTCACCGAGGAGGACCACTCGTTGACCTGGAGTGGCTCGCGAAGTCCTCGGCCGACGCTGGGCTCGACATTCTCGGCTACTGCCTATGACCCATCACGTCCACCTGGTGGTGATACCCCATGAATCGGATTCGCTGGCGGCGGGCCTGGGGCGTGCATACTGGCGGTATTCGCAGATGGCGAGCCGCTTGAACGGGCGATCCGGGCACCTCTGGCACGGGCGTTTCTTTTTGTGTGCGCCCGATGAGGCGCACGCACACCGCGCCCTTGTGCACGTGGAGGGCAACCCTATTCGGGCCAAGAAGGTGCGGTATGCATGGGACTATCCTTGGTCAAGCGCCGGCGCGCACGTGGGCGAGAAGACTCCTCCGGAATGGCTGGAGATGAAGCGATGGCGCCGGTGGACGGACGCCGCCCACTGGAAGAAAGTGCTGCAATAAGACTCGCAAGAAGCGATGGAGGCCCCTAGGCAGTGACGACTTTGTCGCCAAGATGGGGGCCCTGCTTGGGCGCGCCTTCGGTCCTTGGCCGTCGGGAGACCGAAGAAGGTGGAGAAGAAATAGGTGACTATCCCTGGTTTCTTCCCAGAACTCCACAATGGGGCAACAGATGATAGTTAAGTATGATGTCCCCAGAACTACAGAAGGGCCAGGGCCCGTTCGGCGTGGGATTTGGCGTCGGGAAGGTTGGTGCCGT
>JBBIKI010000010.1:32492-49061 GCA_037445535.1 Acidobacteriota bacterium | reverse complement strand
GGCGCCACGTATGCCTTGCGGCCAGGAGCGGGCTGGGATACAGTGGAGGCACGAGTGAGGGGGAAGAGCGGTCATGGATCCTTTCAAGGTGCCCAAAGAGCAGGCCAAAGTTGTGTTGAACCTGCCTCCCCAACCGCCCATGGAGGTGGATATCTTCCTTTCTCCCTTCGCGGAGCACCACCAGGGCCAGGAGACCGTCTCCGATCTCATCCGCGGTGGAACCCCCTTCCTGCCCATCCTGAGTTCCGGCGGCCAGTCCATCCTCGTGAGGAAGAAAGCCATCCGCTCCTTGAAACTCCTCGATCCTGAACGTGTGGAGTGGCTCTACTTCGAGGCGCGCAGCGGTTCCCCGCCCCGGCGAATCAGCCTCTTGTTCGGGGACGGTGCCAAGATGGAGGGGCTGATTTACGCTACCACGCCCGTGGGCCACCAGCGGGTGTCCGACGTGATTAACCTGACGGGCCCCTTCATCCATTTGGAAGCACAAGACGGTGTATACCTGGTGAACCTGGGTCACGTGAGCACCATCCGCATCGTGGAGGAGATCCGTGGCGACGCTGGATAAGATCCTGGATGCGATGGACAAGTGCAACGCCGACGCCCTCACCTTCGCGGCGGGGGCCATCCCGCAGTTCCACATGAACGGGGCCCAGCGGCCGGTGCTCAAACAGGCCATCCCCGAGCCCCAGCTCCTGGCCTTCCTGCGGGAGCTGGCGGACATCCAGAGCGGCGTCCTCCTGGATCAGAGGCAGCCGTGCGATTTTGCCTACAAGGCCTTTCACTTCCAGGTGGACTTTCCCCCTAACGGCGTGACGGCCACCGTCTTTCCCGCGGAGGCGGGCGCGCCTCGCGCCGAAAGCGCGCCGGGCCCTGCTCCGGCTGCGGCCCCAACCCGGCCCGCCCCGCCATCCTCCTCGCCCGTGACCGTTCCCGCAACCTTCCGCTGTCCAATTGACGCCCTCTTTTACGACATGATCGGCCGGGGTGCGTCGGACCTCCATCTGTCCATAGGGGAGGTGCCGTATTTGAGGCTGCACGGCGAGATGATCCACATGGAGGGACAGCCGGTTCTCACGGCGGACCGCATGAAAGAACTCCTCCTCCCCATTTGCCCAGAGCGCAATCGCGAGGAGTTCGACCGGTGCCACGACTCGGACTTCGCTTACGAGATTGGAGGCCTCGCCCGCTTCCGCTGCAACTACTTCATGGACCGCCTAGGAATGGGCGCTGTGTTCCGGCAGATCCCCACGAAGGTGCCCACGGTAGAGGAGCTGGGCCTTTCCAAAGCCGTGGTGGACCTGTGCTGGCTTTCCAAGGGCCTCGTGCTGGTGACGGGGCCGACGGGGTCGGGCAAATCCACCACCCTGGCGGCCCTCATCAACTTCGTCAACGAAAACAGGACGGACCACATCATTACCATTGAGGACCCGGTGGAGTTCGTCCATGCCAACAAGAAGTGCCTCATCAACCAGCGCGAGGTGGGGGTTCAGACGGAGAGCTTCAAGCGGGCCCTGCGGGCCGCGCTGCGTGAAGATCCAGACATCGTCCTGGTGGGCGAAATGAGGGACCTGGAAACAGTGGCCATCGCCATCGAGACAGCGGAGACGGGGCACCTGGTCTTCGGCACCCTTCACACCACGACGGCGCCTTCCACGGTGGACAGGGTCATCGACCAATTTCCCGCGGACCGGCAGTCCCAGATCCGGATGATGCTCTCCGAGTCACTCAAGGGCGTTGTTTCTCAAACCCTGTGTAAGCGGATCGGCGGCGGGAGGGTGGCGGCCTTCGAGATTCTCCTCGTGACCAGCTCCATTTCCAACCTCATCCGGGAGGGGAAGGTCTTCCAGATCCCGTCCATCATGCAGACCCAGAAGGCCCTGGGGAACGTGACGCTGAACGACTCGCTGTTTAATCTGGTAAAAGCAGGCCAGGTGGAGCCGAAAGAAGCCTACATCAAGAGCGTCGACAAGGTGGGGCTCAAGTCGCTCTACGAACGGCACAAGATCGACTTCTCCATGGACGGGACCAAGGAGGTCTGAGCACCGCGCTCCGTGCCGAGGTAGTTTCTCGCCATTAAGACACCAAGTGCACCAAGGGAGTGTGGCAGAAGAGGCGTTGATGCGGTCTCTTCATCCATCCTCCCTTGGTGCACATGGTGCCCTTGGTGGTGATTGCTATTGTCTCTCAGCCGCCCGCGAGCTTCTTGGCGATCTGGGCCACGTGTTTACCCTGAAATCTGGCGATGGCCAGCTCGTTCTCACTGGGCCTCCTCGCGCCATCTCCGCCCGTGATGGTGGAGGCACCGTAAGGGGAGCCGCCGGTGATCTCCGAAAGGGTCATCTGCCGCTGTTCCGAGTAGGGTACGCCCACGATCACCATGCCGTGGTGGAGCAGCGTGGTGTGAAAGCTCAGGAGGGTGGACTCCTGGCCGCCGTGCTGCGTGGCCGTAGAGGTGAAGACGCTCCCCACCTTGCCGATGAGAGAGCCTTTCATCCATAGGCCTCCCGTCTGGTCCAGCAGATTGCGCATCTGGGCCGCCATCATGCCGAAGCGCGTGGGCGTGCCGAAGATGAGGGCATCGGCCTGCGCGAGCTGGTCAGGCTGGATGAAGGGGATGTGGGCAAAGGCGGCGCGCGCGGCTTTGGCGCCGCTCTTTTCGAGGGCCTCCTCGGGCATGAGTTCGGGCACCTGGAAGAGACTGACCTCCGCTCCGGGAACCTCGCGGGCTCCAGCGGCCACCGCTTCGGCGAGGGTGTAGACGTGACCGTAGCTGCTGTAGAACACGACGTACGCTTTCATGGGCGATCTCCTATGGACATGGGCTGTTTTGCCGTGTGCCATCCTCGGCCCTCGCCTCGTCGGACCTGCCGAGAGCCGCCATGCCGAGGCGTTTGCACGCATGGGCCAGGTGTATCTGCTCCTCCCTGGTGAGGACCGAAAAAATCTCCGTAATGGCGCGGGCGTGCGGAGGGAACGTCCGGGTGATGAGCCTGCGTCCCGCCGGAGTGAGGTGCACCGTCGTGAATCGCCTGTCCTTCTCGCCGCGCACGCGCTTCACCAGGCCCCGCCGCTCGAGATTGTCCACCACCATGGTAATGTTCCCGCCGCTCCGCAGGTGCTTTCGGGCCAGATCTTTCTGGCAAAGCGGACCCACGTGAAGGAGGGTTTCGAGGACCCCGAACTGGGGCGCGCTGAGGGCCGCCGGCGCCAGTCCAGCGGAGAGGCGCCGGTTGAGCGAACCGGCGGCGCGGAAGAGCGTGATGAACGCGTCCAGCGCGATCCGTTCTTCTTCTGGACCCCTATGGTGCGTGGGCATGCTGCCCTCCATCTATAGATCCAGTAAAGACGATTTAAGGTTGAATTATTCCCGGACGGGGACGGGCGGCATTTTGGAAGGGCAATGTTGCCCCTGGAAGATCCGAGGGCGGCTTCAGAGTGATGAACGGCGGCGACGCCGGGCCACACTCAAATCACCCCGCGTCGCCCGCTGCCAGAAACTCCAGCGCCTCCCGGGCATGGCGCACGGGCAGGGCGTAGTGGCCCTCGCCGGGGAAGAAGTGAGCTTGAACGCCGGGAATAGCCGCCGCCAGGGCGCGGGTCATGCCCACGGGGACGACGGCGTCGGCTTCGCCGTGAAAGAAGGCCACGGGAACGCGAATGCACGCGGGATCAAAGTCCCATGGAGAGGAGGCGAGCCGGAGGTCCCAGCAAGGTCCTCGGTGGCCGGCGCGGGCCGATTCTTTGAACGCGGCCACGAGGGACCCACGGAGGGCGGGGTCGAGGAGGGTTGCCCTGTCGAGGGCGCCCTGCCGGTGGGCGAAACGCTTGAGGTAGGCATCCACCGCCCAGGTGTGAAGGCCCCACGAGACGGGGACGCAGAGCATGGGCAGGAGGGACGGTGCCCGTCGGGCGGCGCCGAGGGCGAGGCGGGAGAAGCCGCGAAAATTGGCGGCGAACGGTGGGTTGGCTACGCGGCCCAGGCCGCACAAGACGGAGGCCCGGGTGACGCGGTCTCCGAGCAGGGCCGAGCAGGCGAGGGTGTAGGGGCCGCCCCCGGAGGTTCCCATGACGGCGAACCGGCTTAGACCCAGAGCATCCGCGAGGGCAGCTACGTCACCGGGCCAATCGGTCATACGCCGCGCCGGCTGGAAGGTAGAGAGGCCGAAGCCGGGCCGGTCCACGGCGATGATCCGCAAGCCGAGTTGCCCCGCGTGGGGCTCCGTCACCGCCGCTTCGAGGCGCGAGCTGGGCAGGCCGTGAAAGTAAAGGACGGGCGATCCGCCTGGCGCGCCGTACTCGGCCCATCCCAGGACGCGGCCGTCGGGGAGACGGCATGTATGGTCGTGAGCCGGGGTTCCGTTCACGGCGCGGCGGCCAGGGGTTTGCTCACGCTAAAGGCCCCGCGGAGGCCGCCCTTCTTGTACCCCGTGGCCTTGTCTTCCGGATACGAAGCCGAGAGCGCCGCGGATACCGCGGGAGCCAGGGTCTGGCCGTGGCAGGCCAGGCAGGGTTCCGCCACGGTGATTGCCTTCATGTAGCGCAGGACGGGAGCGCCCTTCTCATGCACCACTTCGGCGAACTCGAGGCGGGCCGGGTCTTGGCCACGGGCGGCCTCCTTGGCGAAGATTTCGAGGACGTGCCGTTCCCATGCGTCGGGCGCGTTATTGGGATTCCTGATCTTGAGCGACGTGCGCCGGATCGTGCATCCGTGTTCCCTGGAGACCTCCGCCGCCAAAGCCGGAGCTTGGTTGCGGCACACGCCTATGGCTCCGGCCGGGCCTCCTTCCTTGAGGGCCCTCCCGAGTGCCGCCATGAGCCGCGAGCCCAAAGCCTGGCAAGCGGCGCGGCAGCCCTGCACGTCCGCTGGGACGGGCACGGGCCAAGGAGCCCCGGCAAGGGAAAGAGCGAGGGCGGCGCAGGCCGCGGCGGCAAACCACCGGAACTTCACTGGCTTCGTTCGCGGGGAAGGGGGGTGAAAGGACATGGCGGTCCTCCCTGGGCGGTTGCTCCGGACTCCATCGGTCTCCAATCATTCCTCTAACTCTCAACTCTCGGCAAAGTATACCCCGGTTGCCCCGCTCCTCCCGCCGCCGTACACTCCTGTCATGCACCATGCGAGCGGCCCCGTTCCCGGCCTCCGAAGGAACCTTCTCAATGGCGTTCCCGTCCGGGCTGACGGCGAGTACGTCCTGTACTGGATGACGGCCTTCCGCCGGAGGGCCTACAACTTTGCCCTTCAGCTGGCCGTAGAGCGGGCCCAGGAGCTGAGGAAGCCCCTTCTGGTGTTCGAAGGGCTCCGGTGCGACTACCCGTGGGCCAGCGACCGCCTCCACGCCTTCCTCCTCCAGGGAATGATGGCCAATCTCCGAAGCATCACCCAGGGCGGGGCACGGTATTTCCCTTACGTGGAACGGGAGGCGGGAGAAGGAAAGGGGCTCCTGGAGGCGCTGGCCCGGAAAGCGTGCCTGGTGGTAGCGGACGATCACCCGGGTTTCTTCTTGCCCGCCATGAGAAGGGCCGCCGCCGCTGAACTGAGCGTTGCCCTTGAAGCAGTGGACTCGAACGGGATTCTGCCCTTGCGCGCCTCTCCCCGAGCCTTTGCCACGGCGCACTCGTTCCGGCGTTTCTTCCAGAACAATCTTCTGAACCACCTTGTGGCCTCTCCGTCGCCAGATCCCCTTGACGGGGCTGGCCTGCCCCAGCTGGAAGCGTTCCCTTCGGGCATCGTGGAGCGATGGCCTCCGGCCGAAGCAGGCCTCTTCTCGGGAGCGGCGGAGCGCCTTCGCCATCTTCCCCTGAATCACGCCGTACCGCCCTCAACGCTCCCGGGAGGCGAGGCCACCGCGCGGAGGCACCTGGAGGCTTTCGTGGCCGAAAAGCTCTCACGCTACGCGGAGGACCGGAACCACCCCGACAGGGAGGGAGCCTCGGGATTGTCGCCTTACCTGCACTTCGGCCACATCTCCGCGCACGAAGTCTTCGCCGCCCTTGCCCGGACCGAAGGGTGGTCGCCCGAGCACCTGCCCGTGAAGGCGACGGGTAGCCGGACAGGATGGTGGGGCATGAGCGCAGGCGGCGAGGCCTTCGTGGATCAGCTCGTCACCTGGCGGGAGCTGGCCTTCAACGGCGCCGCTTTCATGGAGCGCTATGACCAATATGAAGCGCTCCCGGCATGGGCCCGGGCGACCCTTGACGCCCACGGCGCGGACAGGCGCCCGCATCTCTACTCCCGGCAGGACCTGGAGGGAGCACGCACGCACGATGCCCTCTGGAACGCCGCCCAGCGCCAGCTCGTGCGGGAAGGAAAGCTGCATAACTACCTACGGATGCTCTGGGGCAAAAAGATTCTGGAGTGGTCGCCCTCTCCGCGGGCCGCCCTGGAGACCATGATCCGGTTCAACGACACGTATGCCTTGGACGGCCGGGACCCCAACTCCGTGGCGGGCATCTTCTGGACTTTGGGGCGTTACGACAGGCCGTGGGGTCCCGTCCGCTCCATCTTCGGAACCGTGCGGTATATGAGTTCTGAAAACACGGCGCGCAAGGTCCGCGTGAAAGGATACCTGGAGCGGTTTTCGGAATAGGGGGAAGAGCAGTGGCGGACTTCATCTGTAGCGTGGCCCTTCCCTTTCCCGCCCGTGACGTCTACGGCTGGCACCTGCGCCCGGGAGCCTTCGACCGCCTCATTCCGCCCTGGGAGGCCATCGAGCCGCCTGCCCGTATGGAAGGCATTCGCGAGGGGAGCCGCGTGAGCTTCATCCTGCGAAAGGGTCTGCTCCGGTTCCATTGGGAAGCGCTGCACGGGGAGTTCGTGGAAGGCCGCCAGTTCGTGGACGAGCAGGTGAGGGGTCCCTTTCCCCGCTGGGTGCACACCCACAGCTTTGCAGATGCCGGCGCCGGGGCATGCACCATGGAAGACCGCATCGCCTGCACCCTGCCAATGGGAGCGCTCGGGCGGCTCGCGGGCGGGGGCATGCTCGATCGCGATCTGGCGCGCATGTTCGCCTTTCGCCACCGAAGGACCGCCGGTGATCTTGCTCGGCACGCGCGTTTCGGCGGTCTCGGGTCCCAGCACATTGCTATCAGCGGGGCCTCGGGCCTGGTGGGCAGGAATCTGCGGGCCTACCTCGGCGGAGCCGGCCACGACGTGCTTCCCATGGTCCGCGGGAACGCGGGAACGGGAGAGATTGCCTGGAATCCCGCCGCTGGAACCTTGGACGCGGCGGCGCTGGAGGGCCTCGACGGCGTCGTACACCTGGCAGGAGAGAGCCTCTCTGCGGGCCGCTGGACGCCTGAGGTGAAGGCGCGCATTCTCGGAAGCAGAGCGCAGGGTACGCGTGTGCTCTGCGAGGCATTGGCCAAACTCGGACGGCCGCCCCGCGTCCTGGTCTCGGCCTCGGCCATAGGATGGTACGGCGACGGAGGGGAGGCGGCCCTTGACGAGTCGTCACCCGCGGGCAAGGGGTTCCTGCCGGAGGTCTGCAAGGCCTGGGAGGATGCCACGGAACCGGCCCGCGCAGCGGGAATCAGAGTCGTCTGCCTGCGCATCGGCGTGGTCCTGGCCGCCAAGGGCGGGGCCCTCGCCCGAATGCTCACTCCCTTCAAACTGGGACTGGGCGGCCCTCTGGGCAGCGGGCACCAGATGCTCAGTTGGATCGCCCTCGACGACCTCCTCGGCATCATTGAAGCGGCCCTGTGGGATCCCGCGCTTTCAGGCCCGGTGAACGCCACGGCGCCTGAGCCCGTCTCCCAAGCGGTCTTTGCCCGAACCCTTGGCCGGGTACTGGGCCGCCCGGCCTTCGCCCCCCTTCCCGGGGCCGTGGTCCGGCTGGCTTTCGGCGAGATGGGCCAAGCGTTGCTCCTGGACGGGGCCAAGGTCTTGCCCGCACGAGTGCTCGAGTCCGGTTTTGCGTATTTGACTCCAAACCTGGAAGGCGCGCTTAAGGCCGAGCTCGGCCTGTGAAAGTGGGAGCGACCACCATGAACGGCACCGAGGGGGAAAGTGGGCATCCCCGGCACCTGGACCGGATCCACCACGTGGCTGTAGATGTCCCGGACGTGGCTCTAGCCGTGGCGTGGTACCTTGCCCGGTTCCGGTGCGACCTCACCTACCAAGATGACACGTGGGCATTGCTCACGTTCGAGAACGCTTCGCTTGCTCTGGTGACACGAGGGGACCATCCGTCGCATTTCGGCGTGGAAGGCCCTGCGGTCGGTGATGGGAAAGATGCCAGATCGCACCGAGACGGGGTGCGATACGTTTACCTCAAGGACCCCGGCGGAAACGTCGTGGAAATCGTTGAGGAGACTCTAGGGAAGCGCGTCGGGCATCCGTAGCCAGTCTCCGGGGCGAGGCCGCCACCTCAAGGTCAAAGCCGCTGCTAAAATCCGCTGTCTTCCACGCTCTGCAGTTCAGGAGTTTCGTTTGTCGTGTAGGCCTCGGGGAAGGCCTGAAAGATTTTGAGACAGTCCAGGGAGCAAAAATGGAATTCCAGCCCCTTATAGACGAACACCACGGCTCCGTGTTGAGGATCGGCCGGCGAGGCGCAGATCGTGCAAAGCTCACTCGTCATGGCAGCCTCTCCATTTCCGCCATAGACAACAGCAAGGAGAATGCCAATATCCTCTTCGGGTAGAGTGCCTTGCGCGCCGGGGCTTGGGGGGAATCGCGGTCCTTGGAGCAGGATTTCAGTCAAAATTCACCCAGCAAGTGTGTCCTTTGGAAACACGATTTCGCCGCCAAAAGAGAAGCCCCGCCGGAGCGGGGCTTTGATCCTTCGTGGCGACACTGCATGGGGTCAGGAGACCTTTTTGAGGGTCTCCACCGTCAACCCCGTGATGCCCGCCTTCTCCACGACAGGCCCCGTGACTTGAACCTGGAGGGCCGCGTCGGTCTTGGCGTCGTTGAAGGGGACGCCGTTCTGGTGGTCGGCCATGAGGAGGTACACCTTGCCCTCGGAGGTGAGCAGGCCCATGGGCTCACCGTTCTTCAAGCAGGTGAGGGCGCACTGCTGGTGCTTCATGCCCCTGGCGCCATGGTCCAGGTAGCAGGCGAGGTCCACGATCTCACCCGTGACGGTGATTTGCTTGGGCGCGGGAGGATCGGCGGCGAAGGCGGGGAGTGCCACCAGCGCTGCGCCAAAGAGCAGGGCCGCGAACGTTCCAACGTGAGTTCTGGACATATGAGCCTCCATGAAAAGTCCACGGCATCCTGTGATGCCGGGGAGCTTCTATAACCCCGAGGAAGGCGAGTCCATTCCGGGCGGGATGAAAGGTCAGGGAGTGGCGTGGGGGTGGTTGGCAGGGGAATCCGATGCTGGCCCGGGTTCGCGAAGCCACTGAACGTATTGCCAGAGGGCATCCACGTCCTTGTCTGAAAGGGTGCCTCGAAAGGCGGGCATCTGGAGGTTGGCGCGGTTCAGGAAGAAAGACGCGGCCCGGCTTTCGCTCATGGTGCGCGAGCGGCCATCCATGACCCACTGGCTGAACTCCGAGCGATCACGTACCAGATGGCTGAAGTCGGGGCCGGTCCAACCTGGGACGGTTCCCGTGAAGGAGCGCGGATTGGGGTTTCCTCCCGATCCACCGACCCCATGGCACGACTCGCATCCGTAGTTGAGTGAGAGGCCGGACCCTTGGGCCACGGGCCCCTCGGAAGGCACGAGGTACCCGTCGGCCGCAAGAACGTAAGCCGCCAGGTCCGTGATTTGGCCGGGGCCGAGCCGGTCCCGGAAGGCACGCATGTGGAACGGAGGCGAAGAAGATGGCGCGGTGGTTTCGCCACCGGACGGGAGAGATTTGGATTCGCTCCCCTGGGCGTTGCCCCACGCGATGAAGTTTTGGACCTGGGAGGCGGAGGCCACGTACATGGCCAAATTGCCGCGGAAAAAGGATGGAACGGAGCCCCACCGGCTGCCGGGGTTCGCGGTTTCGGCGGTGCCCTTCGGCATATGGCAGGAGAGGCATCCTTGCCTCGCGGCCAAGGCTCCTCCTCGCCGGACGGGGTTGTCCGTCCGCCATGCCCAGTACCAGCCGGGCATCCACCTGGCGGAACCCAGCAGGGCAACCACGGCCAGGGATGCCGCCGCGAGGAGCCCCCTGGGCAGACGCCGGAAGCGGGTCACGGCTCCAAGACCGCCACGGGCGGCTTTCCGAGGCTCCGCTGCCGCCACAACAGGTAGATGGCGGGATAGACCAGGAGCTCCATGAGGAACGACGTGAAGAGGCCGCCCACCATGGGCGCCGCCACGCGTTTCATGACATCCGCGCCGGTTCCTTGAGACCACATGATGGGCATGAGGCCCATGGCCGCCGCGGTCACCGTCATCATCTTGGGACGAATGCGCTTGACGGCTCCATGGACGATGGCTTCGTGGAGCTCGGGCAAGGTACGCAGGCGCCCTTCCCTCTCCGCCTCGTGGTAGGACAGGTCGAGGAACAGGAGCATGAAGACGCCCGTCTCCGCGTCCAGGCCCATGAGGGCGATCATGCCCACCCAGGCGGCGATGGAGATGTGGTACCCAAGGACGTACATGAGCCAGATGGCGCCCACCACGGAGAAGGGGACGGCCAGCATGACGACCATGGCCTTGAAGGAGGACTTGGTGTTCATGTATAGCAGGAGGAAGATCAGTAAAATGGTAATGGGGACCACGACCTTCAGCCGCTGGCGGACCCGAATCATGTTCTCGTACTGCCCGCTCCAGAGGAGAGAATAACCCGTGGGCAGTGTGACATCGCGGGCTACCACGCTCTTGGCTTCATCCACGTAAGACCCGATGTCCCGCCCCGTGATGTCCACGAAAACGTAGCCCGCGAGCATGCCGTTCTCGTCCCGGATCATGGATGGACCGGAGGCGATGGTGACGTCCGCCAGTTCGTCGATGGGCACCTGAGCCCCGCCGGGAGTGGACACGAGGACCCGCTGGAGCTGATCCAGGTTGGCGCGAAGGTCGCGGGGGTAGCGGAGGTTGATGGAGTAGCGCTCCCGCCCTTCGATGGCCGTTGAGACGGTCTCGCCTCCGATGGCCAATCCGATGACGTTCTGGAGGTCTTCGAGGGTGAGGCCGTACCTGGCCAGGGCTTCACGGTGGGGGGTAAAGTCCACGAAGTACCCTCCGGCGGCGCGCTCGGCGAACACGCTTCGCGTCCCCGGGATGCCTTTGAGAACCTTCTCCAGGCTCTCGCCCACGCGCTGGATCTCTCCGAGGTCGGCGCCGAGGACCTTGATGCCCAGGGGCGTTCGGACGCCCGTGCTGAGCATGTCGATGCGGCCCTTGATGGGCATGGTCCATGCGTTGGTGTTCCCCGGTATTTGAATGGCGCGGTCCATCTCGTTGATGAGGTCCTCGTAAGAGATGTGGTCCGGCCAAACGTGGCCGAGGACGGCCCTGAGCGGCCCGGGTGCCCAGGAGGAGTACCACCGCTTCTTGGGACGCCATTGAGATTCAGGCTTGAGGACGACGGTCGTTTCCATCATGGAAAACGGTGCCGGATCGGTGCTCGTGTCGGCGCGGCCCGACTTGCCAAAGACCGTGACCACTTCGGGGAAAGACTTGAGGATGCGGTCCTCCGTTTCCAGGAGGCGCTGGGCCTGCGTCACGGAGATGCCCGGCAGGGTCGTGGGCATGTAGAGGATGGTGCCCTCATTGAGGGGTGGCATGAACTCCTCACCGAGTTTGAAATAGACCGGGATGGTGAGAGCCACCACCAGGGCCGCCGAGGCGATGACCGCCTTGGGGTGCTTCAGGACCCAGCGGCACGGCCCGTCGTAGAGTTTGAACAGCACGCGGCTGACGGGGTGCTGATCCTCCGGGTAGTAGGTACCGATGAAAAGGGCGTCCATGGTTTTAGCGAGGAACCGAGGCTTGACCTTGAAGGGGTCCATGCGCGCGAAGAGCATCCGAACGGCGGGGTCGAGGGTGATGGCGAGCAGGGCGGCCACTCCCAGGACGAGGGTCTTGGTATAGGCCAGGGGCTTGAAGAGGCGCCCCTCCTGGTCCACGAGGGTGAAGACGGGCAGGAACGACGCGGTGATGACCAGGAGCGAGAAGAAGACCGAGGGACCCACTTCAAGAAGGGCCTCCAGGCGAACCTTGTGGAAGTCACCCTTGCGCCCGTTCAGGTTCCAAATCTCGAGCTTCTTGTACGCGTTTTCCACCTCCACGATGGCTCCGTCCACGAGGACGCCGATGGAGATGGCGATGCCGCTCAGGCTCATGATGTTGGAGGTGATGCCCAAGAAGTACATGGGTATGAACGCGAGAAGCACGCTGATGGGAATGGTGATGATGGGTACGATGGCCGAGGGAAAGTGCCAGAGGAAGAACAGGATGACCAGGCTCACGATGGCCATCTCCATGAGAAGATCTTCCTTGAGGTTGCTGATGGACCGCTGGATGAGCTCGGACCTGTCGTAGGTGGGCACGATGGTCACGCCTTCAGGGAGCGATTTCTCCATGTCGGCGAGCTTGGCCTTAACGCGCTCGATGACGTTCAGGGCGTTTTCCTGGTGGCGCATGACCACGATGCCGCCCACCGTGTCACCCTCGCCGTCGAAATCCATGAGACCGCGCCTGATCTGGGGCCCCAGGGCAATGTCCGCCACGTCGCGCAGGAGGACCGGCGTGCCTTTGTCGTTGGTCTTGACTACCACCTTATCCAGGTCCGCCGTGGAGGTCACGTAGCCCTTGCCCCGCACCATGTATTCCGTGCCCGCCCATTCGATGAGGCGCCCTCCCACCTCGCTGTTGCTCGCCTGAATGGCCTTCATCACGTCCACGATGGACAGGTTGTACGCCTGGAGGCGCGTGGGGTCGATGGTGACCTGGTACTGCTTCTGGAAGCCCCCGATGCTCGCTACCTCGGCTACTCCGGGCACGGTCTGGAGGGCGTAGCGTAGATACCAGTCCTGGTAGGTGCGAAGTTCCGCCAGGTTTCGCTTGCCGCTCTTATCCACCAGGGCGTACATGTAGACCCACCCCACGCCCGTGGCGTCGGGCCCAAGCTCGGTCTTTGCGCCCGCCGGGAGGTTGCTCTGGATCTTGGACATGTATTCGAGGACCCGGCTGCGGGCCCAATAGATGTCCGTCCCGTCCTGGAAGATCACGTACACGTAGGAGAAGCCGAAGTCCGAAAACCCCCGGATGGCTTTCACTTTCGGGGCACCCAGGAGGGCCGTGACGATGGGGTAGGTGACCTGGTCTTCTATGATGTCAGGGCTGCGGTCCCACCTCGTGTAGACGATGACCTGCGTGTCCGACAGGTCCGGAATGGCGTCGAGGCGGATTTCGTGGAGGGCATAAAAAGAGAAGGCCACGGCCGCCGCCACCAGGAGGATGACCAGGAGCCTGTTGCTTGCGGAGAACGCGATGATCTTTCTAATCATTGGAATTCACATCGAGGCGGCGAGACGGTGAGGACCGGCGCATGGGAGCAGCGAATCTTCGTGCTGGCTCTTCATTTCGTGTGGGTAAGAGAAAAGTTTTCATGGCCTCGCTGTCTCCCTGTGAACGTGTGATCATTGCCCCGTGCCGGCCCTGAGCGCAGCCCGCAAGGACGATTCGGAGTCCACGAGAAAGGCGGCCGACGTGACCACGCGCTCGCCCTCCTTCACCCCGGAGATGACCTCAAAGCAGCCTTGAGCGCGCGCTCCCAGGACCACCTCGCGAGGCTCGATCTTGTCCGAACCCGCATCCACGAAAACGTAGCTTCGCTCTCCGGTCCTGAAGGCCGCGCCTTCCGGGACGGTCAATTCGGTCTCTTCCGGAAGAAGGATGTGGGCTGTCCCTAGCATGCCCGGTTTGAGGTCCAGCCCTGGGTTGGGCATCTCCGCGTAGACTTTCATGACCTTGCTCTGAGGATCGAGGATAGGCTGGAAGAACTTGACCCTGCCCGCGAACTCCCGCCCGGGCAAGGAGCGAAGGGTGAGGGTGAGTGGCATCCCGATCTTAATGGAGGGAGCGTCCATTTCGGAGACGTCCGCCTCCGCCCAGACTCTGCTCAGATCTGTGACCACGAAAAGAAGGTCCCCCGGGTTGACCTTCTGGCCCACCACCACGTCCTTCTCCGTCACGTATCCCGCGGAAGGGGAGACCAGGAGGATCGAGGATTCGGGCTTCCCCGTCTTGAGGATGCGGTCGATCTGTTCATCGCCCATGTTCCAATAGCGCAGCCGCTGCCGCACCCCATCCGGGATGAGGGCCCCCGTGGTGGGGTCCTGGGTCGGGCGCCCCGGGTCCGCGACGCCCCGCCGGGGCTCGGAGGAGGGGGCGCTGATGTACTGCTGCAGGATGCTCTGGAAGCTGAGGTTGAAGATGCTCACGAGAGACTCATCCCTCCGCACGGCTTGTCCCGCGTACTGGACATAGAGATCGTTCACGTAGCCGTCGATGCGCGAGATGATGCGATAGATGCGCGTCTCGTCGGGGACGACCCGGGAGGGCGCCCAGATGACCCGGTGGAGAGTCCGCCTCTCCACGGTTCCCAGGGTGAGCCCCATCTGCGTCCTCCGTTCGGGGGGAATCACCACCCCGTCCCTGGACTGGACCGGGGTCGCGGCGCCACTCCGTGCCCCCTGACCGCGCTTGACCAAATGCATGCCGCAGATGGGGCAATCGCCGGGTTCGTCTGACGTAACTTGCGGGTGCATGGGGCAGTAGTAGAGCGAGGCCTTGGGTGCCGGAGCCTTGGCGCACGATGCGGCCAGGGCGAGAAGCAGGAGGGCCGTGGCTGTCTGCAAGACATACACATGGCGCTTCGGTCGAAGTCGGCTCATGGGGTCATCCTCATCAACTGGGCCAGGTCCGCGTCAATCGGGAAACACCTGATTCAGTAACCCAGAAGAGGCCCATTTGTTCCCCGCGCCCTTTCCCCGGCCTCTGAGCGCCATCAGGGGCTCGCGAGATTCTCGAAGGCCGATTTCATGGAGGATTCAGAATCCACCAGGAAGTTCGCGGAGGTGACCACCGTTTCTCCCGCTTTGAGCCCGGAGAGCACCTCGTAAAACCCGTTCGCGCGGACGCCCAGCTTGACCTCCCGGGGCAGGAGGCCGCCGTCGGTCCCCTGGATGAAGGCGTAGGTGGCTTCGCCGGTGCGCATGACGGCCGAGCCGGGCACCGCGAGACGTTCACCCAAATCAAACGAGAGCCTGGCTTCGCCGTACATCTGGGGCTTGAGCAAGAGCTTGGGATTGGGAATGTCCAGGCGGGCCTTGAGGGTTCGGCTCTTGGGATCGAGAAAGGGGTCGAGGAAGGAGATGGTGCCATGGAACACTTCGCCAGGCCAGTAAGAGAGGGTCAGGGTCACCGGCATGCCCACTCTGACGTAGGGAAGGTCTGATTCGTACAGATCCGCTTCGGCCCAGACGTTGGTCAGATCGGCGATGGTCATGAGGGGCTGGCCGGGCATGATTTGCTGGCCCGCGAGAACGGATTTCTCGGCCACGTACCCCGCGGCGGGCGAGAAGAGGGTCATGTCGCGGGTGACCTTGCCCGTTTCCTGGAGGCGGCGGACTTGGGCCTCTGAGATGTCCCACAGCTCGAGCCTGCGGCGGGCCGCCGAGAGGAGGTTCGCGCCGCCGTCGGCGACTCCGGGCACGGGGCTGGACTGGAGGCTCTTGGATGCGGCCATTGCCGCGAGGTATTCCTGCTGGGTGGCCAGGAGTTCGGGACTGTAAAGGCTCAGGAGCGGCTGGCCGCGGCGCACTTGCTGCCCGGTAACGTCCACGAAGAGCTTGTCCACCCACCCGCCCACCTTGGTGGTCACTCGGTAGAGGTGCTTCTCATCGGGGACGATCAGCGCCGATGTGCGCACGACTTTGGTCAGGCGCCGCACTTGAACGGCGCCAAAGGTGACACCCATCTGCTGCTGGGTCCGCGGGGTGATGGTGACGGCGGCGAGTCCTGGAGGCGAGCTGGCCGCAGGGGTCTCCACCACGAAGGGCACCATCTCCATTCCCATGGAGTCCTTCCCGGGATGATCGCTGATCTCACCCGGATTCATGGTGGACCGGTACATGAGTTTCTTGGCGCCCGGCGGCGGGGGTGCTGGTGCAGCGGTGGGTGCGGCCTTGGCCGATGGAAGGACGGGCGCGTTGTCCCCCTGGCCGGACTTTTCTATGGGCACGAGCTTCATGCCGCAGATGGGGCAATCGCCGGGTTTGTCTGACGTAACTTGCGGGTGCATGGGGCAGTGGTACTTGGCCGCCACGCCCGCAGATCGTGCGCAGCTCGCGCCCAGCGCCAGGGCCGCGAGGAGAACCAAGAGAAGGAGGGCCGGGACAGCGATGCGTCTCATGAAAGCCTCAGAGGGTTTTCCCCGCGATCTTCAAAGTGAGCATGGTGTGGTCCTTGGGGCAGGCCCCGGGCTGGGCGGCCTTGAACCCGCAGACGGGACAGACGAAGGCGACATCGGCGCGCTTTTCCTCTTTCAACTCCATGCCGCATTTGGAGCACTTGCCGGGATGGTCTGACACCTCGCATCCCATGGGACACACGTAGACCTTGTCGGAGGCGGGGGAAGCGGCCGCTGGGGCTGGTGCCGGTTCGGTTGCTTTGACGGCGGGAGCCG
>JBBIKI010000010.1:0-32392 GCA_037445535.1 Acidobacteriota bacterium | reverse complement strand
GGGGAAGCGGCCGCTGGGGCTGGTGCCGGTTCGGTTGCTTTGACGGCGGGAGCCGGGGAGGGGGATGGTGCCTCCTCCTTGGCAGCTTTAGAACAGGCTGCAAGCAGGATCAGAGAGGTGAACATCAGGGCGGCGGCGAGGGACGCTCTCTTCATGGAGTTGCTCCTTTCGATTCGGTTGAACCCGGGTCACCTGAAATGGCCGCCGGTTGGGCGAGGGGCGTTGTGGTTTCCGAGAGGCGACGGCCAAGGAAGCCTTCCATCCGGGCCACCATCGCGTGGAACGTGCCCTTCGCCGTCAGGTCGTCGGCCTGGTAGCCGTACAGCGCTGTCAAGGCGGTGAGCAGGGAGGTGAAGTCGGCCTTCCCCGCCGTGTAGGACGCCAACATGGAGGTGTACGCCTGCCTCGCTTGCGGCAGGAGCCCGTCCCGGTAGAGAGACGCCACGTGCTCGTCGTGGACCGCCTCCTGATAGGCCTCCGTGATGCGGTAGCGGAGGTCGTTCCTCACCTCCTCTGCACCGGACAGGGCGCTCTGCTGGCGGAGGAGTGCCTCCTGAAAGGCGGGTCCGTACCGGTCCTTCCGATGGAAAAAAGGCAGGGTGATGCCCACGAACGCGGTGACGAAATCCCCGCCGCCCATGGTCATGTCCTTGTGCCTATACTTGGCGCCTACCATGAAGTCGGGCTTTCCCTCGGCCTTGACTTGCGCTGCCTTTGCACCCGCCAGGTCCGCTTGGGTCTTGGAGAGGATGACCTGGGGCGCGCCTTCGTCTCCAGCGCGGAGAAGAACCTCAAGGGGAGGAAGGCCAAGGGGCTCGGGCAGATCGAGGCCGGCCAGCTCCGGAGGATCCACGGGTCCCGCCAGAAGGTCCTCCATGCGGGCCTTCGCCACGGCGAGCTGGTGCAGGAGCGTTTCCCGGTCCGCAAGAGTCTTGGTTTCCATGCTCTGGGCCAACAGGACGTCGGCCTGATTGCCCCGGCCCGCGCTGTAAGAGGCGAGAGCCGCCGCCGCCGCCGCCTTCAAGGCGTCCTGGGTGGCACTGTTGACGTCCACGAGGCGCTCTTGGAGGACGTACGTGTACGCCGCCTCGCGCACGTCAGCCGCAACGGTGGCTTCACTGGCACGCAGGCGAGCTAGCGCGGCGTCCACGTCACGTTGAGCGGTATCCGTCGCGAGGTTCCGCTTTCCAGGAAAGGGGAGGGCCTGGGAAACTCCCAAGGAGATTCCCGTGGTGAGAGCATCGGACAGTCGGGGATGCTTCACGGGAAGGTTCATGAACTCAAGCTCCGCCGTGGGGTCTGGGAGTGCTCGGGCCTGCGGCACACGCTGCCTCGCGGCTTCGACCAGGGCTCGTTGAGCTTTGAGGCCTGGGTTATCCCTCAGGGCACGCTGGGCAAGGGATTGGAGCGGGTCCTCGGCGCGGGCACCGCATGCCGGGGCTGCCAGGATCGCGAGAGCCGCCAGAGGGAAGATCAGCAAGAAGTGGAATGAACGTAGCCGGTGCATGGTCTCCTTCCTCGCGAGAGGCACCTTCATGCGGCATCCCGATTGCAGGAATCGGGCCAAGGCGGAGACGAGAGGACCCCTTTCCCCCCTCGGACCGGAAACGAGCAGAAACGCAAGGCTGTCGGGGCAGGGGTTCCAGGCGAAAGGTACCTGACCATGGGCCAACTATGCGCCGGTTTCCTCAGAATGAAAAGGCCAGGAAGGAAGCACACCTGTAGCATAGTACACAGGCGGAATGTATAATAATGTACAGCGTTATGTAGAAACCTGATAGGTGTAGTGGCTCGTGGGATGAAGGGAGGCCGCCGTGCGGCGTAACGTGATCCGGAGCGTAATCATCCTGGGCATTCTGTCTGTGACCCTTTCCATGCACTACATGATCCTGCCTATGCCCGCATGGCTTCACCAGGCGCTCCATCAGACCGATCTCCACCGCCGTCTCTGCTATATCCCCATCATTCTGGGCGCGCTGTGGTTCGGCTTGCGCGGTGGAATCCTTACGGGGGCCGTGATCTCCGCCGCAGTCCTTCCCCTGGCCCTGCGCTTCCAGGGGCCGCTTCTATCTAACGCGGACTTCGTGGAAATCGTCTTCTACCTGTCCATAGGCGCATTGGCTGGAACGCTCGTGGACATGAAGGACAGGGAGCGGGCCAAGAAGGAGCGCCTGGAACACGAGCTGGCATCGGCTGAACGCATGGCCGCCCTGGGGCGGGCCTCCGCGGGCATCGCCCATGAAGTGAGGACGCCCCTCGGTTCCATCCAGGGAGCCGCGGAGATCCTGGCCGAGGATTTCCCGGCCGATCACCCCCACCGGCCTTTCTTCGATATCCTGTCGGAGGAATGCCGCAGGCTCGGCCGGGTCGTAGATGACTTCCTTGATCTCAGCCGGCCCATCTCCCTTGACCGTGAGGAGGTTTCAGCCGGCCCTCTTCTGGCCGCGGCCTTCGAAGCGGTTCGGCCCCTGGCGGAGGCCCGGGGCGTGCGCTTGGAGCTCCAGGGAGAGGGAGGTGTGAATCCGGTCTTTATCGACCCGCACCGCCTGAGACAGGCCCTGGTCAATTTGGCCCGCAACGCCGTCCAGTCGTGCTTGGAGGGAGGCGCGGTCCACGGGTCGTGCAGGGTGCGAGGAGCTTGGGTGGACTATGAAGTGTCCGATTCGGGCCCCGGCATCTCGCCTGGAGAGGAAGACCTCATCTTCGAGCCCTTCTTCACCCGGCGAAAAGATGGGACCGGCCTGGGGCTTCCTCTTGCGAGGCAAGTGGCGGCGGGCCACGGGGGAAGCCTTTCGGTAAGGTCTAAGCCGCAAGGCGGTGCGGTCTTCACCCTGCGGGTTCCCACGGGCGAGCCCCGGGAGGTCTCCTCGTGAGTTCCGTGATTCTGGTCGTGGACGACGATGCCAACCTGCGGAAAATCCTCTGCCATCACTTGGAGCAGGCGGGTTATAAGACGATGGGCGCCGGGGACGGCCAGGAGGGGGCCGCTGCCCTGGCGGCGCATGAAGTGGACCTTCTGCTGACCGACGTCCGCATGCCCCGCTCGGGAGGTATGGAGCTGCTGAAAGAAGCACGCGGGCTTAACCCCGACCTGCCCGTCCTCGTGATGACCGCCTACGGCACCATTCAGGACGCCGTTGAAGCCATGCGCGAGGGCGCCTTCGACTACCTCACCAAACCCGTGGACCGCGAGACGCTCCTTAGGGTGGTCGAACGGGCCCTTCAGGTGGGAGACCTGCGCCGGGAGAACCGCCAGCTTCGCCAGAATCTCGCGCGGCAGCATCCTCTGGAGGCCATCATGGGTGCGAGCGCGGCGGTGGAGACCATGAAAGGGCTCATCCGAAAGGCCGGTCCCACGACGGCCACGGTTCTCTTCACGGGAGAAAGCGGCACGGGAAAAGAGCTTGCGGCGCGCGCCGTGCACGCCCTATCGCCCAGGTCGGCCGGGCCCTTCGTAGCCCTAAACTGCGCGGCTCTGGCGCCTGACCTCCTGGAGAGCGAACTCTTCGGTCACGCCAGAGGGGCCTTCACGGGCGCCGTGGCGGACCACGCCGGCAAGTTTCGGCAGGCGGAGGGAGGCACGCTCTTTCTGGACGAGATCGGGGATATGGCGCCGCCGCTCCAGGCCAAGATCCTTCGGGCTCTCCAGGAGCGCGTCGTGGAACCCGTAGGGGGCAAGGGGCCCGTGGCCGTGGATGTTCGCCTCGTGGCGGCGACCCACAGGGACCTGATGGCGATGGCGCGGGAGGGGCTCTTCAGAGAGGATCTCTACTACCGCCTCGCCGTGCTGACCATTCGCGTTCCACCCCTGAGAGAGCGGGGAGACGATGCCCTAATCCTTCTTAAGGATTTTTACCGCCGCTTTGGCGGAGGCGAGATGGAGATGGGAGAAGAGGCGGAACGCCGGCTGAGCGCCTATGGGTGGCCGGGCAACATCCGGGAACTCCAGAATCTCTGCCAGCGCCTCGCCGTTCTCCACCCCAGGCAGCGCGTCACCGCGGACCTCCTTCCCCAGGAGATCATCGGGGAGACGGCCTCGCTCGCTTCGGCCGGCCCGGAGGAACCGGCGGGCCTGTGGGAACAGGAGCGCGCTGCCATCGTGAAGGCGCTGCGCGAGAGCGGGGGGAACCAATCGGCCGCGGCGAGAGCCCTCAAAATCCCCCGCCACGTTCTTCTCTACCGTATCAGGAAGTTCCGCATCCCTCCCTCATGAGCCCGCCGATAGGGCGTGGGCGCTGTGCTCTTCGTTTTGGAAGTGGCCCGATTTTGTTTTGGACCCGAGAAGCATCTGCACCATGCAGGTGCGTCCTAAGGACACAGGGAGGGGCGGGAGAAGCCCCCGCCCCGCTCGATTTCATGTACCTAGTCGTCCCCGTTCGGGCTGGGCTCTCAAGGCCTGCCGCCATAAGGATCCGGGCAGTAGGTGCTGGAGAAGCCGCTGGCGTGCTCCCGGCGCTCAAGGGGATCGGGACAAGGCCGCTGGGCAGGGAGGAGGCCGAGCTTCACGAGCTGAGGCCTGAACTCGTAGCGGACTCGTACGACAGCGCTGGGGCGCCTCTCCAGGTCCAGGCTCACCCACTCGATGGCGTGATCCGTCTTGCTTCCGATGCCGGTGGCCGCGTAATCGTTCGACAGCCCCGGCGAGGGGGCCGCCTTCATCTCGGCCTGGGACCGCAAGGCTGAATCAGCTTGCGTGTTTGCCTTGGACCGGCTTTCCACGCTTCCTAAAACTCCGCCTTCCACGCCTCCTTCCATGCCTCCCTGGCCGGACATGGGTGCAGGGCTCCGCATGGGAGGCACCAGGATGGGACGGGGAGGAGGCGCGGGTTTCTCCTTGAAGAAGGCGGCTTCGATCACTCCCAGATTCCGGGTCTCGCCGAGCCATGCACCGTAGGATTGCTTCTCGCCCGTGAAAAAGAACTTACGGGCCTCCGCGCCGTTGATCTGCCAGCCTGAAATGGTCACCGTTTCATACGGCCCCAGCACCCATTTGGAGGCGTGCCGCGCGTCCGACCGCTTGGCGTTGATCGTGTTGAGCCCATCCACCGAAAGTGCCACGGCCACGCGGCAGGGAAGGGGATTGGTGATGGCCAGTTCGTACTCGCGTCCCCTGACCGCTTCGACGTAGGCCGTTCCTTCCGCGGGGTACTCCGTTCGGGGGACACCGTCTACCACGACTCTGAGGCTAAACCCGTTTCGTTCGGCCGCCCCGGGGGGGAGGGCCGAGGTTGCGAGGATCACGGCAAGGGCGGCGAGAAGGTGGTTCCGGCTCATGGTGGCCTCCTTTACGGAAGTGAGACCACCGCGGCGGCCAACGGTTCCAACCCCGCAAGGATCACCTGGGCTTGGTCAGCTGATGCGCTTGAGCCTGTAGGACCCGGGCGGGACGTGGAGGGGATGAAGAACCTCCATAAGAATTTTGCCGGGCTCCGACACGGCCTTGCCCTGCACGTCCTGGACGCGGAGGCCTCCACCGGGAGAGAGAATGAGCGTCCAGACGCCGCCCGAGGGCGGAGCAGCTTCCGCGGGAAGCTGGAGCGAGATGAAGGGGCCCGGTCCAGAGAGGGGGCTCAAAGTGCAAACCACCTCGGCGGGGGCTTGCTCCTCGCTCTGGGGGGCGGCCATTTCGGCGCGCTGGGAGCTGGACAGCCGGTCCGCGCCAGGGTCCGCCAGGGATTCGCCGCCGCCCTCCCTTGAAGGCGGCTCTACGGTGCGGTTGCTCAGGGGCCGATACGATTCAGGAGGGGCCGCCTCGCCCGAGGGGTTGGGCGCAAAGAGGGAGGAGGTTTCGGCGGGCTTGGGTCCTCCAGCCGCCTCCGGCACGGGCTTGGTTCTAGGCGCGGCCTTGGCCTCTTCGGGGGCTGAGGGTCCGGGAGCTTTAAAAGCGGGATGCTCGCCCGTCTTTGCAACCTCCTTCGCCTCGTCCCTTGCGGACTCCGCGGGGAAACGCTTGGCCTCGGACCGCGACCGAGTTTGGGCGACGGAGGCGGCGGGAGCAGGGGCCCTGGGCTTGAGGATCTGGAGGAGGCCAAATCCGCCGAGCAGGAGCCCGATGAAGAGGACGACAACCGGTCCGGCCCAGATCTTCTTTAGGCCGAAGAGCCAGGTGCCGCTTCCGCTCTCTTGGGCGGCGGCGCTTTGAACGTGCGCCATGAGACGCGAGTGCAGGAAGGGCGGGGTCTCTTCGTCGCCCATGGCCCTGAGTTCGCGCTGTACGGCCTGCCAGCGGGCCCAGGCCTCTTGGCAGGCGGGACACTGGTGCACATGGTCCTGGGCCTCGCCCGTGGTCAGGCCGCCCTCCCGGTCGAGCATGGCCCGGATCTCGTCGCACGTCATGGCCAAAGGCCCTCCAAGGCTCGCCTCAGGGCTTCCCTGGCCCTGGACAGCCTGGACTTTACGGTTCCCGCGGGGCAGTCCAGAATCTGCCCCACTTGGCTGTAGTCCAGATCCTGGATGTCCCTCAAGACGATGACCTCCCTGTGTTCGGGCGACAGCGCCATGAGGGCCAGAGCGAGGGCCTGCCTCAACTCGGAACCCAGCGCCATGGCGGAGGGATCGGGGGCCCGGTCAGGGATGCCGGGGTCAAGCTCGTCGCCGTCCGCGCGGCTCTCCTTGATGAGTCCCGTGCTCCTTCGTTTCATCCGGCCCGCCGAGCTTGAAACCATGGTGCGGCACACGTTGATGCAGATGCCCGTCACCCAGGTCTTGAAGGAGGCATCCTGGCGAAAGCCCTTCAGGGAGCGAAAGACGCGGATGAATGTCTCCTGCGACGCCTCCATGGCGTCCTCCGGGTCGCCAAGGATGCGGAGAGCGGTCCGGTAGACCTCCTTCTCCCGGCTTCGAACCAGGGCCTCGAAGGCCGCCTCGTCTCCCGCTTGAAACCGGGCCACGCCGGCGGCGTCCGCGTCCCAGTCGCGAGGCATGGTCTTGTCAGTGGGCCCGCGCTCGTCCATGGTCCAAGGATATACCAAAACGAGGGCCACAGGTCACCTCCAACCGGTTAGACCGTGGAGGCGAGCCGAGGTTCCCCAGCCATGGAACCCTAGGATAGGGTGACCGGGTCGCCGGCTTTGAGGATGTAGACGGCCGGCACGCCGAGGAATACCAGGTGCTCTCGGAGGTGCTCCTGGGCGGAAGGCTCGCCGTGGACCAGGAAGACCCCCTTAAGCCTGTCCCGGCTGAGAGCCAGTATGTACCGGCCGATCTCCTGGTAGTCCGCGTGGGCCGAGAATGCGTTGATGATCTTGACCCTCGCTCGCAGAGGGTGCCGTTCTCCGAAAATGGTCACTTCCGGCCGCCGGTCCGCCAGCGCCCGGCCCAAGGTGTTCTGGGCCATGAATCCAACGATGAGAACAGTGTTGCGGGGGTCGCCGATGCCGTGGAGGAGGTGGTGCTGGATGCGCCCCGCCTCGCACATGCCCGCCGAGGATATGATCACGCAAGGCATGGACAGGTCGTTCAGCTTCTTGGATTCCGCCGCGTCCGTGATGTACTTAAGAGATTGAAAGGAGAAGGGGCTCTCACCGCGCTCGATGAACTCCAGGGCCTCCACGTCAAAACAGTCCTCGTGGGTCTTGAAAATGGCCGTGGCGGAGACGGCCATGGGGCTGTCCACGAAGACGGGCATGGCGGGGATGCGGCCCGCGTCATGAAGCCGGTGAAGGAAATAGATCAGTTCCTGGGTGCGCTCCACGGCGAAGGCGGGCACGATGACCCTCCCGCCGCTTTCCGCCGCCTGGCGGACGACCTCAGCGAGCTCCTCTTCAGCGGTGTCAATGGGGTCGTGGAGCCGGTCTCCGTATGTGCTCTCGCAGACCAGGTAGTCCACGGGCGGCAGAAGGGCCGGGTCCTTGAGGATGGGGAGGCCCGGTCTACCCAGATCTCCCGTGAAGCCGACGGCGATCCCCGAATCCAACTCCAACCGTGCCAGGGCCGAACCGAGGATGTGGCCCGCATCGTAAAGGGTGGCGCGCACGCCGCGAGCGATGTCGCGGGTACGTCCATAGCCCACCGTTACGTACCGCGAGATTGCCTCTTTAACGTCCGCGCTGTCGTAAAGGGGCGGGAAGACCTTCCGCCAGATACGCGGCCGCTTGCGCTGCTGTTTGTCCAGAAAGCGGGCATCGTAGGCCTGAATCCGGGCCGAGTCCTCGAGGACCAGGCTTGCGATGTCCCGGGTGGCGGATGTGGCGAGGATGTCTCCTTCGTAACCCTGGCGGATGAGAGACGGGTAGTTCCCGCAGTGGTCCAGGTGTCCGTGCGTGTTCACGCAAGCCGTGAGGGAAGAGGGGGAAAAGGGAAAGGTTTCGTTTTTGCGGCGCGCTTCCTCCCGGTGGCCTTGAAAGACGCCGCAGTCCACCAGGATTCGCGCATGGCCCGTATCCAGGAGGTGCTTGCTCCCCGTGACCTCCTCCGCCGCCCCAAACGCCGTGAGACTGACCATCGTTGCCCCCTTACGCTTCGCAGGCTAACCCCAGCGGCGCGCCGTGACAAGGGGAAGGCTGGCCATCAACCCGAGCAAGAGGGGCCGGCTGGAGCGAACCGCCGAAGGGGAGCCTGCGCGAACTCTCCTTCGGCGGCGGCCGCTCTTCGGTCAGCCTGTTACTCGCCGTACCTCTTCTGGTAATACTGCTGGATTTTGTCGCGGTCCTCCTTGGAAAGCCCTTGAAGCCAGAGGTTGGCGTCGCTCTTCGTGACATCCGCGGTAACGCCGGGGAGGAGCGCCTCCGCCTCAGGCAGGAACTCGCTGTAAAAGGTCTTGGCTACCTCGTAGAAGCCGTGCCACTGGACGTAGTCGGGGCCCATCATGGAGGCGCCCATGCGGGCGCGGCGGCCCTGGTGGTGCCAGAGCTCGAAGTAGGTCCACTGGATTTTCTGGGAGAAGGGGGAGGGGCCCAGCTTGCCCGCCGCCTGGAGCTTGGCCATGACGGTTTTGGCGGGTTCGGCGAACTTGGTGTTGTAAAGGTCCACGGCGCTGTCGTACTGGACGTAGAAGTTGTTGACCCAGTTTGCGCCGTGGCAGTTTATGCACACCTTTTTCATGCCGGCGCGCTTGGCTTCCCAGTTGGCGAGGTGGATGGAGACCTCGGGCCGGAGGGTCCAGGAAAGGCGGGTGCCCACGTCGTGGGTGGCGGGCATGTCCTTGGTGGCTCCCATATGGCAGGTCGCGCAGGTGGGGGCGGCGCTGTAATCCTTACCCAGCACCCACGACTTCGCCCCCAGGTTCATCTGCCCGATGAGGGTGCGGTAGGTGACCCCATGTTTGCTCTCGGCGTAGATCTCCGACTGGGGATGGTCCGGTCCAAGGTGGCAGTAGCCGCAGCTTTCGGGCTGGCGCGCGATGGACGCGTCGAAGGTGTGGCGGCTGTGGCAGACGGAGCAGGATCCTTTTGAGCCGTCGGGATTGATTCGCCCGATGCCCTCGTTGGGCCACGTGGTGGGATCAAGCTTTCCGTCCTTGACGACTTTGATGACGCTTCCATGGCACTTCACGCAGCCGTTGACGGCTGCGGGGCGGCCTTCGACCACGTCGCCGAGAATGTTGTCCAGAGAGCCCAATATTTCCCCCGCTTGGGCATGGTGGCTCGCCTCGAACTCCTTGGTTTCCTGGTCGTGGCAGATGCCGCACTGTTTGGGCGTGACCACCACGGAGATGAACTGGCCGAAATGTTCGAAACCGTCCTTTCGGCTCTTGTCCACCTGGTGGCATTCAACGCAGGCTACGCCGCTTTGCGCGTGGCGGCTCACGGCCCATTGCTGGACCACCAGGGGGGCGGAAGATGTCTCGTGGCACGTGATGCATGCTTTGCTCTCCGGGGAGACGCCTTCCATGAGCTTGTCCATCGAGGTGGACGCCGGCGCGGCCGCTGGCTGGGCCACTGCCCAAGAGGTCACCGCCACCGTGGTGGCCATCGTCATGGCCAGTATGGAGCAGAACGTTTTCATGATCCCCTCCTCGCGAAACCGTCTCCGGGCCATCTCCCTTCGGAGGCTCGCCCGTGGAGCCCCCAGGAAGAGAGAGCGTGAACGGACCTACGTTGCCTTAATGCCCACCGGTTGAGACGCGCGATTCATGGTCAAGAGGAAGACGAAGCGCTCCTTTGCCGTGACCGCGTGCGGCAGGCCCGCGGGCATGACGTAAAGAGAGCCCGGGCTCGCCGCGAACACCTCACCGCCGAGCTTGATGCCGGCCGTGCCCTGAAGGACGTGGATGACCGCCTCGAAGGGCGCGGCATGTTCGCTCAGGGCCTGTCCCGGCTCGAAACAGAATAGCACGAGTTTGGTGAAGGGCGATTCGTGCAGGGTTTTGCTGACGATGCCTCTTTCGGCGAACTGGACGCTCGCCATGAGGTCTACAGCCAGGGGATAGGTGTCAGCCATATGGTTCTCCTTGTGACGGTTAGGCCCTGTCGTGAGCCGCGTCCCGGTTGAAGAAAGCGAAGAGCGCGCCCAGAACCAGGGGAAGGGCTCCGAAGAGTAGGAACACCATGTCGGCACCCAGGCGGACCCATTCGAGCGTATGGAACATGCCCGACATGGTGTAGGTGAGCCGCCTGCAGTGCCAGTAGCCGTGAGCGACGCAGTCCCACAGCTGGAGCACGCCCGCGGGGAACAGATCCAGGACGATCATGAGCGCCAGGCCCACGTTGAGCCCCCAGAAGCCCACCCGGACGAAGCGCACGGTTTTCGCCCAAAGAGCGTCGGTCTGCATGGCGCGCAGGCAGAAGACCAGGACCGCCAGCGCCAGCATCCCGAAGACGCCGAACATGGCGGCGTGGCCGTGGTTGGGCGTCAGCGTGGTACCGATTTCGAAGTAGGAGACAATGGGCAGATTGATGAGGAATCCGAAGATCCCGGCTCCAACGAAGTTCCAAACTCCCACGGCCATGAGGAAGTAGATGGCCCACGTCTGGCCGCCCGCCAATTCCTTACCGCAGTCGGAGCAAGTTCCCTTGGAAAGCCGGATGAAGTCCCACGCGTCGAGGGTAAGGAGGGTGAGCGGAACCACCTCCAAGGCTGAAAAGCACGCGCCGATGGCCATGCTGATGGCGGGCTGTCCCGTGAAGTACCAATGGTGGGCCGTCCCGGCGATGCCTCCGGCCAGATAGAGGATGGCGTCCAGGTAGACGATGCGCGTGGCGTTGCGTACGGACACGAGGCCGAGCTGATGGAAGATGACCGCCACGAGGACCGTGGCAAAGAGTTCGAAGAAGCCTTCGACCCACAGGTGGATGATCCAAAACCGCCAGTTGTCGATGATGGCGAAGTTGGTGTGCGCGCCATAGAAGAGCGCGGGCACGTAGAAGAGGGGAATGGCCACGGCGGCGTACAGGAACAGCGAGGCCAGCTCCGATTTGCCCGGGATTTTGAACGCCGGCTTGAGTGCCCGGAACATGAGGAAAAGCCAGAAGAGCAGCCCCGCCGCCAGCAGGAGTTGCCAGAAGCGCCCCAGGTCGAGGTACTCGGAACCTTGGTGCCCCAGCCAGAACCAGAGGGATCCGAGCCTGTCGTTGATGCCCAAGTATTCCCCGAACATGCTCCCGAAAACCACCAGGGCGAGGGCGCCAAGGAGGGCATAAACGCCGAGCTTCTGCCCCTTTGGCTCCTTGCCGCCCACCATGGGGGCCAGGAAGAGGCCTCCTCCCACCCAGGCCGTGGCGATCCAGAAGATGGCGAGCTGGAGGTGCCACGTGCGCAGAAGGGTGTAGGGGAGGAACCGGGTGATGTCAATGCCGTAAAAAGCCCCAGGTTCGACGCGGTAGTGCGCCAGGCCGCCGCCCGCGAAGGCTTGCAGGAGGAAGAGCAGGGCCACCACGGCGAAGTATGCCCCCGTGGCCCACTGGCTCGGGGTCAAGGTGAGCTTCACGGGAGGCGTGAGGTGGGTGGCGGCGTCACCGCGCGCGCCTCCCCACCCCAGATAGTTGAATCGTCCGAAGACGAAAAGGATGAGCCCCAGGCCACCCAGCAGCGAAACGAGACTCGCGGCGCTCCAGACGTAGGCCTGCGTGCTGGGCCTGTTTCCCGCCGCGCGGTCGTAGGGAAAGTTGTTGGTGTACGTGTAGTTGTGGCCGGGCCGGTTCGTGGAAGCGGCCCAGGTGGCCCAGGCGAAGTACGCCGTGAGGGCCCTCTGGTCCGCCGGGTCCTTGATGTAATTCTCGGGAAGGCCGGGGGCAGCGTCCTTCTTCGTGAAATAGTCGCCCCACTCCTTTTGCTGGATCTGAAAACTCGCCACCTCCCCCGCGCTCATCACAAGGGTTTTGGTGGCGGCATCGTACCTGTTTTCTTTAAGGGAGGCTTTGACTTCAGCGGACACGGCTCCCTGCTCGGAAGGGGAGAGCTGGTCGTAGGCCTTGCCGAAGCGCGCTTGGGCAACGGTGTCGCGGGAGATTTCGGAGAGGCGGTGCAGGTACTCGGCGGTGTAGTCCGGCCCCAGGTAGGCGCCGTGGCCCCAGAGGGTGCCGTGTTCCATGAGGGCGTACTTGAGGAAGACATCCTGGCCCTTGAGCACCTCCGCGCCCGTCATCACCGTGGCGCCGGACGGATCCTTGAACACGTCGGCAATGGGAGGCGCGTGTTTGTAGGTTTGAACCGTCATAAAGGACAAGATCGAAAATCCAATCACCATCACCAGAATGGCGCCCTGGCGCCACCACGGAGAAAGCGGCACCTCAACTCTCATTTCGGATTCAGGCATTGAACACCTCGCTTAAAAACGATCCGCTCATGGACCGAAACGCTTACATGTGTCCCGCGCACCCTGCGCATGCCGAACCTGCATTCATGCTTGCCGGGTCTGGCGGGTATTGGTCCACAAGGCGCTCGGCCAGCGCGTGAAAGGCCTCGTGCGTTCCTCCTCCCATGACGTCCTGCTCGAAGGCCTCGAATGAGGCGCCCAAGGCGTTCATGCGGTCTTCCGGGATCGTTTGCGCGGCCATGGGATAGAGGATGTTATCTTCCTTCACAATGTGGGCGCGAAGCAAGGGGACGTAGGCGCGGGCATGCTCGATGACGGCGGCTCTCTCGGCCCCGGAAAGGGCGCCGTGGCGCTCGCCGATCTCCGCCAGGGCCTTCACGTGAGCGCGGCCCTCCGCGTGCTCGGAGAGCATGACGGCGATGGGGCCGAACTCGCGGGGGAAGCCGAACTCCGTCATGGTCGTGAAGAGCCTTTCTTCCTCTTTGCCGTGGTGGCACGTATCCGCGAAATTGCGGAAGAAATCGGCGTAATCCGTAACCGTCTGGCGGCTGGCCTCGGCTTCGTTTTGCAGATTTGAGGCGAAGGCTTCGAAGGATCCGAGGACCTGTTCGATGAGCCGGTGTTCGGTCATGAGGGTTTCGATGGCGGGATGCATGGATGACTCCTTATGGTTTGGTCTAAACACATCAACGGATGCGAAGATGCGTAGAGATGAATAAAAAAAAGGGGACTCACCCTATCATGAAGTTTTCACCGTCCTCAGGTCGGCGATGGACGTGGCGCTAAGCATCTCCTTATAATGGGCTTGAATGCGCTCCCAGTGAGTGTGAAGGGGACAGGGATTGGCGGCATCGCACTTGTGAAGGCCAAAGAGGCATTCCTGGTCATCCCGCTGCCCATCAAACAGATCAAGCACTTCGGAAATGGAGGCATGCCGCATGTCCTCCTTCAACAGGAAACCCCCTCCCCAGCCTTTATGGCTCAGGACGAAGCCCCGCTTGCGCAACTGATTTAAAATCTTGGAAAGATAGTTGGACGGGATTCCGGTTTCGAGTGCGATCTGCCCGCCTTGTATCCACTGACCAGGGTGATCGGCAAGGTAGCCAAGAATCCTCAACGCGTATTTCCCCGTGTGGGAAACCATATCAACACCTCACAGCATGAATATATGCGATGATATCCCGGTTGTCAAGTTCCCCGAAGCCAGTTCCAGTCAAGCCAGCTATCTACCAGGGTTTCATGCCGGGGCTCGGTGTGTCGGGGGGGCGAATTTGATCCTGAAGCTCCTTTGCGGGAGGCATGGGAAGCTGTTCCAGAACATCGGGCGGTTTCGTCTGAGGCGGAGGTTGCTCCGGAGGAGGAGGGGGCTGCTTAGGAGGCGATTGACGTAATATCCATTCGTAGAGAAGCTGCGCATCCCGATTGGTTGGATCTTCAATGAGAAGCGCCTGGAGGCTCGCCAACGCCCGGTTTCGGTCCTTGCCCGCATAAAAGGCTTGGGCCAGATTGTAGAGAGCGCGCTCCTTGACCAGGGAATCGGGTCCGGCCATGGCTAAAGAAAGCTCGTTCACGGCGTCCTGGGGTCGCTTGAGGGCAAGGAAGCACGTGCCCGCGTTGAAGTGGAGGGGGTATTTAAGGGCAGGATAAGGGGCCTGTTGGAGGGCCTTCTGGTAGAGCTCCAGCGCCGTTTCAAAACGGCCCGACGCATAAGCGGCCCGGGCGCTCTCGGCGAGGGACTGGACGGACTGGGCATGGAAGGTTGCACCCGCGAGCCCTAGACAAAGGAGGGCGGCCGCGATGGTTCCGTGCTTGGACCGAGGCTGATCCGGTGGCGTGGTGGAAAGAGCGCCGCGGCGGTCGGGCAAAACCAGGGCGAGCAGGAGCATGCAGAGAGAGGGCACCAGGAACCAGGCAAACTGGTCCTGCCGCATGGCCTGGGACCGGGAGGCATACTCCTTGCGCTTGAGGTGCCCTAGCTCCTCGGTGATCTGGGGGACGACGCTCCCGGAGCCCGCCAGGGTCCAATAGCGGCCGTCGCTGATGGCCGCTATCTGGGACAAGGCCTTGGTGTCCAGGCGGCTCACGGCGAGGGCGCCCGTGGAAGGGTCCGTCATGGGTTGGCCGTTTAAGCCGGGAACAGGACCGCCCGCCGCCGTTCCCACTCCCACGCAGAAGATGCGAATGCCCAGCCTGGCCGCCGTTCGCGCGGCGGCAACCGCGTCCGTCCCTTGGTCCTCCCCGTCGGTGAACAGGAGGATCACCTGGTCGCGGTCACGGGGCTGGGGAAAGAGCCGGATGGCCTCCGCGATGGCTTTTCCGATGTCTGTGCCCTGCGCTGGAATGAGGTCGGGATCGGAGATGTCCAGGAGCATGCCGATGGCGGCCGAATCCTCGGTAAGGGGTGAAAGGGTGACGGGGACTCCGGCAAAGGCCACGAGGCCCACCCGGTCGCCCTGATCCGCATCCAGGAAGGACTTGGCTTCGAGGCGGGCCCGGTCCAGGCGGGTGGGGGCAATGTCCTTGACGGCCATGCTCCGGCTCGTGTCCATGAGGAGAACTACATCGAGGCCCGTCTTATGAATCGTTTCTGCCACCTCGCCCCACTGCGGTCTGGCGAAGGCCCCCGCGGCGAGAAGAAGGGCGCCCCAAAGGCAGGCACGGCGCAGGACGTCCATTTCAGGGGCGGGAAGGATGCTTAAGACTCGTAGGTTCGTTTTCCCCCCCCACCGGGCCGCTTCGCGGTGGCCTTTGATGCGCATGGCAAGGGCGAAGGCGATCAGGGCGGGAATGAGTAACAGGGCCCAGACGCCGAAGGGGTTCGCAAACGGCGTCATGGCAGGGCCCTCCCCGGGCCCAGGCGCCAGAACGCCTCGGCCCCGAGACAGAGCAGGGCCAAGCCCAGCGGCCAGAGGAAGTAGTCGCGGTACCGAACGTAGGCAGACGCATTGACTCTGCTGCGCTCCAGCTTGTCGATGGCATCAAAGACCTTCTCCAGGCCCTGGGTGTCGGTCGCGTTGTAATACACGCCGTCGCTGGACTTGGCCAGAGCCTGGAGAGCCGATTCGTTGAATCCGATATGTACGTATTGATAGGAGCGGTTTCCTTCCGCGTCCAGAACGGGGTAGGGCACGACTCCGTTGCTGCCGATACCTACCACATCGATGCGGATTAGGTGGGAGGCGAGGAGCTGGGCCGCCTGGAGGGGTTCGAACTGGCCCCTGTTGTTCTCCCCGTCCGTGAGGAGGATCACCACCCGGCTCTTCTCGGGGGCGGCGAGGAGCCTCTTTCCCGCCGCCACGAGGGCGTCACCGATGGCGGTCCCGTCAATTTCGGGACGGTTCACGGCCTTGAGGTCCGCCACGATGTTCAAGAGCACCTTGTGATCCGAGGTGAGGGGACAACGAAGGAAGGGCATGGCGGCAAAGGTGATTAGCCCGATGCGGTCGTCGGGCCTTCGGCGTATGAAATCGGCCAGCACGGTGCGCGCCACGTCGATGCGGTTGTGGGGCTTGAAATCCTCCGCGACCATGGAGCCGGAAATATCCAAGACGAGCATGATGGCCACCCCCTCCGTGGTCACTGTGGTTCTGCTCGTTCGGGCCGCCGGACGGGCCAAAGCCAGAACCATCCCGCAGACCGCCAGGCCCAGCAAGGACGTGGAGACCCATGGGAACCAAGGATTGCGTCCGCCAAGGGCTTCGAGGAGGGCGGCGGGTGGATAGGGAAGGGCGCGCCGGGCGCGGCGAAGGGCCCATAGGCGGAGAGCCATGAGGACTGGGACGCAAAGGAGGAGCCAGAGCCACGCGGGCTGGCGGAAGACGAAGGCCGTCATGCGGCGCCCTCCTTGGAGGGAGGCGGGATTGCCACGGCGCCCGTGAACCGGAGGGCCCGTTCCCTGGTGTCCGATTCCTCGCGGGCCTCAGGGTAGTAGCGCGCGAAGCAGACCCAGTCGCACAGCGAAAGGATACCCATGAGATCGGTGGCCCGCTCGGGGGAAAGGTGTCGCATCTGGCGAAGACCGGCCTGAACCTCGCTCGTGGTCCACTCCAGGTAGGGAAGTCCCGTTTTGAGTTCGAGGTAGTCTCTAAGGCGCTGTGAGAGGGTGCCGTAACGCTCCTCCGGATTCATGGACGACCGGAAGAGGCGGTCCACTTCTTCACGGATCCAGCGGTCCGGGTCCGTGTTCCGAAGGGACGGAGGCTCATTGGCGGCGGGGGGACGGTGCCGCCTGCGCTTCAGATAGGCCAGGACCCCGAGGATGGCCGCGAGAAGGAGGGAGATCCCGAGGACGATCCACCCCCATGGGACGGGCCTGGGCAAGCCCAGCAGGGCGGCCGGGGGCGGCTCCGGTTGGTTGCCAGGAGGGAGAAGCGCCTGGATCGTCAAGTTGGGGACGGTGAGAAGGTAGGCCTGCTTTCGGTCACCCGTGCGAATGGTCAGGGGCAAGGGTGGAAGGTGAACCGTTCCAGTGGCGAAGACCTGGATCTGGACCTTGAGGACAAGCGTTCCAGGAAAGGCTTGCGGGGTGACAGCGGTTACGTTCGAGATGCGCGCACTTCCCCAGTCGGCGCCCTGGGTCAAGTCGCCCTCAACATAGAAAGCAGGAGTGTTCAGGGGAGCGCTGATTTCCAGAGGGACGAGGTTGCCCAGATGGTAGACGCCGGGAGCCACGCGTGCCGTCAAGGGTTGAGGCCGGGGCTCCGCGGGAGGCGCGGCGAGGAGCGTGGAGGCGAGGGCCGCGGCGGCTAAGGCGAAAGAAGCCGCTCTCACGCCGCATGCCTCCCGCCGCGACCGCGGAAATAGGCCACGATCGGCGTGAGAACGTCAGCTCCCGTTTCCAGGCTGACGGTGGGAACACCCGCGCGCAGGAGCGACTGGAGGAGGAGCTGCTTTTGCCTGAGCCGGGTTTCGTGGAAGCGCCTCCGCAGCTCCGCCGAAGCGGTCCGCGACCATCCATTGCGGCCCGTCTCGGGATCCATCCACTCCACCCAGCCAGAGGCGGGGATCACGGTCTCCGCGGGGTCCTCCACGAAAAGGGCCGTCACGTCGTGCCTGCGAGCCAGGACGGGGAGTCCGCGGCCCAGCGGTGCCAGGAAGTCGGAGCACAGAAAGACCGTGGCCTTCCTAGGGATGAGGCGGTTGAGTGCCGAGAAGGCGGCGGAGAAATCCGTACCCCGGCCTTTGGGCTCGAAGTACATCACCTCCCGGATGAGGCGAAGGATGTGTTCGCGTCCCTTTCGGGGCGGGATGTAGAGCTCCACCCGGTCGGAAAAGAGGAGCATGCCTACGCGGTCCTGGCTTCGGAGGGCGGAGAAGGCCAAGAGGGCTACCGCTTCCGCCAGCACTTCGCTCTTGAGGCGGCCCGCCGTTCCGAACCTCAGCGAGCCGCTCACGTCCATGGCGAAGAGGAGGGTCTGCTGGCGCTCCTCCTCGAATTGCTTCACGTGCAGTTCCCCCGTGCGGGAGGTCACCATCCAGTCGATGGCGCGGTAATCGTCCCCCGGCTGGTAGAGGCGCACGTCGGCGAATTCCATGCCCTGGCCCTTGAAGGCGGAGTGGTACTGGCCGGCCAGCACCTCCTTCACGGCCTTTCTGGTGCGAATCTCGATGAGCCGGACCTTTTTGAGGATTTCCTGGATGTCTAGCATGGGATAGCAGTGAGCATGTGAGCGAGTGAGGGAGTGAGCGAGTATGGAACCTCCCGAAAACCAAGCCATGGCCTTTCCCGCAGCGCCTCACCGGGCCACGGCACTCTTCTGGCGCGGAGGGCGCGCGGCTTCAACGGCTCCACTCCGGCGCTTGAGCGGCCCTTCTTTGCCTTGTTTGTTGCCTGCTCCTCACTCCTCACTCGTCACTCCTCACTCCCTTTACGGCACTTCCACGCTCTCGAAAATGCGGGCCAGAAGGCTCTCGGCGGTGATGGACTCGGCCTCCGCCTCGTAGGTGAGAATGAGCCGGTGCCGTAAGACGTCCATGCCCACGGCCTTCACGTCCTCGGGAGTGACGTAGGCGCGGCCCTTCACGAAGGCGTGGGCTTTGGCGGCGAGGGTGAGGAAGAGGGTCGCCCTGGGGGAGGCGCCGTACCTGATAAAGCCCTCCGCGGACACCTTAAACCGGGCCGGGTGGCGAGTGGCCTGGATGAGGCGCACCACGTAGTCCTTGATGCGGCCGTCCACGTAAAGCTGGTCCACGACAACGCGGGCCCGGAGGATGTCCTCCACGGAGATGACCGGCGACACGGCGGGGCGTGTTCCCGTGGACATGCGTTCCACCATCCCGCGTTCTTCCTCCGGCGTGGGGTAGGTGATGACGATCTTCATGAGGAAACGGTCCACCTGGGCTTCGGGGAGGGGATAGGTCCCCTCCTGCTCGATGGGATTTTCCGTGGCCATGACGAAGAAGGGCTCAGGAAGGGGGAACGTGGTTCCGCCCAGGGTCACCTGCCTCTCCTCCATGGCCTCGAGGAGGGCCGACTGGACTTTGGCGGGGGCCCGGTTGATCTCGTCGGCCAGGAGAATCTGGGTGAATATGGGCCCCTTCTTCGGTTCGAAGGAGGCTTCCTTCGGGTTGTAGACGAGGGTGCCCACGAGATCCGAGGGGAGCAGGTCGGGGGTGAACTGGATGCGCTGGAAGGCGCACGACGTGGCTCCCGCCAGGGATTTGGCCGCCAGCGTCTTGGCCAGGCCCGGGACACCCTCCACCAGCGCGTGCCCCCGCGAAAGCAGGCAGATGAGCAGGCGGTCCAGCAGGGCGCCCTGGCCCACGATGACGCGGCCGATCTCCTCCAGAAGCCGGACCATCGAGGCCGCTTCCGAATCCACCTTCCGCTGGAGCTCCCGAAGCTGTGCGTCCATCCCCACCTCCGTGGCCAGATTCTACGGGGCCTGGCGAGGCCGGTCAAGGACGGGTGGTCCCACGGCCCCTCTCGCGGGGGCTGCTGGCGGCATGCGCGGCGGGTTCAGCGCGCTTCGCTTCTGGAGCCCTTCGGGGTACACTTGGTTCAAAGGGGGCCAGGTGGAGCCTGAACTGCAAGCGCACGTCGAAGCAGGGGAAGAGGCTGGGCACGACAAGGCGCCTCGGTACGTCGTTCCCGTCTTCGAGGGACCCCTGGATCTCCTCCTCTACCTCATCCAGAAAAACGAGCTGGAAATCGCCGACATCCCCATGGCGCTCATCTGCAGGCAGTATGAAGAGCACCTGGCCAGAATGAGGGACCTGGATCTGGATGTGGCCGCCGATTTCATCCTCATGGCCGCCACCCTCATTTTCATCAAGAGCAGGATGCTCCTCCCACCGCCCGCCGCCGAGGAGGGGGCCCAGGCGCTGGATGACCCGAGGCAGCCCCTGGTGGACCAGTTGCTGGCCTACCAGAGGTTCAAGGAATTGTCCAAGTTCCTTCTGGAAGCCGAGTCCGTCTCCAGCGCCCAGTTCGGCCGCCAGGAAGGGGCTCTTCCCGGGGGGTGGGACCCGGACGCGGCGGCCTTGGAAGTGGACCTCTACGATCTGCTGGATGCCTTACAACGGGTTCTTCGCAGAGCGGCCGACCGCAAGGAGCGGCTCGTATATGCCCCCGAAGTCAGCCTCGTGGCGTGCATGAACGCCGTCCTCGACCAGCTCGGCGTCCACGGATCACTCCTGTTCCAGGAGCTTTTCCCGGAAGGGGCGAGCCGCCTGGAACTCGTCGTGACCTTCCTCGCGCTTTTGGAACTGGTGAAGCAAAAGGTCGTCCTCCTTTTCCAGGAGGCTTCCCTAGGCCCCTTGAGGGTGGTTCTGGCGTCCTAGGCGCCCTGCGCAGCCTCGTACGTTCGCACTCCCCTGCGCCGTCTTATCGAAGCGTGCTTAGCAGGTCGCTTAGGCCCCGGCGCTGGCGGCGGGGAGCCTGAGGAGGATGCGCCCCCTGTCCCCGGGGAATTCCTCGCATCGGAGGTCGCCCCCCATGAGCGTTGCCAGGTAACGGCCCGCCGCAAGGCCGGGGCCCGTGAGGCCGGCTTCCGCCTGGGCCGCGGAGGAGGGCTGGAACAGGCTGTCCAAGAGGCGCTGCAGGGAGGGATGGTCTTCCAGGAGAGACGGGATGTCCACGGCGAGGCATACGTGGGCCCCGTCGCGGGAAATCTGACAAGAGATGGCGGTCCCCGGGCGCGCGAAGCGCAGGGCGTTGTGAGCGATGTTGCGGAGGGTGTAGGCCAATCCTGTGTGGTCCGCCTTCACGGCGTCATGTCCATGCACTTCGCATGGCTTGAAGGAGGCCATCACGTAGCCCGTCCGTCCGAACCCTTCACGCACGTCGTTCCATGCCTGGACCAGCGATTTGGGCGAGGGCTGGGCATGGACATTGCGCAACATACGGGAGAAGTCCAGGAGCTGGTCCACCATGTCGGAGAGGGAAAGGATGTTGCGGTAGATGGTCTGGACCGGCTTCTCCTGCTCGGCACTCAGCGCTCCGTAACGGCCCCTGAGGAGGAGTTCGGCGAAGCCCTGGATGACCACGGGGGGGGTCTTGAGGTCGTGGGAAAGGCTGAAGAGAAGATCCTCCTGAAGCGACGAGAATTGAACCAGCCGCTCGTTGGCCTGTTGGATGGATGCCGCCAAGGCGGTCTCCTCGCGGGACCGGTTCACTTCATCGGTCACGTCCTTGAAAACGCCCTCCGTTCCTCTGAAGGTGCCCTCCTGGTCGACCAAGCTCCGGATGCTCATCTCAAGAAAGACCATCGAGCCATCACTTGCTCGCGCTTGGCCCACAAAGGCCGCCACGTGGCCGTACTCCTGGATTTGGGCCCGAATGCGGCTCCAATCCCGGTGATCCGCGGAGAGGTCCCGCGTGTTCATCTGGCTCCAATCGGGAGAGGATTGGCCGTAGATTCGGAGGCCCGCGCCGTTCATGTGTGTGATGTTGCCTTCGGTGTCGCTGCGGTACATGCCGATGTTCAGCCGGTCCAGGATCTCCATGAGGCTAGCCAGTTGAGGTTCTGGCCCCCATTCCTTCGGTTTCATGAACGAAGATTACACTAACCCAGCTCCTTTGTCACGGGGCCCTAGCTCCTATGGCTCCGAGTCCTTGACCGGTAAGGCCTCAAAAGGCTATGCTTTTTTTACACGGAGGCACGAGTGGACTGGCGCCGGATGAGAATCGTGGGGGGGGTTGAGTATCTCGGAGGGCTGACTCTGCTCGCCAGGGAGACGGCTCGCTCGGCCGCCACGTCGGCCTGGGACTGGGGGGATATTCTGTACCAGTTGGACCTTCTTGGGGTCCAGTCCTTTACCATCGTTCTGATCACAGCCGTCTTCATGGGGATGGTCCTTGCCCTTCAGACCGCCTATGCCCTGTCCGCGTTCGGCGCCAAGCTCTACGTAGGCGGCGTGGTGGCCCTCTCCATGACCCGCGAGCTGGCCCCCGTTCTCATCTCGCTCATGGTAGGCGGCCGCGTGGGAGCGGGCATAACGGCCGAGATCGGCTCCATGAAGGTGACGGAGCAGATCGACGCCCTCCGCGCTCTCGGGGCCAACCCCGTGAAGAAGCTGGTCATTCCCAGGCTTGTGGCCTTCGTCCTGGCCTTGCCCGTCCTCGTGCTCCTCGCCAACGCCTTGGGCATTCTCGGCGGCTACTTCATCTCGTCCTTCTCCCTGCAGATCTCGGGCCGGTTCTACATCACGCAGGTCTTCAAGCTCCTCAAGTTCAGCGACCTCATCTCGGGCATGGGGAAGACGGTCTTCTTCGCGGCCTTCATCACCCTCATCGGCTGTTACAACGGCATGAACGCCAAGGGCGGCGCCGACGGGGTGGGGCGGGCCACGACGGACACGGTGGTTCTCTCCTCGATCGTAGTCCTCATTTCCGATTTTTTCCTCACCAAGCTCTTCCTGGCCATTTGACATGGAAGCCTTTCTGGAATATCGCCACATCCACAAGCGGTTCGGCGATAATCACGTGCTGGACGGCGTGAGCCTCACGGTCATGCGAGGCGAGACCATGGTCATCTTGGGAGGGTCGGGCACCGGAAAATCGGTCCTCCTCAAACTGACCATCGGACTCCTTGAGTCCGACAAGGGCCACATCCTGGTGGAGGGGAACGACGTGACCTCGGCCCGGGAAGCGGAGTGGATGGAAGTTCGCAAGCACGTCTCCTACATGTTCCAATGGGGCGCCCTCTTCGATTCCATGAGCGTCTACGACAACGTCGCCTTTCCCCTGCGAGAGCGCAAACTCTGCGACGAGGCCGGCGTGGAGGGGCGGGTCATGGAGAAACTCTCCCTCGTAGGGCTGGAAGCGGCTAAAGATCTTTCTCCGTCGGATCTTTCGGGAGGGATGCGCAAGAGGGTGGCGCTGGCGCGCTCCATCGTCATGGAGCCCCGTTGCATTCTTTACGACGAACCCACGTCGGGCCTCGATCCCATCACCTCCGATTCCATCAACCGGCTCATCAAGAGGATGCAGTCCGTTCTGGGCGTCACCTCCGTCGTGGTGACGCACGACATCCAGAGCATGTTTCGCGTGGCGGACCGGGTGGCCTTCCTCCACAAGGGGAAGATGGCTTTCGTGGGAACGCCCGAGGAGGCCCGGAGCGCCGATCATCCGATGCTCCGGGGGTTTATCGAGGGAAGGGAACCCAATGAATCCGAATCCTGAATTCCGCGCCCTGCGCATCGGCATCGTGACGGCCCTGGCCCTCGTGGTGGCAGCCCTTTTTATCGTGGGCATTTCGAGCCGCCACAAGCTCTTCGAGCGGAAGGTGGAGTACTACAGCCTGTTTCCGGACGCGGCGGGATTGAAAGAGGGGAGCGGAGTCTGGTTCCAGGGCGTGGAGGTTGGTTTCATCTCCAGCATCACTTTCCCCAAGAATACGGACGACCAGAAGGTCATGGTGCAGTACCGAATCAGCTCGGACCTCGTCCCGCGCATTCGGACGGGCACGCGGGCCACCCTCAGGAGCCTGGGCCTCTTGGGCGACAAGTACCTGGCCTTGACCACGCCGCCCAATGCATCAGACGAGCCCAACCTCCTGCCCGGCAACGAGATTCCCATCGACAAAACCATCAACCTGGAAGCTCTTGGCCGGGGCGCCCAGGACGTGATCACCAACACGATCGAGCTGTCCAAGAACCTCAACCAGCTCATCAGCGCCTTCAACAAGGGGCAGGGCGCCATTCCGCGGCTGCTCAACGACCCGGAGGTGGGGAAGACCACCATCGCCCAGCTCCAGCGCATCGGCGAGAGCATGGACAAGATCGCCACGACCATGGCAGGGGGGCAGGGCTTCGCGGGCAAGCTCCTGGTGGACCGGGCTTACGGAGAGAAAACGGCGGGAGACCTGGCCGACGCCTTGCACCGGACCGACCAGATCCTCAAGGACCTCCAGGAGGGCAAGGGCGGGGCCGGTGCTCTCCTGAAGCCTGGGGGCGAAGGGGACCGCATCGTGAAAAACCTCGGCAAGACTGCCGACACTCTGGCCCAAGTGGCCGCGAGCCTTCAGAAACCGGGCACCCTCGGCTACAAGCTCTTCATCGATGAGCAGTACGGGGAACACCTGGCCTCGAACCTTCTCTCCATGAGCGATTCCCTTGCTTCCATCTTGAAGAAAATCGATCAGGGCCAGGGAACCGTGGGGGCTCTCGTGAATGACCGTTCGGTGTATGATTCTCTTTCCGCCGTCGCCGACGGCATCCGTCAGAGTTCCCTCGTGAGATGGTACCTGAAGAGCAAGGCTGAGAAGGCCGCCCGTACAGCGAAGGACAAGGAGGAGAGGAACCCGTCGCCATGAAGGTTTTGGTCACCGGCGCCGCCGGATTCATCGGGTCGCACCTCTGCGAGGCCCTCCTGCGGGAAGGCTGTGGGGTCACGGGGGTGGACAACTTCGATCCCTACTACGAGCGGAGCGCCAAGGATAGGAACTTGGCCGCCGCCAAGGAGAAGGAGGGCTTCTCCTTTATGGAGCTGGACCTTCGAGACGCGGCCGCAACCACGTCGCTCATGGCCCAGGGCTGGGACTGCGTGGTCCACCTCGCGGGCCGCGGCGGGGTCCGCCGCTCCATCGCCGAGCCCAGGGCCTACCTCGACGTGAACTATGGGGCTACCCTCAACGTGCTTGAGGGCATGAGGGAGGGAGGGGTTAAGCGGCTCGTCTTCGCCTCCACCTCGAGCGTCTACGGCAATTCAGCGAAGGCCCCCTTTCGCGAGGATGATTCCACGGACTGGCCCGTCTCGCCCTACTCCGCCACCAAAAAGGCGTGCGAAGTCCTCTGCCACACCTATCATCACCTCTTCGGGTTGAACGTCTACGTGCTGCGGTTCTTTACCGTGTACGGGCCGAGGCAGCGGCCGGACATGGCCATCTACCAGTTCGTCCGCGCCATATCTCAGAGGAGTCCCATCCAGCGTTTCGGGGACGGCTCCACACGCCGCGACTATACCTACGTCGATGACATCGTGGCAGGCGTGGCGCAGGCCGTGAAGCGGGTGGAGGGTTACGAAATCATCAACATCGGCGGGGCCCATACCACGACCCTCGCTGATCTTATCCAGACCATCGAGCGCCTTCTGGGGGAAGAGGCGCGCATCATGCAAAAGCCCGTGCCGCCAGGGGACGTGTTCCGGACCGAAGCGGACACCGCCAAGGCCAGACGGCTGCTGGACTTCGAGCCGAAGGTGGGCTTGGAGGAGGGGCTCAAGGCGTTCATCCAATGGTACCAGAAGGAGCAAAATCCATGAAGATCACGGTCGTCGGGACGGGCTATGTGGGCTTGGTGACAGGTGCCTGTCTGTCTAATTTAGGGCTAAACGCGGTGTGCGCCGACGTGGATGAGAGCAAGATCGCCGTGCTTCTGGCGGGCGGCATCCCCATCTACGAGCCGGGCCTGGAGGAGGTGGTGCACCGCAACGTGCATGCGGGACGGCTGAGCTTCACGACCGACGTGGCGGCGGCTGCGCGCGACGCGGAGGTGGTCTTCCTCGCCGTGGGGACGCCGCCCCTCCCGGACGGCAGCGCCGACATGCGCTACATCTTCGACGCCGTGCGCGTCTTCTCGGAGAATCACACGGGCTATCAGGTGCTGGTCACGAAAAGCACGGTTCCGGTAGGCACGGGGTCGCGCATCGAGGCTATTCTCGCGGAGAAACACTCGAAGGACAGCTTCGCCGTGGTTTCCAATCCCGAGTTTCTGCGGGAAGGGTCGGCCGTCTCCGACTTCACCAACCCGGACCGTATCGTGGTTGGGTGCGATGACCCGAAGGCCCTGGAGATCATGAAGCGCCTGTACAAAAACCAGACGGACAAGAGCATCCGCCTCGTGATCACCAACCGGGTAAGCGCGGAACTCATCAAGTACGCAAGCAATGGGTTCCTGTCCGTCAAGATCTCTTTTGTCAACGAGGTCTCCCGGCTTTGCGAAGAGGTGGGTGCGGACGTCATGGACGTGGCCCGGGCCATGGGCATGGACAGCCGCATCGGACCGCGCTTCCTGAGCCCGGGTCCCGGTTATGGGGGCTCGTGCTTTCCCAAGGACACAAGGGCCCTCCTGGACGTGGCCAAGGCGCACAAGGTGCCCCTGCGCGTCGTGGAGGCCGCCGTGGCGGCCAACGAGGACCAGGTCCAGCGGTCGCTTAACAAAATCGAGCGAGCCTTCGGCGGGGTCAAGGGCAAGACCGTCGCCCTCCTCGGTCTGGCCTTCAAGAGCGACACGGACGACATTCGAGAATCTCCCTCCGTGAAGATCGCCGCCGCTCTGCTGGACGCGGGAGCCACGGTGCAGGCTTATGACCCAGCGGCGGCGGAGAACGCCCTGAGGGAGCTTCCCGCTCTGAAGGTGTATCCCGATTCCTATGCTGCGGCGCAGGGAGCCGACGGCCTGGTTATCGCCACCGAGTGGGACGAATTCAAACAGCTCGACTGGCCCCGGTTAAAGCGATGCCTCAAGAACCACCTTGCGGTGGATTTGCGCAACCTCCACGACCCGCGAGACGTCCGCGACGCCGGGTTCAATTACTATTCCGTGGGCCGGCCTTAAGGCGGGCGCCCGGGCCGAACCGAACTCATGAGCGGATCTCCCGCCTCGCCGTCCCGGGATACGTCCTTCCCGTGCCCGGGGAGCCTCGACCCCGTGAGGCTCTTGATGGGCGACTGGTGGAAGGAAGAGGATCTGCCCGTAGCCTGGGACCGCATCCTTCCTGGAGGCCCACTGGCCGTGGAGGTGGGCTTCGGCGGGGGAGAGTTTCTCGCGGGCATGGCTCGCCTCAACCCTGACACCAGGTTCGTGGGAATCGAGAGGTTTGGCGAAGGCCACCGGAGGCTGCTGAGGCTTCTAGCAGTGGAAGGATTGCGCAATGTCCTGCCCATGGTGGGGGACGCCTACGTCCTCATGAACTTGGCCTTCGCGGAGGGGTCCGTGGCGTCCGTGACGGTGAACTTCTCGGACCCATGGCCCAAGGCCCGCCACGCGCGCAATCGCTTGTTGAGGGAAGAGTTCCTCCACATCGTGGCGCGCAAGCTCGCGCCGGGCGGACTGCTCTATGCCGCCACGGACGATGTGCCCTACGCCTATGAAGCGTCCGATGCCCTGGCTGCTGTTGGGTCGCTGGCCAGCCGCCACCCCGAAGCTCGGTGGCTTGCCGAGTCCCCCCTTTCCGTGCGCACCCGGTACGAGCAAAAGTGGATGGCGGAGGGGCGGCCTCTGCATTACTTCGTCTATCAGAAGACCTGATTCTGGGAGTCCTCATGCCTCACGTCAAATTCAGGGGAAACATCGACATGGGGGCCGCTTGGTGCGAGCCTCCGGCCCTCTGTTTTTCGGTCCCGGAGGAGGACCTTCATGTCAAGTTCTTGGAGTCTTACCTCGGGACCAACCGCGACGTGCTCCTTCTCAGGTATTTCGTGGTGGAAGGGCGGCTGAGCCAGACCGTCTCGGTGCTCCTGGCGAAGGCCCCGGACGGCTGGGTCCTCAAACTGGACAGGAGCGTTCCCGCCCTGCGCACGGCAGGAGTCAAGCTGCTCCTGGCCACGCTGCTTCCATGGTTCGAGGGGCGCGGCCTCTCTAAGACCTCGTCCACCATTGAAGCCTATGAGCCGAGGGGAAGGTTCTATCAGACGCACGGGGCCGAAGGCGAGGGTTAGAGGTGTCAGGCGGGACGCCTGGCAGTCGCTTGAACAGGCGGAGCGTGCCGCGTCTCCGGTGAGGAAGGGGACCAGTCGGCGAGGGTCCTGTCCCCGAAGGCCGCCAGAAAAGACTCCTCCTCCTCGTGAGCCCAAGAACGAACATCCGGTCTGGCCAGCGTTAGAGCCGCGTCGAAGGCCCTTGCGTGGAGCCGCGCCACGTCGCGAACCAGGATAGCCTGGGCGGGCTTCACGCTCACGAAAGCTCCCGAGGGCGTTCTGGCCAGGAATCCCCCCTGCTCGAGAGCTCCGAGCCAACGGTCTACCTGCTCGGGATGGAGCTGGTAGCGGCCCGTCAAGTCCGCAGGACGCACGGCCCCAGCTCCCTGATCAAAGGCATCCTGAAGGTCCATGAGGAGAGCCACGGCGGCCCTTCGGGAGAGGGGGGTGAACCCGCGCTCCAAGACCTGCCGCAATCGTGCCTCGCTCTGGAGCCTATGCCGGTGGTGAAGGACGTAGGCCAGCTCGGCTCCGAATAACACGATCACCCAAGAGTAGTATATCCATACCATTCCAATGGGAAAGAGAGCGAGGGAGCCGTAGAGCTTCTCCACGGCGCTCTGGCTGAAGATCACGCGTACGTAAGCGCTTAGGCCCTGTTTGGCGGCCTCCCAGAAGGCGGCGCCCAAGAGGGCCGAAAAGGCCACGGCCCGAAAGCCGAGGCGGACTCGCGGGATAAACCAATACAGGGCGAAGAATGCGGCGAAGGTCACCAGGTAGGGCAGGAGGTAGTGGGCCGTCCAGTAAAAATGGGGCATCCCTTTCTTAAAGTGGGCCGAAAGGGCGAAGGAAGCCGCCACCAGCAGGGGCAGGAGGGTTACCCCCATCCATAGGAGGGCAACACGCGCCAGGAAGCTCCCGCCGCTCCCTCCCGGAGAACGCCAGATCTCGTTGAGAGACCTCTCCACGAGAAGAATGAGTGAGCTGCCCAGGAGGAGGAGCACGGCGAGGGCCACCGCGCCCGAGACCCCCTTGCTCAGAACGGACAGGTTCTTAGAGAGGCTGTCGAAGAGGTCCATGACCACTTGCTGGGCGGCGGGGGTGACAAGCTGCTCCACGAGGGCCGATTCAATGGCTTCCACATTGGATTGAACCAGCAAGGAGTGGCTCAGGATGAACAGGATTAAGGCTGCCAGCGGGAACAAGTTCAACAGGGTGAAGAAGGAAAGAGCCGCAGCGCGCCGCGTGAAGTGGTCTTCCCACGATTTGCGTCCCACGTGGTAGAGGACCTGGGCTGCCGTCTGCGCCAAACGCGCCGGCCGAGATCCTTGGACTTCGCTCAAGACGTAGGCCGTCAGCCGCTGGACCCATCCCATCATGCTTGCAGGATAAGCCTGGGGCCGCGCTACGCGCAACCGGCAGTGAGGCTCTTCACCATGGACTTACTGCTTTTGCCCGCAAAAGGGGCAGGTGGTAGCCCGTTTGGGCAGGGGACGGCGGCAGTGAAAGCAGAATCCCTCGGCGCGCTGCTCGCGGGCGGCGATGCGCTGGCGAATGTCCGTGAGTTCCCGCTCGCGCCGGGGCGTGGCGCGCAAATGCCGCAGATCGGTAAGCAGGTCTTCGGCCGATCGGTACCGCTGGGAGAGGTCGCGCGCCATGGCCTTCTGGACAATATCGCTGAGGTCCTTGCTTACCTTCCGGTTCTTGAGGTTCGGCGGGGTGAACCGGCCCGCGGCCACCAACTCCTCGATGCGGGACGGGTTCAGATCAAAGAAGGGGAGGACTCCCGTGACCATCTCGTACATCATGACGCCGATGGAGTAAAGATCCGAGGCAAAGGTGGCCCGGCCCTGAAAGTGCTCGGGAGCCATGTACGGGGGAGAGCCGATGCGCGTGGAGGCGTAGGGGTCGCGCTCCAGGAGGCGGGAAATGGAAAAGTCCACGACCTTGGCCGTGCCGTCCTGGGCCAGGAGCACGTTGCTGGGCCTTAGGTCGCGGTGCAGGAGATTCTTGGAGTGGGCGTAGCGCACCGCGTCAGAGATCTGGATGGACCACGCCACGGCTTGGGGTTCTTCGATTTGGCCTTCGCGCGTGAGGCGCTCGGCGAGGGACTCGCCCTCCACGTACTCCATAACGATGAAGAAGATCCCCTCCCCGTCACGCTCGGCGGTGAGGACCGACACGATGTTGGGATGGCTCAAGGGCGCCATGAGCTTGGCTTCGGCGGCAAGTTCTTCAAGGGCCTGGTTCTGGCGGTGAGGAACTTTGAGGGCCACCTGTTTGCCGATCATGGTGTCCTCGGCCAAATAGACGGCTCCAAAGCCCCCGTTGCCCAGGGGTCTATCGATGCGGTATTTGCCGACCATCTGGCTCTTCATGAACATGGGGACCTGCCCGGGAGAGTATACACCATGGGCGGGGCGGCCTGGAGGCTGCGGAGGCCCGCGAGGCGCTGCGAGGAACGGTCACCTCCGTGCGCGCCTTGACACTCTGCGGCCCGTAAGACGGGCCCTGAGCCTGACCGCGTCGTGGAGGGGGCGCCGCTTGCGGCGGCCCACGGGCACGAGTTCAGGGGAGTCGCGGACGTCATCGAAGAGGACGTAAGCAGGCTGGAACGTGAGCCAGGAAGATGGATTCAAGAACGTGACCCCGTCCAGTTCGGCCTTTTCCCGGTGGTGGGTGTGCCCCACGACCACGTAGCGTGCTCCCATGGCCAGGGCTTTCCGGACGGCCTTCTTCTTGACCTTCTCGGTGGCCCGGAGAAAGATGGTCGAGGATTTTTGAACCCATTGGATGGCGGTCTTGCGGGGGACGTCAAACCAGAGGGCGAACCCGTAAAAGACGTTCCGCAGGTTGTTCAAGCCCCGGGTGGCGTGGTGGAATTTGTCGAACTCGTGCCCGTGGACGACGAGAACCTTGTCACCGTGGAACTTGAAGGTGTAGGCCATCAAGACGTTCACGCCCAGCAGGCGGCTGAGCGCCTCGGGAGCCCCGTCATGGTTCCCGGAGATCCACACGACGTCGCGTGTGTCCGCGAGCTCGCGTACCTTTTCAAGCACCGCCCAATGACGCTCCTTGAGGCGCCGAAAGTTGAGGTCGTCGAAGATGTCCCCGTTCAAGATGAGGCGGTCGAAGGGGACCTTGTCGAGGACCTCCAGCAACAGGGCTGTTCTGCATAGGGGCGAGCCCAAGTGAACATCGCCCAAGATGACCGTCCGCATGCCGTCTTCTCCGCCGCCCGTTAGAATGTGACGCCGAAAAAGTCCAGAAGCAATAGGATGTTGAGGATGATGATAACGGCGCCCGTGATGTAGAGCAAGGTGTTCTCCGTGCGGCCGTTGGCGTAAACCCCCATCACCTTGCGGCTCCGGGTCAGCCAGATGAGAGGAATAACCGTCAAGGGAAGCTGGATGGAGAGGACGACCTGGCTCCAGATGAGGGTCGTGAAGGCATCGCGCTGGAGGAGGAGGATCAGGATGGCCGGTACGGCGGTCAGCAGGACCCCCCCGCGGAACCAGATCTTCTGCGGGTCGATCTCCTTGCCGAGAAACCCCGTGAAGACCGTTCCCCCCGCGAGACAGGCCGTGATGGAGGAGGAGATTCCCGCGCACAGGAGGGCGATGGCGAAGAGGGTGCGGGCCAGGTTGCCCGCCAAGGGTTGAAGGGTCTGGGAAGCCTGGAGGAGATCGGTGACCACGATCCCGTGGCGGAAAAAGACGGCCGCCGCCACGACCACCATGGCGCAGTTGATAAGCCAGCCCGCCCCCATGGCCAGCAAGGTGTCCAGAAACTCGTACCTCAGGAGCTGCCGCTTGCGGACCGGATCCGTTGCGACCCAGTTCCGCTTTTGGATGACCTCCGAGTGCAGGTAGAGGTTGTGGGGCATCACCACGGCACCCAGCATGCCCATGGCGATGAAAATGTTCTTGGAGCTGATGCCGGGAACGAAGGCGCATCGGGCCGCCAGGGCCCAGTCCGGTTTCACGATCCAGAGTTCGAAAAGGTAGCAGAAACCGATGACCGATACGAAGGCGATGATCAGATGCTCGATCTGTTCGTACTTCTGCACGGCCACGAGGGCCAGCACGGCGGTTCCCGAAACGATGCCCGAGATCCAGAGGGGCCAGCCGAAGAGGAGGAGGCAGCCATAGGCCGCCCCGAGAAATTCGGCCAGAGCCGTGGCCACGCAGGCCAGCATGATGGACCCGCCGACCCAGAGGTTCAGCTTGACAGGGAACCAGCGCCTGCAGGCTTCCGCGAGGCACTCCCCCGTAACGATACCCAGGTGGGCGGCCATGTGCTGCAGGAGGATGAGCATGAGGGTCGAGAGGGTGATGACCCACAGCAGGGTGTAATCGAATTGAGAGCCACCCGCGATGTTGGTTGCCCAGTTACCCGGATCGATGAACCCGACGGTGACCAGGAAGCCTGGTCCGAGATATTTGAGCATTTCCCGGTTGAAAAGCTGGGAGAATCGGAAACCGGTCCACCAGCCTTCACGAGCCACCTTTTCACGGAATGCTCCGTTTCTGTCCACGAGCCATGTTAGCCCAGCGCGCCTCCTGCGCCAAGGGCGGCCGCTTCCGGCGCGGTGCCCATGAGAGCGTGAGGCTGGACG
>JBBIKI010000009.1:4326-50980 GCA_037445535.1 Acidobacteriota bacterium | reverse complement strand
TGCGCCAAGGGCGGCCGCTTCCGGCGCGGTGCCCATGAGAGCGTGAGGCTGGACGACCAGGGAATTGAGTGATGCGATGAGCGCCTGCGTAGATTCCGGCCTGTGCCTGTGGCAAAATAAACCTTTAGGGGGGTGATGCCCGGTTAGGCCCCTTCCCCTCCAAGGCCACGGAGGTCCCATGAAACTCTCTCAGCGTGCGTTGACCATTCAGGCCTCGCCCATCCGCAAGCTCGCCCCCCTGATGGTGGAGGCGAGGCGGCGCGGATTGGCGATCCACCACCTCAACATTGGCCAGCCGGACATCGCCACGCCGGCGGCCTACTGGGAAGCTCTCAAGCACTACCAAGATCCCGTGCTCAGCTACGGACCGAGCGACGGCCTTCCCGACCTGAAGCAGGCCATCGTGGACTACTTCTCCCGGTACGGCATCGGTATCGAACCGGGCGATGTTCTCGTGACGACGGGAGGGAGCGAGGCCATCTCCTTCGCGTTTGCCGCCGTGGCAGATTTTGGCGGAGAGGTCATCGTCCCCGAGCCTTTTTACACGAACTACAACGGCTTCGCCACCCTCGCGGGCCTGACGGTGGTGCCCGTGACCACCCGGGCCGAAGACGGCTTCAAGCTACCTCCCTTGGAGGACTTCGAGGCGGCCATAACGCCCAGGACCAGGGCCATGCTCGTGTGCTCTCCCAACAATCCAACGGGGACTATTTTCACCAGGGACGAATTGGAAGGGCTGGCCCGGCTGGCCAGAAAGTACGACCTCTTCCTCATCGGAGATGAGGTCTACAAGGAGTTCACCTACGAGGGCGCCACGCACACGAGCCTTCTTCAGCTCAATGGGATGTCGGACCGGGTCATCGTGGTGGACTCCATCTCAAAGCGCTTCTCCGCCTGCGGAGCCCGCGTGGGAGCCCTGATCAGCCGGAACCGTGACGTGATGGACGCGGTCCTCAAGTTCGGCCAGGCGCGCCTCTGCCCCCCCACGGCTGAACAGGTGGGGGCCATCGCGGCCTACCGCATGGATCCCTCCTACTTCGACCCCATCCGCGCCGAGTACCAGGTCCGGCGGGACACTCTGCTGGCGGGCCTCACGGCTTCGCCCGGCGTCCTTCTCAGAAAACCCCAGGGGGCCTTTTACATGATCGTGAAGCTCCCCGTGAACGATTCGGACGATTTCGCCCGTTGGCTCCTCACCCATTGGCAGGTGGACGGGGAAACGGTGATGGTGGCCCCAGGGGACGGCTTTTATGCAACGCCCGGGCTGGGCGGGGATGAAATCCGCGTGGCCTATGTCCTCGAGAGGGACAAACTGGAGCGGGCGGCCAAGATCCTCCTGGAGGGCATGAACGCCTATCTGTCGGCGGGGGTGGCCTCGCGGCGCGTGGAGGCCCGGAACCTCACCTCGTGCAGGTAAAGCAGTCGGACTGGCAGCCGTCCGGGTTGGCCATAGGTGTTCGTGCCTTGGGTTGCGCTTATAGTGCACTCCTAATCACTAGAAAAATCACGGCCAATATGCTAGAATGATCGGGATGAAGAACCGGAGGAGCGAGTGAATCACCCAGATCTCGTCCTGTTGATGGGTGCTTGCCTCACGGGCGTTTCGTTCCTGATCCTCCTCAAGTGGTGCGTCCCCGCCTCCTCGCCCTTCCAATTGCTGTGGACCTTCGCCCGGAAGCACGCGGTCAGCATGCCTTCGCTCTTTTACCTCCTGACCCTGCTAGGGATCATGTTCCTGGACATCCTCGAAACGAAATACGACGACCTCATCACCCAGCACTTGAACTGGGATTTTACGGGCCTCTTCATGCAGATCGAGGGATCCGCCACGGCCATATTTCAGGTGGTGCATCCCGCGTGGCTCACCTATGGCATGGCCGCTGTATACCTCTACGTGTTCCCCGTTCTTGGCCTCGTGGCGGTCCTCACGACGTATCAAGAGGGCGAGCATGATCTGGCCCGAAAACTCTTCTGGGGAACGGTGTTCAACTACGTCTTGATCCTTCCCTTTTACATTCTGGTGCCCGTGAGCGAGCGATGGGCGGCTGGTGACGGCGAGGTGACCCTTCTCATGAACCAGATTTCCCCCCTGCTCATCGAGGGCCTTCGTCCACTAAGCGGGCTCAACAACTGCTTCCCGTCCTTCCACTCCTCTCTGGCCATAACCTTCGCCATGCTGCTCTCGCGCAGCGCCAACAGGAGGCTCCGCCGGACCATGGTCGCACTGGCAGCGCTGGTGGTAGCCTCGACCCTCTACCTGGGGTTCCACTGGGTGCTGGATGTCTTCGCGGGCGTGGTGTTCGCCGCCGTTTGCACCCTCCTGGCAACCTGGGCCGTAGAGAACTTCAAGCTTGAACTGGCGCTCTACCGCGCCTCATGACCTCGCTCCGGACGGTCATCCTTTCCTACGCCCTGGGGACGGGGCACACACAGGTGGCAAAAATTCTCTCGGCGGAGCTGGCCGCTCTCGGCCACGCGTGCGAGCACGCCCCGCTAGAAGCCTGGGTGCCCCTCGAGTACGACCTTCTCTTCCGCCACGGCTACCTGTTTCTGGCCCTCAAGCATCCAAAGGTTTGGGACGCCATGTACACGTCCCCTCGCTTCACGCGGCGCGAGGCCCTGGCTCTCCCTCTCATGAGGCCGCGCGCCGTGAAGGCTTTCGCGCGGACGGGCTTGGGCGGCGCGAACCTCGTGGTGGCGACTCAGTACAACGCCATGGAGGTGGCGGCGGACTGGAAGAAGACCACGGGGAGTGCCTTGAAACTAGCCGCGATTATCACCGATTACGACATCTATCCCCTCTGGGCGCGGCCCGAGGTGGACCTTTTCCTCCTGCCCCACGCCGATCTCGCGCCCCTCTTGGAATCAAGGGGAATCCCGCGGGACCGTATACGGGTCACGGGGCTTCCCATTTCTCCCCAGTTCGAAGAATCCACCGGCAGGGAGGACACTTTGGCGGCCCTGGGGCTCGACCCTTGGGCTCGTACGGCCATGGTGTTCGGCGGGGGCGGGGGCATGGGGCCGCTGAGCGCATCGGCGGAAGCTTGCCTTGGGGCGCCAGGCTGGCAGGTGATCATGGTGTGCGGACTCAACGAACGCCTCCGGTGCTCTATGCGCGCCATGGCGCAGGCCGAGCCTGGACGGCTCAGGGTTCTGGGGTACAGGCGGGACATTCCCGCCCTCATGCAGGCGAGCGACGTGGTGGTGACCAAAGGTGGAGGGTTGAGCCTCACGGAAGCGCTCTACTCAAGGTCCAAGGTCATCGTCATTCCGGGACTGCCCGGCCAAGAGCAGGTGAACGTCCGGTTCATGGAGAAGCTGGGATGGGTGGCAGCTTGTGGCCGTCCCGAGGACCTGCCTTCGCTCCTGCCTGCCGGCCCAGCGGCCCGGGAAGCGATGACGGGGTTGCCCCGCGCTCCCGCCCGCGGCGCGGCCCTGGCCCTGGACGCACTGGCGCGCGGGCAAACATCTCATCCACGCGTTTCGTAGATAGGTGGAGGGAGGGTTCCATGAGGTTCCTGCTTAGAGTGCTGATCCTGGCCGCTTCCATGGGACTCGTAAGCTACGCTTTGCCCGGTATCAAGTTCGATTCGGGATGGAGCCTGTTCGTCGCGGCCCTGGTGGTGGGGGTGGCCAACGCCATCCTGCGGCCTCTGCTGATCTTCTTCACCCTGCCCCTCGTTCTCCTCAGCCTGGGGCTCTTCGTCTTCGTCATCAACGCCGGTCTTCTCTACCTCGCCTCCAAGATGGTGACGGGCTTCCACGTGGCCAGCTTCGGGTGGGCCCTCGTGGCCTCGCTTCTCATCTCCCTGGTTTCCATGGTCTTGAACCGCATGGTTCTGGGGGACACGAAGCGGTAGCCTTCAGACGGGAGGCTTCTGGCTCTTTTTCCACATGTCGAAGGCGGTTGGGCGTTTGAAGCGGCCGATGACGTCGGAGGCCTCGAAGACGGTCACGAAGGCCTGGGGATCCTCCGCTCGGATGATTTCTTTCAATTCCTTCAGCTCGTAGCGCGTCAGCACGCACAAGAGGACGTTGGATGCTTCGCCCGTGTAGGCCCCTTCGGCCTTCAGAAGGGTGACGCCGCGGGCCATCTGGAAGAGGATTCTCTCTTTGATGGCGGGGCTCTCCTTGGACACGATCATGACGGCTTTGCGGGGTCTGGGCGCCTGGAGGGTATCGAGGGTGCGGCTCGCGACGTAGATGGAGATGAGGGTGTACATGGCCTGCTCGGGCACGTCCAGCAGGCCCGAGGCGACGATGAGGACGCCGTTCAGCACAAGCGAGGCTTCGCCCATCCCGAGGCTGAAACGGCGGTTGAGGACCACGCCCAGAATATCGAACCCTCCGAGGGACCCGCCCGCCTGAATGGCCCAAGCGCTCCCTAGACCGGAGAGCAGGCCGCCAAAAATGCCAGCCAGCAGAGGGTCGTGCGTTAAGGTCGGGACGGGGATGTGATCCACGGTGAGTGAAAACAGGAGCACCGAGGCCCCGGAGTAGAAGGCGAACTTCCGGCCCACGTCCCGGAAACCCGCCACGAAAATGGGGACGTTGAAGAGAAAGGTCAGGAGCCCCACGGGCCAGTGGAAAAGGGCGTTGAGCAGAAGGGCCACGCCCGTGACGCCCCCCGTGAGCAGGTGCGTGGGCAGGATGAGCCCCTTCACCGCCACGACGAAGGCAAACGTTCCCAGCGCCAGCAGGAGAAGCTGGCGCACGAGGGCAAGGGAGCGCTTCCTGGCCGTCGCGTCCTTCGCCGCAGATGTCACGTGCAACTCCCCCTAGCAGGCTGTTGAGAAGCTCCCGTGGGTCGCGTTGCCAGCGCCACGGGCCCGGATGCAAGGCGCCGCGACGCCGTCGATGCCTTGCACATCGTCTAGGAGCGGCAACACAGCAGGCGGGCCCGTGCCGCGGCAACCCTTCGGGCGCAAGGGATTGGGGGCCATCTGCGTTGTTGCGTCTCCTAGGAAGGGGGCCCACCCTGCCGTCGTCGCCGCGCCTAGCCTATGGCCCCCAAGCCTCTTGCGCGCGGCCCATGCGAGTCTTTCAACAGCCTGCTAAGCAGGCTGCTCCGTGGCTGCCATCCGCCTGTCAAGAACATCCGAGGGAGTTCCCGCAGTTCAGGCACTTGTAGCAGCTCCCGTTGCGCACCGTGATGTGGCCGCAGATGTTGCAGAAGGGAGCGTCACCCATCATGGTGGAGAGGTGGGAGGAAAGGGGGTTGGAGCCCGCCGATTTGAAGACCGGGACCCCCGTGGCGACGAGGCTTTTCTGCGCGTCAGCCACTTCCTTTGCGCTGGCAGTGGGGGAGGCGAGAGTCTTCTCGGCCTGCGTCTTGATGAGCTCCTCTGGCTTCACCTGCACGAAATCGGTGCGCCCCAGATATTCCATGCCCAGGACGCGGAAGATGTAGTCGATGACGGAGGTGGAGTATTTGATGTTGGGATGGTCGGTGACGGGTCCCTGCGGCTCGAACCGGGTGAAGGTGAAGCAGTCCACGTATTCCTCCAGGGGGACGCCGTACTGGAGGCCCAGGGAGACGGCGATGGCGAAGCAGTTCATGAGAGAGCGGAAGGCGGCGCCTTCTTTGTGCATATCGATGAAGACCTCGCCCAGCCTGCCGTCCTCGTATTCGCCCGTGCGCAGGTAGACCTTCTGGCCCCCCACCCTCGCCTCCTGGGTGAACCCTCGGCGCTTTTTGGGAAGACGTTTGCGCTGGAGGGGGGTCCAGCGAAGGTCAAGAGACGCGGCTCCCTCGGGCTGCTTCTGCGTGGAGGCGTCGCTCAGGGGCTGCGTCACCTTGGACCCGTCCCTGTACACGGCCAGAGCCTTCACGCCCCGTTTCCACGCTTCCACGTAAATCCGCTCGATCTCCTCGGGCGTGATGTTGCCGGGCAGGTTGACGGTTTTTGAAATGGCTCCCGAAAGGAAGGGCTGGGCCGCGGCCATCATTTTTACGTGGGCCAGGGGGGCGATGAAGCGCTTGCCGTGCTTGCCGCACCGGTTGGCGCAGTCGAAAACGGGCAGGTGTTCGGGTTTGAGGTGCGGTGCCCCTTCCAGGGTCATGTGGCCGCAGGCGGCGAGAGAGGCCTCCTCCACCTGTTGAGCCGTGAACCCCAAGGTGGCCAGGAGGTTGAAGGATGGAGCGCGTGCCTCCTCGGGGTCCACTCCCAGACGGGCCAGACAATCATCGCCCACAACGAAGGCCGAAAAGGCTTGGGGCAGGTCCACGACGCGGACGAGCTGGGCCTCCACCTTTTGCACGTCCTCCTCCGTGAACCCTTTAGCCTTGAGGCTGGCGGGGTTAACGTGGGGCGCGCCCACGAGCTGGCCGTTGCCCACGAGGTGGCGGAGGATGTCCTGGACCTGGGCGGGAGGGTACCCGAGAACCTGGAGGGCGCGTTCCACGCTCTGGTTCACGATTTTGAAGTAGCCTCCGCCCGCGAGCTTTTTGAATTTCACCAAGGAAAAGTCGGGCTCGATCCCCGTGGTGTCGCAATCCATGAGGAGGCCGATGGTTCCCGTGGGCGCGAGCACCGTGGTCTGGGCGTTTCTGAAGCCGTACTGCCGGCCGAAGACGAGGGCGTCGTCCCACACCTGCCGGCTGGCCATGGCCAGATCTTCGGGGATGTACTGAGCCTCCACGGTTAGGCTCGCGTCCCGGTGCATTTTGATGACCTCAAGCATCGAGTCGCGGTTCTTGGCGTAGCCCGCGAAAGGGCCCTTGCGCCGGGCTAGGAGAGCCGAGATGGCATAGGCTTGGCCCGTCATGAGGCTCGTGATGGCGCCGCACCAGGCGGAGGCTTTGGGGCTGTCGTAAGGGATACCCTTGACCATGAGAAGGGTGCCAAGATTGGCGTAGCCCAGTCCCAGCGGTCTGTATTCGTGGCTGTTTCTGGCGATGCCCTCGGTGGGGTAAGAGGAGGCGTCCACGAGGATTTCCTGGGCGGCGATGAAAATCCCCACCGCGTGTTTGAACCCCTCGATGTCGAAGCTCCCGTCTTCCTTCAGAAACTTCATGAGGTTGAGGCTGGCCAAGTTGCACGCCGAATCGTCCAGGAACATGTACTCGGAGCAAGGGTTGCTCGCGTTGATCTTGTCCGTGGCCTTGCACGTGTGCCACCGGTTGATGGTGGAATCGTACTGGAGGCCAGGATCGCCGCACTCCCATGCCGCTTGCGCGATCTGCCTCATGAGGTCCCGGGCGCGGAAGGAGCGGGCGGCCTCTCCCGTGGTTCGGAAAAAGGTCTTCCAATCCTGGTCCGCCTCGTACGCCTCCATGAACGCGTCCGTCACGCGGACCGAGTTGTTAGCGTTCTGGCCCGAGACGGTGTGCACCGCGTCCTCCACGTCGATCCCCGCCGCTTCCAGGGCCCGGGCCTTGCTTTCCTCGCGGCGCTTCCAGTTGATAAAGTCGGCCACCTCGGGGTGGTCCATATCCAGGCAGACCATCTTGGCCGCCCGGCGGGTTGTCCCGCCGGACTTGGTGGCTCCTGCCGCGCGGTCCAGGACTTCGAGGAAGGACATGAGCCCGGAGGAGGTGCCTCCACCGGAAAGCTTCTCCTCCTTTGAGCGAATTCGTGAGAAATTGGAGCCTGTTCCACTGCCATATTTAAACAATCGCGCTTCATTTTTGGCGAGCTGGAAGATGCTCATGAGGTCGTCACCCACGCTCTGGATGAAGCACGCCGAGCATTGCGGCTGCTGGTAGGCGTTGGCTGTCTCAAGGATGGTGTCCGTGGCGGCGTTCCAGGCGAACCCGCCGCCCGAGCCCTCGATGCCGTAGTCGTGCCAAAGGCCGAGATTGAACCATACGGGAGAATTGAAGGCCCCTTTCTGGGTCACGAGGAGGTGGTTCAATTCGGCCTCGAACGTGTCGGCTTCTTCCTTGTCTTGGAAGTAGCTTCCCAGGCGTTCGCCCTCCACCCGCAGGGAGTGGGCGATGCGGTGGATGACCTGGCGGATGCTCGTCTCGTGACCCGTTCCCGGGACGCCGGCCTTTCGGAAGTACTTGCTGATGAGGATGTCACTGGCGAGCTGGGACCAGTCTTCGGGTATTTCGGCATTTTCAAGCCCGAAGACCACGGATCCGTCCGTGTTGCGGATGAAGCAGGAGCGCCGCTCGTACCGCACCTGGTCCATGGGGTCTACCTCTGGGCTGCTCAAGCGGCGAACGAGCCGGAACGGAGCGAGGGCGTCATGGGTAAGATCCATGGCGGCCTGCGTGTCCGTAGGCGGTCCCCCCTGGGCGGGTTTGGCAGGGTCCAGAGCAGCGTTTTTTTTGCGGGCCTGCTGCCCCTCAGGGGTTCCTGTTCGATTCGATTCCATTGCATCCTCCTCCCGCGAGGGGTCATGTCCTTGTGCCAGAGGGTCTTATTTTTTTTCGGGGGGTGGCAGCCGGCCAACCCCTATATCTGCCAAAGCAGATACAATGTAGCCCAACATGTTGTGTCTGTCAAGGGGTAAAAGGGCATAAGTGGTTGAAGGCCCAAAGGCCGCATTCAGAGCGCCTTGCCCGCGGGACCGTTACTTTTCGACATATTTCAAGGGTCAGTCCTTGGGCGCCGAGCCGAACGGGGCCGGGCCCGGGGCGGCGTGAGGACGGAGCTCGCGAAGGAAGGCGAGGGCCTCGTTTTTCTCCCCGTCCATGATGACCTGGACTTCCATTCCGGGGCGGACGGTCTCCACGTCGATAACCCTAACTACCTCTTGGAACTGGGCGAAATCGGGCAGAAGATCGGCCAGGGCGTTGGGAGAATCACGGAAGAATGCATCGTTAAACAGGGTTCCTCCCTCATCGGGGTAAAGGGCCAGGTACTTGATGTTGGCCTCCACCAAGTCCTGGAAGAAGTGGGTCCCGAAGGAGAGGTCGGGCACGTAACCGCCTTTCCGGCGGGCCACCTCCGCCAGCATGGCCGTGTTGTTGATGTCGGAGTAGGTCACGGGGACGCCCAGAGTGATGTCCCCGCGGCTTCCCCAGCGGCCCGGTCCCAGGAGGATGAAGGCGCGCCTCGGAAGGAGGGCGTTGAGGCGGCTCACGACCGTGCCCACGGCGGTCATGTCCCCCTTGGCGGCGAGGTTGCCATACCCGAACGGGTCCACGTAGACCAGGTACCGGATGCCCGTAATCTGGGCATTGCTGACGTAGCGGTTGGCGGAGAAGAGCTTGTGCTCCTGGGGAATGAGGGTGGGGATGGCCACCCGGTGAGAGTCTTGCGCCCAGCTCTGGGGGCGGCACTGGAGGAGGAAAAGGTCCTTCCCGTCGGAGGCGAATTCGATATCTACGGGATGCCCCATGGCCTCCTCGAGGGTCGTCATGATGGCGCGCATTTGCTTGATGAAGGCCGTGTTCTCCACGAGGCCTGCAAAGGTCACCACGAGCTCATCCTTGAGGGAGTCCACGCCGAGGGCGGAAGGCTTTCGAAGGACCCCCTCCTGGTAGACGGAGAAGATCTTGTCGAGCATGGGAAACTCCGCGCCCGCCTCTCTCAACACCTCGCTGATGGATGGTGATTCGAAGCGTCCCGTGTCGAGGTTCAGCACGTCCATGCTCTTCTGGGCGTACTGGCGGGCCTGGTCAGGAGTGGCGTTGACGCGAAGGCCCGGCTGGCCGGGGGCGATCATGGCCGGATAGTCGTTGCCGAGGCGGTCAACGGCGCGGGTCCCCAGGCCCGTGACGATGCGGAGGAGGCCGTCCTCCCGGCCGATCCGCGGCGACCAGCGGAACTCGTTGTTGCTGAAGGCGACGCCCGCGAAGGCGGGGAAGAAGTACTTTCCCATGCGGGTGCCCACGACCCGCTGGATGAGGATGCCCATCTCCTCCATGAAATCCAGCAGGCCCCGCTCCTTCCTGTACTGGATAGGGTCGGGGCCCATGATGGAGGCGTACACTTCCGCGATGGCATCAAGGAGGGCGACGAGCCGCTCCTCCTTGCTTCCGGTGTTCACCAGGAAGAGGCTTCTGTACTTGCCCGAGAACGCCGACCCTTCGCTGTCCTCCAGCAAGCTCGAAGATCGGACGATGAGCGGGCCGTCGCCCAGCTCATCAAGGGCCACTTTGAGACCGGTGATCATCTCAGGCGAAAAATGGGAGTGTTTGAAAATCTGCTCCAGGTACGGGTACCCCTGGCGCACCTCCTCCAGACTTCCGTACTTGAAGCTCTGAGTATCTTCGAGGGAATTGTAGTGAACAAAATCGAAAAGGCCGTCGGAGGTGATGTACCACGCGCGGCACATGCGCACCTTCTCAAAGAGGGGATTGGCGCTCCTGTTGGCCTTAAGGATCTGGTGCGCCAGATACATCCCGGCCGCCTTGCCGCCGATCTTGCCGTTGCCCTCGGCGGGGCCGAAAACCCGGCTGAAGAGGCGCCCGAAATCGTAAATGCTCAGGTATTCCTTGGCCACCTGGATGAAGCTCAGGCGCTCCGTGAGGAGGCGCCTTGCGAGGGCCACTCTCGCGTTGCGGTCGTCGGCGGGCGAGATGGCTACCTCCCCCTCCTGCGTGGACCGGCAAAAGCGCTCCACCATGTCGCGCACGCGCACGAGGGAGAGATCCCGCTGGTCCGTGGCGATGGCCAGGAAGCCCAGCTTGTCCTGCCGGATCCACTGCTTGAGGAGGTTGGCGATCTCCGGCTCGGGCAGAGCGATGGCGGCGACCCGGATGATGTCCTCGAAGAGCCTGTTGAGGATGTCCGCATCGCGGCGGGGCAGGGGCTGGTTTGCGCCGCGCAGGTCCTTGTCCCGTTCCGCGTAGTTGGCGGGGTCGAACTGATAGATAAGGCTGTGGACTCCCGGCACGCCCAGGGTGGACAGGTGGTTCATGAGGCGGCGCAGGATGCGCTTCCAGAGCGTGTTGTCCGTCTCGCGCAGGAGGTCCAGGATGATCTGCCACTCCGCCGCCTGGGGCTCAGGATGTGTGCCCGCTCTTCCGGTCCGCCGCGAGCCTTCCAGGGCACACGCACCCAGGCGCCGGGCGAGGAAGTTGGCGAGTTTTCGCTCTTCCAGAAGGAAGGGCCCCTCTCCCGCGTAGGGCCGCTTTTCCAGGTAGGCTACCTTAACGGAGCCGGCATGCCCCTCCTGACCCGGGATGTCGGCCGTGAGCATCCAAGGAGTCTCTTTGAATCCCGGTGAAGCAAAACTCTTGCCGCCGAGCTCGATGCGGGCACGGCAAATGGCGGAGTGCTGCCATCCAGAGGGGATGGCTTCTAGGAGCCGGGTGCATCGTTTTCCCAGGGGCAAGGTGCGCTCCGCCAAAATGGTGGAGAGGGTGTACAGGCACTCCAGCTCCCGGCTCCTGCGTCCTGCATCTCCGGAGGGAATCTCCTTTTCAGAGTGCTGTCGGTGAGGCATGGCAGGCCCTCGATGGTTGGCGGACCGGGCGTCCTCCAAGGCGTATCTTAGCCCGCTGGACGCGGAATTGGAACCTCGGCCCGCGGTCACAGGCCCCGGGGACGGCTCGCCGCCTTCCATCCAGTGAAACGGAAAGGGCCCGCGGTCTCCCGCGGGCCCTTCTCTCTTAAATCCGAAACCCGAATGTGTCTAGCTATACCCATCCTCGCAGGTGGCAGGCTTCGGCCACGCGCTGGATGGCGATCATGTACGCCGCGTCGCGCATGTAGACCTTCTTGTCGCGGGCGAGCTTGGAGACGGCCTTGAAGGCAGTGGTGAGCTTTTCGTCCAGCTTGGACAAAACCTCGTCCTTGGGCCAGTAGTAGTTCATGTTGCACTGCACCTGCTCGAAGTAGGAACAGGTCACCCCGCCGGCGTTGCAGAGAAAATCGGGGATCAGGAAGATGCCGCGCTCGTGGATGACCTTGTCCGCGTCGATGGTGGTGGGGCCGTTGGCGCCCTCGGCGATGATCTTCACGCTGGGCTTGATCTTTTTCACGTTTTCGCCCGTAATCATGCCTTCCTGCGCGGCAGGGATGAGGACCGTGACCTCCTGCTCGATCCAGGCGTTGCCGTCCAGCTTCTCCCAGCCGTAGGCCTTGGCCTTCTTCGGGTCGATGGTGCCGAACTTGTCGACGGCGGCCATGAGCTTTTCAAACTTGATGCCTTCCTTGCAACGGTAAGTGTAGGCCTTCTTGTCGTTGTTGTCCCAGCAGGCGATAGCGATCACCTTGCCGCCATACTGCTCGAAGAGATCGAGGGCGTACTGCGCCACGTTGCCCGAGCCTTGGATCGAGGCGGTGGCGCCCTTGATCTTAATGCCCAGCTCCTTCATGGCCTCGCGGATGAAATAGACGACGCCATAGCCGGTGGCCTCGGTGCGGCCCAGGGACCCGCCCATGCCCACGGGCTTGCCCGTGATGAAGCCGGGGAGCTTGGCGCCCATGATCTTCTCGAGCTCGTCCATCATCCAGAGCATGTGCTGGCCGTGGGTCATGACGTCGGGGGCGGGCACATCCTGAAGGGGTCCGATGTTGCGCGCAATTTGACGCACCCAGCCGCGGCAGATCCCCTCTTGCTCACGGTCGCTCAAGTTGTGCGGGTCGCAGATGACACCGCCTTTGCCGCCGCCCAGAGGAATGTCCACCACGGAGCACTTCCAGGTCATCCACGTGGCGAGGGCCCGGACCGTGTCCACCGTTTCGTGGGGGTGGAACCGGATGCCGCCCTTGCACGGGCCGCGGGCATCGCTGTGCTGGATGCGGAAGCCGCGGAACACTTTGTAGGAGCCGTCGTCCATGCGGACGGGGACGGTGAAGTGGTACTCGCGCATGGGGTTGCGAAGAAGGTCGCGGGTGGGCTGGTCGAGGCCGAGCTTCTCCGCCACCGCATCGAACTGCTGCTGGGCCATCTCAAAGGGATTGAAAGGTTTATTCGCCATTGGTCCTCTCCGTAATGTGTCGGGTCGTACCCGTCAGGAAAACGCAGTGTGAACGTCTAGCAGAAACCCATCGGCCTGTAGGTGATTTGGTTGAACGAAGTCCCCCCTTAAACATGGCGGACGAGACCCATTCGCGGCCCCAGGAACACCGAGGCCGGCTCATGGAGCCCCTTCTGCCCGAGGGCCGAATCTATCCTTAGCGAAGAACGCTGTCAAGGCGAAAGGAGCGGGAAGTCAAAGAATCTGGGCCATTCGACCCAACCCGCTGCAGAAGCGCAACGGCGAAGCTAACGGGAGGGGAGGGGATCCAAGGGCTCGGTGCGCTCGTATGAGGGTGGTCCAATCCCATGATAGGGTTGGCACTTGAGGCTTCTGGGGCCTTAGTGTAAAGTGGTAGCCTCCTAGGAGCGGCTCGGAATGGCGGACGTCAGCTTTGATGCGGACATCAAGCGCATGCAGGACCTCTTGGGGGTCCTGAAGCACCAGTACGACCTGTACTTCGCCGGGTCCAGAAAAAGCCCTCCCTCCAAGGAGCGGGCCGAACTGGAACGCCTAGTGCGTTATTACAGCAACGGCACTCTTAACCGCATGTCCCAGCAGTTCCTTTTCAACACCTTCGCGAGCACCTTCAGCCTCCACTGCGAGCAGTGGAACAAGTGGCTGCGGGCCAAGGAGGAGGGCCTCGCGGAAGATCCGCGGTTCGCAGGCCCCATTCGCCAGGCAAAGAAGACTCTCTATGAGCTGGAAAAGGGGCTGCCTGTAACCCCAGCAACGCCAGCGTCGCCGCCCGCCGTGCTCCCTCCCGCGCCCAAGGAGAACGGCGCGAAGCCAGTGCGCCGCCTCTATGAGGAGTTCATCACGGCCAGGCTTCAGGCGGGCATGGTCCCAGAATGGGATTACAAGGCCTTCGAAGCCCATCTTGGGAAGCAGCGCGAAGCCATCCTCTTGAAATACTCGGGTAAGGACGTGGTTTTCTCGGTCCAGAGCCAGGACGGAAAGGTTTCGTTGAAAGCGAAAGTGATTCGGTGATCAGGGACAAGGTGATCAAGTGATGGGGATCTTTCCGCATCTCCTAATCCCCGAGTTCTCTAATCCCCTAATCCTATCTTAGGGCGATCAAGCGAGTGGGCGGTCGGTTCCATACCCAAGTTCCACCTCTTTTTTAGAAGGGACACTATGGCCAAAGACTTTCTCTTCACCTCCGAATCAGTCACGGAAGGCCACCCGGACAAGATTGCGGATCACATCAGCGATGCCGTCCTGGACAAAGTCCTCGAGCAGGATTCCATGGGCCGCGTGGCCTGCGAAACGCTCGTCACGACGGGGCTCGCCTTCGTGGCCGGCGAAATCACCACCACGGCGTACGTGGATGTCCCGAATCTCGTCCGCTCCGTTCTCAAAGACATCGGCTACACCAAGAGCGAGTACGGCATTGACTACCATACCTGTTCCGTCATCTCCGCCATCGACCCCCAGTCGCCCGACATCGCCATGGGCGTGGACACGGGAGGGGCGGGTGATCAGGGGCTCATGTTCGGCTATGCGTGCGACGAGACCGAGACCCTCATGCCCTTCCCCGTCTACATGGCCCACCGCCTCACGGAGCGCCTGGCCGAGGTGCGCAAGAAGAGCCTTCTGGAGTACCTTCGGCCCGATGGCAAGAGCCAGGTGAGCGTGGCTTACGAATCCGGACGGCCTAAGAAAGTCACGGCAGTCGTCGTTTCTACCCAGCACGATCCCGATGTGAAACGAAGGAAACTAGAGAAGGACATCGAAGAGGTGGTGATCCGCGAGGTGATCCCCGTGGACATGCTGGACAAGAATACGGCCTTTCACATCAACCCCACGGGGCGCTTCGTCACGGGCGGCCCCCAGGGCGACACGGGCCTCACGGGCCGGAAGATCATCGTGGACACCTATGGCGGGATGGGCCGCCACGGCGGCGGGGCCTTCTCGGGCAAGGATCCCACCAAGGTGGACCGGTCCGCATGCTACATGGCGCGCCACATCGCCAAGAACATCGTCAAGGCCGGGCTGGCGCAAAGGGCCGAGGTTCAGCTCGCCTACGCCATCGGCGTTGCGGACCCCGTTTCGGTGATGGTCGAGACCTTTGGCACGGGCAAGGCGGACCAAGGGACGATCGAAAAGGCCATCCGCGCCATTTTCCCTCTCACCCCTAAGGGGATCATCGACTACTTGCAGCTCAGGCGCCCTATCTACCGCAAGACCTCCAATTACGGACACTTCGGGCGCGAGCTCCCCGAGTTCATCTGGGAGAAGACCCACCAAGCCCGCAACCTCAAGGCGCTTCGCGCCCCAAACAGGAAGGGGAGTGCATCGTGATCCACGGCGACGTGAAGGACCGCGGCCTGGCCGCGAAGGGCAAAGCGAAGATTCTCTGGGCCGACAGAAGCATGCCGGTGCTCGCGGATATACGGGCCCGCTTCGAGCAGACAAAACCCCTGGCGGGTGTCCGGGTGGGAGCATGCCTCCACGTCACAACGGAGACGGCCAACCTCATGCGCACGCTGGTGGCGGGAGGAGCCTCCGTGGCCCTCTGCGCCAGCAACCCCTTGTCCACCCAGGACGAGGTTGCGGCAAGCCTCGTGGAGGATTTCGGCGTTTCCACCTTCGCCATCAAGGGGGAGGACAACTCCACCTACTACACGCACCTGAACGCGGTCCTGGACTCCAAGCCCACCATCACCATGGACGACGGGGCCGACCTGGTCTCCCTGGCCCACAGCGACCGGAGGGACGCTCTCGCGGCGGTCGTGGCGGGTACCGAGGAGACCACTACGGGAGTCATCCGCCTGCGGAGCATGGCCAAGGCCGGGGTCTTGGACTACCCCATCATCGCCGTAAACGACGCCATGACCAAACACTTTTTCGACAACCGTTACGGTACTGGCCAGTCCACGTTGGACGGGGTGATCCGGGCCACGAACATGCTGCTGGCCGGCTCTACCGTGGTCATCGCCGGCTACGGCTGGTGCGGCAAGGGCGTCGCCATGCGGGCCCAGGGCATGGGAGCCCACGTCATCGTCACCGAAGTGGACCCGGTGAAGGCCATCGAGGCGGTCATGGACGGCTTCCGGGTCATGCCCATGGCCCAGGCCGCTCCCGTGGGCGATCTCTTCATCACCGTCACGGGGAACAAGCACGTCATCCGCATGGAGCACTTCCTCGCCATGAAGGACGGCGCCATCGTCTGCAACAGCGGCCACTTCAACGTGGAGCTGGAGCTGGACGGCGGGCTCTACGAGAAGTGCACCTCGCGCCAGATGGTGAGGGACATGGTGGAGGAGTTCGGTCTCTCCAGCGGGCGGAAGATCTACGTCCTCGCGGACGGCCGCCTCGTGAACCTCTCCGCGGCCGAGGGACACCCGGCCATGGTCATGGACATGTCCTTCGCCAACCAGGCCCTCTCCGCCGAATGGATCCTCCAGCACAAGGATGGTCTGGCTAAGGGGGTTCACGTGATCCCCGAGGAGATCGACCGCGAGATCGCCAAGATCAAGCTCAAAACCATGGGGTACGGGATGGACGTCCTCACGCCCGAGCAGGTGGCGTATCTCGGTTCGTGGCAGGAGGGGACGTAGGGAAAGTTGGAGGTGTCCATGCCTTCGATCGTCCACGTGGTAGGTACGGGCACCATCGGCGAGCCCCTCATCGGGCTACTGTGCCACATGAAGGAAGCCTTGGGCTTCGACGAGGTGACCTTTTACAAGAGGACGCCCCTTATAGAAGACCGCTCCAAGGTCAGGGCTCTCCTGGAGAGCGGCGCGCGCCTGGCGGCCGACGGGGACGGGTGGGACGGCTTCGTCACCCTGGGGCTCACTCCGTCCCTAAGCAGCGGCGACGCCCTGGAACGGGCCACGGCGGTCATCGACTGCACCCCCGTGGGAAACGACAACAAAGCCAAGCTCTACCTCCCCGTCCAGAACAAGGTGAAGGGGTTCATTGCCCAAGGCAGCGAATTCGGCTTCGGCAAAATGTACGCCCGCGGGGTGAATGACAAAGCCTTGGAGCCCGGCGAGGACAAGTTCATCCAGGTGGTATCCTGCAACACCCACAATCTGGCGGTCGTCGTCCACACCCTGGCCATGGACAACGGCGCGCGCCCTGGCAATCTGGAAGAGGGCCGCTTCGTCTGCATGCGCAGGGCCAACGACATCAGCCAGGACTCGTCCTACGTGCCTTCGCCCCAGGCAGGTAAACATGAGGATCCCGATTTTGGCACGCACCACGCCCGCGACGCATGGCATCTCTTCAAGACGCTGGGCCTGGATCTGGATCTCTTCTCCTCGGCTATCAAGCTCAACACCCAGTACATGCACGCCATCTGGTTCCAGCTCCGGCTGAACGAGGCCCCCACCATGGAAGGCTTGCTGCGGGCCGTGTCGGAGAACCGCCGGGTGGCTGTGACGTACAAGAAATCCTCCAACGCCGTTTTCTCCTTTGGGCGGGACCACGGACACTATGGGCGCATCCTCAATGAAACTGTCCTTCCCGTGAAATCCCTCCATGTCAAGGGCAAGCAGGTCACGGGATTCTGCTACACCCCCCAGGACGGCAATTCCCTCCTCTCAAGCGTAGCCGCCGCCACGTGGTTCGTCCACCCCGAGGATTACGAATCTCGGCTTGATTGCTTGAGGCCTTACATGTTCCAGGAAGTGTGACCCGCGTCACGAGGGGGCATGGGGCCAGTTGCGCGCGGTGGAGAAGCATGGCATGCTAAAGACATAGGGAGGTAGCCATGGGAGAAAACGAGGCAGTGGGAACAGGGAAGCCCTATAGCGATGAAGACAAGATTCACCTTTTTCTGGCGTATTTCGGTATTCTGTCCTTGATTCCCTTTTTCATGTTCAAAGATAAACGGTCGGATCCCCAGAAGGAGTACGTCTACTGGCACGCCCGGCAGGGCTTGGCCTTGGCCTTGACGGTGATCATCCTCTGCGTGCCCACCGCCATCATCATGGTGATTCCCTTCGTGGGATGGATCCTAGGGTGCCTCGGATGGCTCTTCATCATCGTTTTGGCCTGGGGCGGAATGATCATGGGCTGGATCAAGGCCTTCGCGGGAGAGAAATGGCCCATCCCCGGCATCGCCAAGATCGCCGAGATGTTCAATTAGACAGTCCGGAGGCGCAAGAAGCGGGGCCCGCGCCGCGGGCCCCGCTTTTTTTCGGAGCGGGGGAGGGATCGAGTGGAAAAAGGACTGATTCTTGGTCTGGACACCTGCACCAGGTGGCTCAACTTGGCGGTGCTGAGCGCTGACGGAAGCGTTCGCGCCCAGGTTCAGGAGGAAGTCGTCACCCACACCACGCGGCTCGTACCGGCCCTCGATGCGCTCTTGAGAAAGTCTGGGTTGAGGCGAGAAGACCTGGCCGCCGTGGGCGCGGTCTTGGGTCCTGGCTCCTTCACGGGCCTGCGGGTAGGTTTGGCCGCGGCGGAAGGGTTGTCCAAAGCCCTCGGCGTTCCAGCCTTCGGCCTGGACAGCCTGACGGCCCTCGCGGAAGCGGCGGAGGGTGAGGGCAAGGGATGGGCCCTCCTGGATGCGAGACGCCACCAGGTCTATGCGCGCCTCTTCCAAAAGGGCGTCCAGGGTACGAAGCCCATGGGAGACCCCCTGGCGGTGTCTCCTGAAGAGGTGCTGGGGCTGGGCCCCGAACCCGCCTGGGCCGTGGGAGACGGCGCTGCTCTCGTGGGCCCATGGCCCAGGACTTGCCGCGTCCAGCCTGCCATACCCAACCTTGCCATCCCCGCGGCCCGCGCGGCGCAAAGAGGTCTCGCCGCGGGGCGCGTCCCCGTTTTCCTCCTTCCTCTCTACGTTCGGGCGCCCGATGTTCAGGCGCCGAAACCCAGGCCTTTGACGAGACCCTAAGGGGCGGGTACACTGCACCCTGGATCGAGGCACGATGCATTACGTCGAACCTGTCTTCAGGCCCCCTTCGGAATCCGAGAGCCTCATTTTCCAGGTGACCGTGGGTTGCTCCCATAACGCCTGCACCTTCTGCGCCATGTACCGTAACAAATCCTACTATGTCCGGCCCGTCACGGACGTGCTAGAGGAGATTTCAGAAACAGCGGCCCGCTGGCCGGACACGTCTCGGGTCTTCCTGGGCGACGGAGATGCCCTGGCGGCGCCCGGGGAGGTGCTCTCGGCGGTGCTTGAGGCCCTCCGCGCCGCGTTCCCGCGTCTTCACCGGGTGAGCCTCTACGCCACTCCCATGAACCTGCTTCAGAAGAGCGCCGGCGAATTGGCTACCCTGCGCGCCTTGGGGCTGTGCCTGTTCTATCTGGGTCTGGAATCGGGAAGCGACGAGGTGTTGCGCCGGGTAGGCAAAGGCGCCACCTCAGCAGAGGCGGTGGAGGCAGTCCTGAAGGGCCACGCGGCGGGCATGAAATCCTCCGTTATGGTGTTGTTGGGGCTTGGCGGCGTGGAAGGAAGGGCAGAGCATGCAAGCGCCACCGCCCGAGCCGCCAATCTCATGCAGCCTGGCTACCTTTCGGCACTGACCTGGTTTGACGTGCCACAAGCTCCGTTGCACCGGCAGATGGCGGCGGGGCGTTTTCACATGCCCGGCGACGAAGGCATCCTGGAGGAGCTTCATATCCTTGTGGAGGGGCTGAACCTTCGCGACTCGGTGTTCCATTCCAACCATGCATCCAACCCTCTCGCCCTCAGCGGTAGACTTTCCAGGGACAAGGAGAGGCTTCTTGGTGTCATCGCCGCCGCGAAGGAGGGTTTGATCTCTTTGCGGCCGCGCTTCCTCAGGGGAACGTGATGAAGATCCGCGGGGTCGTGGTTTTCCTGGTCTCATTGGCCGCGGCCTTGTCTGCCGCGGCATCCCAGACGGTGGGCGCCCTTTTCGACGCCGAGCTCAAGGCTCTCTGGGAGCAGAAGGCGTCTCCGGCGGGCATCGTGGTTCTCTACCGGGCCGAAGCGCTCCTGGACGTGCAGGACGGGTACGGAGCCTTCGAATCCGCTCTCCTCAAACTCACCGGTGCCCCAGACACGGATCCCGAACTCAAGGCCCATGCCACCAGCCTCTTGGCTTCCCTCTGCCGCTCCACGGGGCGCTGGAACGAGGCGGCCCGTCTGGACGAAGGGCTCGGGTACGTGCGCGCCTGGCGCGTGGTGGGCCCCTTCGACGACGAGAACAAACAGGGCTTCGACACGGCCTATCCTCCCGAAACAGGGTTTCCTTGGGAGGGAAGCTTCGACGGGAAGGGCCACACCGTGTCCTGGCGAACCATGCCCGTTCCAGCTGAAGCGGGCCTCGTGCCCATGGATCAGCTCATGACGCCCTCCGAGAAGGTGCTCGGCTACGCACTGACCTTCATTTGGGTGGCGAAGGATACCCCCGCGGTTCTTCGCGGGGGGTACAACGAGGCCTACAAGCTCTGGGTAAACAGTAATCTTATAGCGTCGCGGAAAAATTACAACGGACGCGCCTTCGACCAGTACGCCGATCCGTGCACCCTCAGCAAGGGCTGGAATGCCGTCCTTGTGAAGGTCTGCAACCGGGAGGCCGGTTGGAACTTCTCCCTGAGGATCACGGACGGCGAGGGGAACGCCTTGACCGGATGGAAAGCCGCCGCCGACCCCGCCGAGGTCAAGGAGGACCGCAAAGCGGTTCTGGCCAAGAACGGTGCTCCTCCCAAGGACATGGCCGTGAACGATCCGGGGGCGCGTCTGCGGGCTCTGGAGGAGAAGGAGCCCACGCCCCGAAACGAAGCGCTCCTGGGCCAGTACCTCGCCGTAGAGAAAACTTTCGACAGGGGCGAAGACCCCCAAATCCAACTTTTAAGAAAAGCGGCGGAAGGGGACGGAAAAGACGGCGGTCTTTGGATCGCCCTTGGAGACGCGGAGAGCGATTCGAACAAGCGCCGCGCGGCCTTCCAGAAGGCCCTCGACCTCAATTCCAAGGACCCCATGGCGCTGGAGCGCATGGGACGGTACTACCTGCGCCGTGGCATGCCGTTCCCGGCCTTGGACTACATCCGGAAGGCCCGAAAAGCCGACCCGTCCGGCGCCTATCTGCAGGTCATCGAAGACACGGCGCTCCTTCAGTTCGCCTCCGCGGGACAAGGCGCAGCGGACCTGAAGGCGCTCTACCAGAAGCACCCGCTCTGCACGGCCGTGCAGGAGGGCTTTATCGAGGCCCTCAAGGTCACGGGACAATCAGACGCCGCCGCCCAGGCGCTGGAGGCCTACCGGCTGAGCCACCAGACGGACACGGGCGCGTGGTTCGCCGTGGTCTCAGACCTCGTCTCCTCAGGCAGAACCCCGCAGGCCTTGGATCTCCTCGGCCAGATGGCCGCCCGCTTTCCGGTGGATCGAGGCGTGGCCTTCAGGAAGGCCAGCTACCTCATGGTCCTGGGCAGGGAGGCGGAGGCGCGCCAGTCCCTCGCGCCGGTTCTCCAATGGGCGCCGGATTGGCCCGAGGGACAGGAGCTCATGGGTGACATTCTTGAGGCAGAGGGCAACCGCGAGGGAGCCCTCGCCGCCTACCAGCAGGCCCTGATCCTCAAGCCCCAGATGGAAGGGGTTAAGCGCAAGGTCGCCTTCCTCAAGCCGCATGAGGAGACCTTCGAGGCTCGATACAGGGTGGAAGCCAAGGACATCCCCTCGGACCTGGGTGCGTTTTCGGGCCAGCAAGCCGTGGTCCTCCTGGATAACACGGCGGTGAAGGTGGAGCCCAACGGCCTCTCCACGAGATACGTGCAGCGCGTGATTCAGGTGCTTCAGCCGGGCGCGGCTCAGCAGATGCAGAGCTGGCCCGTGGCCTTCGATCCGGACCGGCAGGACGTGAGGATCATCGAGGCGAGCATTTTAAAGGCCGACGGACGGCGCGTGCATGCCGAAACCATGGTCACGGACGCCCTCTCCGACCCCCAGTACAGGCTTTACTACCGCAACCGGAACCTGATCTTGAACTTCCCGTCTCTCGCACCGGGGGACCGCATCTGGATCGAGTACAAGATCGCCGATGTGGGCGAGCAGAATGAATACGGCCGGTACTTCGGGGACCTGGTTCCCTTCGCCGGGATGCTGCCGATCCTGGAAAAGCAGTACACCCTCATCATGCCCGAGGATTTCCCGCTCTACATCGAGGCCAAGGGCATTGCCTCCCAGCCCATGGTCGTGACTATGAATGGCCGCAAGGCCTACAGGTGGGTCTCCAGAAGCATTCCCCGCATCCAGCAGGAACCCGACATGCCGGGTTTCACCGAGGTCGCTCCCTACCTCCATCTGTCCACCTTCAAGGATTGGGACGCCTTGGGCCGCTGGTACGCTCAGTTCATCGCGGACCAGTGGGACGTAACCCCCGAGATCAAGGCGAAAGTGGCGGAATTGGTGGATGGGATCAAGACTCCTGAAGCCAAGGCGGAGGCGATCCACCGCTGGGTGGTTCAGCAGACCCACTACGTGGGGCTCGAGTTCGGCGTCCACGGCTTCCGGCCTTACAAGGTCAAGCAGATCTTCGACCGGCGATTCGGTGACTGCAAGGACAAGGCCATTCTCATGGCGGCCATGCTCAGGCAGACGGGCTTCGACGCGTGCATGGTGCTCACGCGAACCCGGGACAACGGCGCCATCGCGGACAGCCCCGCCTCCCTGGCCATCTTCAACCACGCCATCTGCTACGTACCTGAGCTGAACCTTTTCCTCGATGGCACGGCCGAATATTCGGGCCTCCGCGAGCTTCCCTATCAGGACCAGGGGGTCTGGGTCCAACTGGTGTGGCCCGACGGCCGTACAAAGCGCGTCGAGACTCCGGTGGACAAAGCGGGCGACGACACCTATGACGCGGTCTACGAGCTGGAGGTGCCGGCCTCGGGCATGAACGCGCAGGGCAAGGGCTCCGTTACCATGAAGGGCCAGGAGTGCTCCTGGGTGAGGCGCCGATACCAGGATCCAGAGAAGCAGAGGGAACAGCTTGAGAAGGACCTGTCAGGATCCTTCCCCGGGACCCACCTCACGGCTGTCAGGTTCGGCCCTCTGGCGGACCTCTCCACGCCCGTGACCATCCAGTACGAAGGTGTCTTCGGCCAGATGTTCAGGCCCGACGGCAAGGACCGGCTCACGGCGCCCACCTGGCTGGGCCGGCTGAACCTTTCGAGCCAGTACGCCTCTCTTCAGGTCCGAACCCTGCCATTGGTAGTGGACTACCCGTGGCAGCAACGCTACACGGTAGCCTATACCCTTCCGCCCGGCGCCGTAGCGGCTCCCACCTCCGAACTGACCGTGCATGGTCCCTTCGGCAGTGCCACGCGAACCGCCAAACAGGACGGCCAGCGGGTAACCGTGAGCGTGACGGTGATGCTGGCGGTTCGGCGAGTCGAGCCTTCCGATTACGAAGCCTTCAGGACTTTCTGCCAGCAAGTGGATAAGCTGGCGGACGAGCGCATCCGAATCGCCCTCCCGGGAGGACAACCATGAACGAACTGCGGCGGGCGGGAACGCTCCGCGCCTTGGTTTTAACGAGCATCGCCTTGGCGGCCTGCGCGGGGGCCCAGGCCTCCACAGGATGGGACGCGCTCCTTGCGGGTGCCCCCTTGGCCCAGGCCGAGGCGGCGTTCAAGCACGACCTGGATGCCAAGGCGTCGGACGCCGCAGCGGCCTATGGCCTCACCTTGCTCCAACAGGCGAAGGGGCAGCGGGAGAAGGCCGTGGTGACAGCTTTGGATGGGCTGCGCAGCGCACCCGCGGATCCCTTGGCGTTTCTCCTTGAAGACGTGGTGAGCGATGACGCGGCCTTCAACCGCGCCACCACCAGCCTCGTGGGAGCGGCCCTTCCGCTCTTGACCGAGCGCCCCGGCACGGATCCTCTGGTGAGGTTTAACCTCCGGTGGCTGGCCTACCAGCTCGCGGGACGAAGTGGAGACCGGGCGGCGAGGATGGAAGCCATGCGCCGGGCGGGCTTCGTGCCCAACGCCTTCTTCTCCAAGGCGAGCACTGAATTGAGCCGAACCTCATTTTACGAGGTAGGTGCGGAAGAGCGGGGACGATTCGTCCCCGGGGAGTGGTCCTACTCCGAACTGGAGGGGCTTCAGTGCCGCCCTCCCGCGTACATGACCCCCAAGGACAAGGAATTCAACTACTACGCCGTCATTCCCTTCACCGTACCGGGGTCTTCCCAGGCTCTCCTCTATTTCAACGCATCCAAGAGCTTCCGAGTGGTGTTGGATGACAAGCCCCTCTTCACGAAAGATATCTTCAAGGTTCAGGAGGACCCCACGGCCATCCGCCAGGTGCTTCTCCGGCCGGGTCCGCACAGGCTCCTCGTGAAGATTCACGGCATTCGAGGAGATGAGGGCGTGCACATCGCCCTTTTGGACGTCAGGGGAAATCCGCTGAAGGTCTCGTGGTCCGCCGGAGGAGCCCTGAAGGTCGTCCCGCCCGCGGGATTCGTGGACCAGGGCGAGTGGCGGGGAGGCCTTATGACAGGCATCACCGAACAGGATCCCCGGTATAAGGGGTTCCTGGCCCTCTGGCACCGCTGGCGCGGCGACGTAGCCCGCGCACGCTTGGAGATGGAGGATGCCGCCGCCGCTGAGCCCAAGTGCCTGGCCTGGAACCTTTGGGTGGCCCGGATGTATCTCCTTGAAGCGGATGATCTGCCCGACAAGATCGCCCAGAGCCGGGCCGACAAGGCCGTGGAATCGGCCCTCGCCTCGGATCCTGATGCCGCCCTGGCTCTCTATTTCAAGGCCCTGCTGCAGGCGGCGAACTCGGACAGTGACGACAACCTCGCGACCCTCTCCCGCCTCGTAGACAAGGTGCCCGAGGACCCCCGGTGGTTCCTAACGCTGGCCAGCGAGTTCGAGACCAGGGGGTGGCTCCACCAGGCTCGTGTCGTGCTGGAGTCGGTGTCCTCATACCACCCCGCGTGCGAAGCGGTTGAGTCGGCATGGATCGCCTTCTACCAACGCATTCCTGACACGGCCTCTCAAGAGGCGGCCATTACCCGGCTGGCGGCCCTCCGAAACGCCGGCGGCGAGTGGGAGGATTATTACAGGACTACGCGCCAGTGGGCAGGTCTTCACAAACTCCTCGAATCCGAGATCCGCCGCTACGGCGATCCCGACCGGCGATTTTACGAGGAGCTGGCCAAGCTCGACATGAAAACGGGCGACTACGCTTCCGCCCGTGAGCGGTTTAAGGTTCTGGTTGCCCTTGACCCGAGCGACGTGGACTACTCGCTCGAACTGGCCAATGCCTGCTTTCTCTCGGGCGACAAAGCGGCGGCCTTCAAGGCCTGGGACAAACTCAAGGAAGTGAAGCCCGACGCTTTCCAAGTGGACATGGGCCGGTGGGCTATGGGCGAGCCTCTTCCTTTCCAGAACCGCCAGCTTGACCTGGCAAGGGTTCTGGCGGAGGACACGAGCAAGGCGCCCGAGGCCGCTCCCTCGTCCCTTCTGCTGGACCAGATGTTCACGCGCGTCCAGAGGGACGGCTCATCCATCGAGCGCTACCACGGCATTATCCGGGTCAACAACAAGGAGGGGGTGGACCGGGAGAGCGAGCAGTCCCTTCCCGGCCAAGTCATCCTCATGCTCAGGACCGTCAAGCCCGACGGGAGCATCCTTGAGCCCGAGCAGATCCCCGACAAGGACACGGTGAGCATGCAGGGGGTGGAGGCGGGGGACATCATCGAATATGAATACATCACGCTCAAACGGCCTTCGGGCGTGAAGCGCAACGCCTACGTGACGGCGCAGGTCTACCTGTTCCAGGACCTGGAAAAGCCCTTTCACCGGACCCAGTGGTACCTGGAATGGCCCGATTCCATCCCCATGCAGTTCTACGAGCAGAACCTCCCGGGACCTGCCAAGAAAGGCAGCGGCGGAGGATACACCTGGAGGGATTGGGATTACAGAGACATGCCGCGTATCGCCCCCGAGCCGGACACGCCCAACAGGATGCTCTTCGTCCCGCTGGTGGAGGCCGTGGGCGGAATCGGCTGGCCCGACCTGGGGCGGTACCTCAAGGACGGGGTCACGGGGGCCTTCCAGATCACCCCTGAGATCGAGCATCGATACGCCGAGGCGGTGGGCGAGGCCAAGACTCCCGAAGAGAAGCTCGACAAGATCATCACCTACCTCCTCAAACAGGTGGACGGTGATCGCGGAGCGGGATGGCAGGATCCGACCCAGACGCTTTTGACGCGCCAGGGGAGCCGCCTCACGCCCGCCGCTGCCTTTCTTACCCTCGCCCACATTCCCTTCGATGTCCTGGTGGCGGAAACGGTGCCTGACCGCGTGTACCGAGAAGATCTCGCGCGGATCGGCCAGTTTTCCACCCCGGTCCTGCGCGTTGACCTGCCCGGGGGAGTTAAGTACCTTACCCTGGGAAGCCCCTACCGCGATCCCTTCGTACCGCCCTGGTACTTGCAGGGAGCGAGGGCTATGGACTTGAGCAAGGCGGAACCCTGGCGCGAGGTGGACATCCCCGCGGACTTCAAAGCCTGGACCGGTGCACTCGAGGAGGAAACCCGGGAGCTGTCTTCCGACGGTGACCTGCGCATAGAACACCGCCAGATCCTGGATCCGGAAGCAGGGGAGAGCTTGAGGGGTTCCCTCACGAAGATGGATAAGGATCAATGGCGGCAGGCAATCCAGATGGCCCTCTCTAAGCAGTACGGGAATTTGGATCTGCTGGATATGCACTTGGAGAACATGGAAGACGCGTTCAAACCCCTGACGTGGGACTACACGGTTCTCGTCCACGCCTATGCTCCCCCGGACGGGGGCCACTTGACGGTGTCCGATCCTCTCCCGGCCCTTCGGCTGGGCCAGACGTTTGCAAGCCTTAGGGAACGCAAGCTTCCCTTGACCACGGGGGCCCCCATTTTCCTGAACCAGAAATTCACCCTGAAACTGCCCCCTGGAGCCACCTTTGAGTACGCCATGCCGAACTTGGATGCGAAAACACCCTTCGGGAGCTACCGGATTCACGCCGCGGCCAAGGACGGATCCATCACTGTGGAGCGGCAGGTCCAGATGCCCTACGAGATCGTCTGGCCCCCGCAGTACCCGAATTTTGCCTCCTTCATGCAGAAGGTGGACGACACCGAGTCGGGGCAGCTGGTGGCTTCCGTGCGCAAGGCAGCGCCGTGACCTCGTTGCCCGGAAGGCCGGCTTTGATCTAGACTGAAGCTCTCAGACGAGGGAGGGGAATGGCAAACCCGCTGCGCGACTTCATCGTCCCGTACCGCAAGGGTGAGATTGTCTTCAAGGAGGGCGATCCCGGGGCCGAAATGTTCGTGATTCAGTCCGGACAGGTCGAATTGTTTCGCAACATCAGCGACGAGAAGCGCTTCCTGCGAGTGTTTGAGAAGGGCGATTTTTTCGGGGAGATGAGCCTGCTCGAAGGCCTGCCCCGCACGGCTACGGCGGCGGTCTTGGAAGACGCCGAGCTCATCGTCATCAACGGCGCGACCTTCGATCAAATGATCAAGAGCAACATCGAGATCGCCGTGCGCATGCTCCGTAAAATTTCCAAGCGCCTGCGAGAGACCACGGACCAGCTCGAGCTCTCCCTCGCCAGCCAAGGGCAAGCCGTGGCCATCCCGGCGGATGAGCGGGAGATTCCTGCCGCCGCCTCCGAGAGTGAGGACAAGCCTCCTGTACTTGCTGAATTTATGGCGGAGGGGTCCCTCAAAGTCTTCCCCATCTATCGGGAGATTTCCCTCGTAGGGCGCAAGGACCCGGTCACGGGTGTCACCCCGGACGTGGATTTGACCGAAGAGGACGTGAAGCGCAGCGTCTCGCGCAGGCACGCCAAACTCATCTGCAGTAACGGCCAGTTCTATCTCGCCGAGGAGGTGGGCACCCTCAACGGCACTTTCATCAACGGCAAACGGATCCCCACGGGCGTGCTGACAGCCATCAAATCGGGTGCCCAGGTGGGGTTCGGGATGCTGCGTTTCAAGTTCGTCGAGTGCGGCCAGACCGAGAAACCGTGACCTCCGACCCCGTCCTCCGCGAAGAAAGCGGTGGTGGGCCCGTCCCCCTTGAACCCATCCCATCTCAGGGAGAGCAAGCATGAACCTCACCAACGTGCTTTATGAGAGGAAAGAAGCACACGCCCTCATCACGGTCAATCGCCCGGACAAGCTCAACGCATTGAACCGGCTCACCCTAGAGGAATTGAAGGCGGCGTTTTCGGAGGCAGCCCTTGACCCTGCCGTGCGCGCCGTGGTTCTCACGGGGGCGGGCGAGAAGGCCTTCGTGGCCGGAGCGGATATCGCCGAGATCGCCAGCCTCGACGCTCAGACGGGCAGGGAATTCGCCCTCTTCGGCCAAGAGTTCTTCAGGACCATAGAGACGCTGGCGAAGCCCGTCATCGCCGCCGTGAATGGCTTTGCCCTGGGCGGCGGATGCGAGCTCGCCATGGCGTGCCACGTGCGGCTCGCTTCAGAGAACGCCCAGTTCGGACAGCCCGAAGTGAGCCTGGGCGTCATTCCCGGCTACGGAGGCACCCAGCGCTTGGCCCGCCTCGTCGGGCGAGGCCGGGCCCTGGAGCTCGTGCTTACGGGGGATCGCATCGATGCGAGGCGCGCCTTCGACATGGGCCTCGTGAACGCGGTGGTCCCCCTGGGCGACCTCCTTGCCAAGGCTTCCGGCTTGGCGGAGAAAATGGCGGGTAAGGCCCCGTCCGCCGTGGCGCACTGCCTTTCGGCCGTGAGCGCCGGCCTGGATATGCCCCTCGAAGAAGGCTGCTACCTCGAAGCCACCCTCTTCGGCCTGTGCTGCGCCACTCAGGATATGAAGGAGGGGACTCAGGCCTTTCTCCAGAAGCGCAAACCTGCTTTTACGGGGCGGTAGCTCTCGCGGGAGCGGCATTTCGGGGGGAAGGGAGCGCTCGATGGACCGTTGGGTCTACAACTGGAACGACACCGAGGGTATCACGGGACCGTCCGTGGCCAGGCCAAGGCCGGTGGAACTCGACGACGAGACTCTCCGGGACGGCCTGCAAAGCCCTTCGGCCAAGAACCCGCCCCTCCAAGCCAAGCGGGATTTTCTTCATCTCCTGGCGGCCCTGGGAGTCCATGCCGTAGACATCGGCCAGCCCGCCTCCGGCCCTCACGTGACCGAAGACGCCCTCTACCTGGCCAAGGAGATCGTCCGCGCCAAACTCCCCCTTGAAGCCAACTGCGCGGCACGTACCGTAAGCGGGGACATCAGGCCCATTATCGATATCGCTCAGAAGTCGGGACTGCCCGTTACCGTGGCCACTTTCATCGGATCGAGCTCCGTCCGCCAGTACGCCGAGAACTGGGACCTGCCTTTTCTGCTCAAGGCCACGAGGGATTCCGTTTCGGAGGCTGTCGCGGCTGGGCTGCCCGTCATCTTCGTGACGGAAGATACGACCCGCGCGAGGCCGGAGGTTCTCCGCCAGCTTTACACCGCCGCCATGGACTGCGGCGCGAGCCGCATCTGCGTCGCCGACACGGTGGGGTTCTGCACCCCGTCCGGCGCGCGTAACGTGGTGGCCTTTCTCAAGGGCGTCATCGCCGAGACGGCCGCCGAAGTGAAGCTGGACTGGCACGGGCACATGGACCGGGGCCTGGGCCTCGCCACGGCGCTGGCGGCCATGGAGGCGGGCGCCGACCGGCTGCACGGCTCGGCGATGGGCCTGGGCGAGCGGGTGGGCAACACTCCTCTCGACTTGATTCTGGTGAACCTTAAACTCCAGGGCCTTTGGGAGGGAGACCTCTCGCGCCTTCCCGACTACGTCGAATGGGTCGCGCGCTGGGCGGGCGTGCCCATTCCCCTCAACTACCCGGTCTTCGGCCGTGACGCTTACAGGACCGGGACGGGCATCCACGCCGCCGCCATCCTCAAGGCGCTGCGCAAGGGCGACCAGGATCTGGTGGACATCGTCTATTCCTCCGTGCCCGCCTCCTGGTTCGGCAAGCACCAGACCATCGAGGTGGGACCCATGTCCGGGGAATCGAACGTGGTCTACTGGCTCAAACAGCACGAGTTCGAGCCGACCACGAGCCGGGTGGCGGCGGTGCGGAAGCTTGCCAAGGACTCGGACCACATGCTTTCCGATGACGAGATCGGGGATGCTTTGGCTCGCATGGAGAAGCCATGAGCCGGCGGATCAAGAAGCAGGAGTGGGAAGCGTTTCTTGAGGAACTCAAGGAAGCTTTGAGCAAAATGGGGGTGGCCTACAGGGAGACCTCGCGCATCCGCAGCGCCGGCGCGCTCTGCACGGTAAGAGGCAAGAAGGTGCTCATCGTCAACCGCTTCCTCGAACCGGAGGACAAGGCCGATCTGGTACGACAGGAGGTCCGGGGAACCGATCTTGAGCCGCTCTTTCTCAAGCCGGACGTAAGAGACTACCTTGGAGGATAAAGCGGTCCTCAGCGTTTTCATTGGTCAGCTGGCCGTATCCGGAGGGATGCGAACCTTGGCAGTGCACGGCCTGGGCTCGTGCGTGGCCCTGGTCCTCTATGAACCTCGTGCGGGCGCCGGGGGGCTGGCGCACGTCCTTCTTCCAGGCTCCAAGCCCGAGACCGACACCACAACGGATCTTCCCGCCAAATACGCTGCCTCCGCTCTTGAAGCGCTGCGCTCGGGCCTTGCGGCCCTCGGAGCTAGACCCTCCATACTCCGGGCGGCCCTCGTGGGCGGAGCGAGGATGTTCGAGTCGGAGACGGACCTGGAGACGGGCGTGGGCGCCCGGAATGTGGAGTCTCTCGGGCGCATCCTCCGGTCTCAAGGCATTCCGCTGGCGGCCGAGGACACGGGAGGACGGCAGGGGCGAACCGTCATGTTCGATCTCCCGGAGGGCCGCCTTCGGGTCCGCACCCTGCGCGGCGGATGGACGGAGAAAGATCTCAACCAGGTCTGACCACTAAGGCACCAAGACCCCAAGAAATGCCCCTCTGTGGAAGATCAGCGAACCTCCACTCCTTGGTGCCTTGGTGGTGGGGTTTCAGCCATCTCTTAGGTTTCAAAGGGGTGGCCATCCCTGGAAAAGTCCGGCAGATAGTGATCGGGCGCGGAAAGCTCCTGGACGTATCCTTCGGCAATTCCTGCCTCTTCAAGTGCTTGAAGGGCCCGGGCGTACTCTCCTGCGCCGATAGGACGGCCCAGAAGGGGATGGCCTGACGCTTGATGGCAGGGGTAGAACTGAGCCATAAGGCTCACGGCCACGTCCTTCCCGAGGCATCCGGCGAGGAACCCGAGAACTTCCCGGGTCTGCGAAAGGCCGTTGGGAAGGACGAGGTGCCGAACGAGAAGGCCGCGCCGCGCCACGCCGTCCGCGTCCAGCGTGAGAGGCCCTACCTGGTGCCACATTTCCATGAGGGCCGCCTGCGCGTTGGGGACGTAGCCCACGGCCTTCGAGAGCTCGTCCGCCGAGGCCTCCTCGGCGTATTTAAGATCGGGCAGGTAGATATCCACGATGCCGTCGAGGAGTCGGAGGGTTGCGGCCGAGTCGTAGCCGTTGGAGTTGTAGACGACGGGGAGGTGAAGGCCTTCGCGGGCGGCCAGGGCAAGGGCTTCCACCGCCTGGGGCACCACGTGGCTCGGGCTCACCCAGTTCAGGTTGTGAACCCCCTGGCGTTGAAGATCCAGGTAGATGTCAGCCAGCTCTTCGGCCGTTTTGGCACCTTCTCCGGGGGGCCATTCCTGGCTGATCTGGTGATTCTGGCAAAAGAGGCACGAGAGATTGCAGTGCGCGAAGAACACCGTGCCCGAACCCGCCTCGCCGCTGATGCACGGCTCCTCGCCGCGATGGACGCACCAGGAGGCCACCTCGGCCCAGCGACCGGTCTCGCAGACCGCGCTGTGGTTGCGGAGCCGCTTGACCCTGCAATTGCGGGGGCACACTGTGCATTGTCCCAGAAGGCCCAATAAACGCCTGGCCCGCCGGTCCAACTCTCCGGAATCCAGCAGATTGAGGTAGGAGGGGTAGGTCGTCACGGGGGAAATCCTCTGGGAGGCGGGACTAAGGGCCTATCCGTAAATAGGGTTCGGTCGCGCGCGGCTCCGGGCGCCTGGCACGGTCGAAGGCTTGTCCTCCCTCGTCTCCGTATTTGCTCATCTCGTTTGAAAGCCCCCAGGGGGCATGCGATATCCGCCGATTCGCTCCATGGTCGAGTTGAACTCACCCATGATGCCCTGGATGATCTCCGCGCAGCTCGCGCGGCGCTTCACGAGGCCCGCCACCTGGCCCATCATGACCGAGCCCCGCGTGATGTCGCCCTCCATGACCGCAGCCCGAAGCCGACCGATGGCCAAGCCCTCGATTTCCTCCCAGGGAGCGCCCGACCCTTCCATGGTGCGAAATTCCTGGGTGAGCATGTTCTTGAGGGCGCGCACCGGTTTGCTGATGCTCCGCCCGGTGACGGCCGTGGCCCGGTCGTTGGATTTGACGATGACGTCCTTGTAATTGGCGTGGGCCCTGGATTCATGGGCCACGACAATGGCGGTTCCCACCTGGATCCCGCTGGCGCCCAGGGCAAAGGCGGCTGCCATGCCGCGCCCGTCGGCGATGCCTCCTGCGGCGATGACGGGGATCTTGAGGGCATCCACCATCTGGGGCACGAGGGGCATGGTGGAGGTTTCTCCCACGTGCCCGCCCGACTCCTCGCCTTCGGCCACGATGGCGTCGGCCCCGGCTCGTTCAAGGCGCCGGGCCAAAGCCACCGAATTCACCACGGGGATCACCGTGACTCCCGCCGCCTTCAGCTCGGGAATGAAGGGGCTCGCGTTGCCCGCGCCGAGGGTGATGACGGGCACGTGTTCGTCCTTCACGACCTCCACGCACTCCTTGAAATTGGGTGAGAGCAGGATCAGGTTCACGGCGAAGGGTTTCGCGGACAAAGCGCGGTATCTTCGGATCTCCTCGCGCAGGAGTTCTCCCGGCATGTTGCCGGTGGCGATGCACCCAAGGCCCCCGGCTTCACTCATGGCTGCCGCGAGGACGGCCTCCGAGACCCAAGTCATGCCGCCCGCCAGGATGGGGTAGCGGATGTTGAGCATGGTGCAAATCACGTTGTCCTCCATGGGCGTCCCTCCGGCGTCACGGGCCCTGGGTGCCACCCTGGTCCTCGTCTCGCGCCGAGGTCCAGCCAGCCAGGCCCATGAAGTGCTGGAATTCTAGCATCGCAGGGCGCTCAGCCGGAGTGGCGTAGCGTCCCTGGATGGGGAGGTACCCCAGGTGAAGGCAGAGGCGCCAGGCGAGCACTTCCACCTTGGGGTCTTCGATGCGGCCCGCGGCGCAGTCCAGGAGAAGGTCACGCAGGGGCCGGAAGCGCACGGGCGGAGCATCGGCCTCATTCACCGATCCGTCGCCTTGGGGGGAGACGGCCGAGGCGGGATCGACCCGCGCGGCGCAGAGGTGGATCTTCTCTGAAGACTGGCCGTGGGAAGGGAAAAATCCTCCGCCGAGGGACTCCACGGCCGAAGGGGCGACGCCGAAGCCCGCCTCTTCCCATATTTCAGCCACGACGCGGGCCAGAAATCCCGCCACGCCGTGGTCGCCGGGCTCCAGACTGCCGGCTACGGCCTCCGGAATCAGGTCGTAATCACGCGGGTCGCGAAGGCAGAGGGTTAGGTCTCGGCGAAAATAAACGGGGACCCTGATACCTGGGCGGTAGGCCATCCAAGGCTCTCCGCCATCCTCATGGTAGAGGGCGATGGCCACGGCGTCATACCCGCGGCGGTGGATGTATTCATAGAGATAAGGCCTGGAGCAGGAGCCGTCCGTGTAGCGGTTCCGATACGTTTGGCGCACCAACGTGAGGAACGTGCCTTGCCCCGGAGACGGGTCTCCCGCGACCTCCACGGCCACAACCTCTCGCCGCCGCTCCACTTAGGGCCCCGCAGCCGTGACGGCGAAGGTGAGGGGATGCGTTTCTTCGATGCGGCCGGCGGGGACTTCGGGGTCGTGCTCGAAGAAAAGGGTCCAGCCTTCTCGGGCTGCCTGGGGAAGGATGCGCTTCTTGGTTTCCAGTGTGGTCATGGGATAGAGGTCGTAGGCCATGATCCACGGAAGGGGCACGTGGTGATGAGTGGGGACGCAGTCCGCCAGATAGAGGGCGCGCTGGCCCCGTGATTCCATGAAAAGGCCCTGCATCCCGAGGGTGTGGCCAGGAAGGGGAATCGCGCGGACGCCCTCCATGACCTCTACGTCTCCCGTGAGAAGCTCCATCTGCCCAGAATCGGCGAGGGGCTTGAAGTTTTCTGGAAAATACGAGGCTCGGTTACGCTCGTTGGACTCCATGGCATCTTCGAATTCACGCCGCTGAACGAGGTAGCGTGCCTTGGGGAAGGCCGGGATGATCCGGCCCTCAGGAGTTCGGAGAGTGTTACCCCCGGCGTGATCGAAATGGAGGTGCGTGTTGACCACGACCTGGATGTCCTCAGGTGCCAGGCCGAGGGCGGCCAGACCCGGGGCCAGGGTGGAGGCCTGAAGGCCGTAGATGCGGTGAAACTTGTCGTCCTCTTTGTCACCCGCCCCCGAGTCTAGCAGGAGGTTTTTCCCTCCCGCCCTTACCAGGAGGACGTTCATGCTCATGGCGATGCGGTTGCGTCCGTCGGGGGGGAGCTTCTTCTCCCAAAGGGCTCGCGGGACCACGCCGAACATGGCGCCTCCGTCAAGAAGGAGGGGCCCCGCTGGGATGATGTCCACTCGAATGTCGCCGATCTGCATGCAGTTCGTCCTCAGAGGGAAGGCGCCAGGGGCCGCCTGTCGTTCCGGAAAGGAAGGCGAACCGAGAACGTGGAACCCTCGTTGGGTTTGGACACCACTTCGATGTGCCCTCCCAACAGCCGCGTGAAGCGGTCCGCGATGGTTAGCCCCAGCCCCGTGCCCGGATACCTTCGGGAGTCCGAGCCATCCACCTGACGGAACTCCTCGAAGATGTGGGGTATTTCATCGGGGTGGATGCCGATGCCCGTGTCGGTCACGCCGATGTTAAGCCAGTCTTCGTCGCGGCTGATGTGAAGCACCGCCCCTCCCTCCTGCGTGAATTTAAAGGCATTGCTCAAGATGTTCATGACGATTTTGCGAAGGACGGCCGGATCGGTGCGGACGGTCTCGGGCGTCCCCGCTGCCACGTCGAGACGAAGGGAGAGCTTTTTCTGGGTGAAGAGGGGTTCAACCTCCTCCACCATTCCTCGGAAGAAGTCCGCAAGATGGACCTCCTGGGCCGAGACCCGGAAAGCTTCCCGCTTGAGCTTGGCCAGATCCAGAAGGTCGTTGATGATGTCCAGGAGGATCTTGGCGTTTTTGTGGACCAGTTCGACCTGGCGGCGTTCCGCCGCGCTCCGATCCGCTCCCGCGTTCTTTTCAAGAAGCTCGGCGGTGATGAGGAGGGTGGTGAGGGGAGTGCGCAATTCGTGGGTGACGTTGGCCACGAATTGTTCCTGGAGGCGGTAAGCCTCCTCGAGCTTGGCAACGGTTCGCCTGAGCTGGGCGTGCTGGGCTTCGAGCTGCTCGCGAGTCTCGTAAAACTCGCTGACGTCGCGCAAGATGCCCAGGATGGAGCGGATGGAGCGCCCATGGCGGATAGGTGCCAGGGTGAGAAGCCCCCAGAAGAGGGCCCCGTTCTTGCGGTGGATGCGGAAGAGCTTGTTGCGGACGCCCTCTCTCAGAACAGCCGAAGCTCCGATCACCCTAAGCCTGCGGATTTCCTCCGAGGGCAAAAAGAGGGGAAGCTCGATCCGCCGGCCCACGATTTCGCCCGGGTCGTAGCCCAAAACCGTCCGCGAGGCCGAGTTTACGGACTGAACGAGGAGATTCGGCTTAATTTGAAAAATGACGTCCGTGGACCGGTCCACGAGGGTCCGGTACTGCTCTTGGAGGTCGAGCACTTCGTCCTGCATGGCGAAGAGCTCGGTGGCCTCGCACAGGTGGAGGGCGAAGGCACTGGGCTCATTCTCGGAGGCGGAGGGAAGGGGGACAAACCGCGCGCGGCAGGTGCGCGGAAGGCTCGATCGGTCACGGAGGGTCACGGGGCGGACGGGGGAGCACCCGAGGGAACTTCCGGAGAGGATTCCCGCAAGGCCCTCTTCAAGGACACCCCTCGGGAGCAGGGAACAGGCGGTCTGAATCTTCTGCCCCAAGAGTTCATGGCGGCTTAGCCCCGTGAGATCCTCGCCCTGCGCGTTGGCATAGAGAACGGTGCCGTCCAAGGCGCACACGAAAATGGCGTCCGTGCTAGTCGCCACGAGGGTCTCCAGAAAGGCGGCGGGAAGGGAGGCCGCGGAGGGTGGTCTGGCGTCTGGCGGGTCCATGTTCAGATGCTCACGGTGTTGTCGAGGCGAACTTCACCCAGCAGGACGGAGATGGTATCGCCTTCCTTGAGGCGTCCCACGCCGTGGGGTGTACCTGTTGCGATGAGATCTCCCGGGAGGAGGGTCATCACTCTTGAGATGGCCCGGACCAGGTCGGCGATAGGGAAGGCCATATCATCAGACCAACCTTCTTGAACCTGCTTTCCGTTGAGGAGCGTGCGGACTACGAGGCCCGAGAAGCTCTCCACGGGAACAATCCACGGCCCGAAGGGGCAGAAGGTATCGAAGGATTTGGCTCTCGTGAACTGGACGTCCAGTTTCTGAATATCTCTGGCGGTCACGTCGTTGACGGGAGTCACGCCCGCCACGTACGGCATGACATCATCGCCCGGTCCCAGCCCCTTGCAGGTCCTGGACATGACCACCCCGATCTCGCCCTCATATTCGACCTGCGCCGAATCGGGCGGCATGAGGATGGTTCCGCCCGGGTCCAGCATGGCCGAAGGCGGCTTCAGAAAGAGGAGAGGCCTCTCGGGAACCGTGTTGCCCAGCTCCCGCGCGTGCTCCACGTAGTTGCGGCCCACGCAGACGATCTTGGAGGGGAGGCAGGGGGCCAGGAGGTGCAGCTCTTCCTTGGGGACGGGCCGGCCATCAGGCGTCAGAACCCGGCCTTCCGCGTCGAGGGTCACCTCTTCGACTCGACCGCGCCACAGCGCCCTTCCTTTCATCATGGGGTGACCTCCTGAAGGGCCTCCTGAGAGAGGATGCCCCGGTAAAGCTGGCGCGCGTCTCCCGTGAGATGGAACCGTGGAGACGGGCCAGAATCGTGCTCCACCGACACCACCAGTTCTCGCCCCGAGCGCGGAAGAAGCCGCACCTCCAGTCCGGCCAGTCCCAGCTCGTGAAGGGTCCAGGCCACGGCCGTGGCGCCCGTGCCGCAGGCGAGCGTCTCGGATTCCACGCCGCGCTCAAAGGTCCTCATCCGAAAGGGAGGCGCGGGAGACGGGGACACGAAGTCCACATTGGCCCCTCCCGGGCCCGTTTCCGGAGCCTTCCGAAGGGCGGCGCCGAGGGCCTGCACGGGGACGGTCTCGACGTCCTTCACGAAGACCACTAGGTGGGGAACGCCTGTATCCGTGAGGTAGGCGGGGATCGTACGATCCTGGACGCTGAGGCCGATGCGCTCGGGACCGCGGCCGCCGGCCGGTATCTCCACGCGAACGCGCCCATCGCCCAGGACTTCCGCGCCGATGACTTCCGGTCCCACTTCCATGGTCATGGCCCGGCCGGCGATGACCTTGAGGAAGGCGAAGCGCGCCGCGCAGCGGGCTCCGTTGCCGCACATGGGCGACTGGCTCCCGTCGCTGTTGAAGATTCGGAGCCTGAGGTGGGCCTTCTTGGATGTTTCCACGAGGATGAGGCCGTCGGCTCCCACCCCCAAGTGTTGCCGGCAAAGACTGCGGGCGAGATGGTCCAGGGGCAGGGGAAGGGTACTCCAGGATCCGTGGCGGTTGTCCCCCAAGATGAAATCGTTGCCAGCTCCGCTCATTTTATAGAATTCGAGCTGGTCAATCATGGCGTGATCGGCTGTCATGCGCCGTCGGGCCGGCTGGAGCTGGGGGGGCGGCCGGCGGGGGAAGGGAGCGGGGGGCTCTGCGAGGGCTGGGATCCCCCTTTCGGCCGCAGGCGGCCAGCAGAACGAGCAGCGCCAGCAGAGAAGCGAGAACAGTTCGAGCCCGCACGGGAGACCCTCCATAGCTAGTTTATCACGAAAGGCCAGGGCGTGGCCCGCGCGCGGCTAGCCTGTTAGAATGGTCCACATGGAGAACCGGTCGCTGGGCGCATGGCGCGTCGAGGGGCGCGTGCAAGGGGTGGGATTTCGCTATTTCGTGATGCGCGAGGCCCGGTCCACCGGCCTTGCGGGGTGGGTGACGAATCTGGAGGACGGGTCCGTGGAGGTGCATGCCGCGGGTCCTGCAGCCGGGCTGAGCGCCCTGGAGGCCGCGTTATGGGAGGGCCCTCCCCATGCCAAGGTCCTACGTGTCACTTCCCTCGCTCCTTCCACCGCCCTTGAAAGGAAGGACACTTTTACGATAGAATGAAATACGGCCCAAAGGCCGGTATCAGGTGCCTGTAGCTCAGTTGGATAGAGCACCTGCCTCCTAAGCAGGGGGTCGTGGGTTCAACTCCCGCCAGGCACACCACAACGTCCATACAAGGAGATAGGATGGCCGCCAAGAAGCTCACCAAACAGGAGATGCGCGATGACCAGTTCAGGGACGTCCTCTCTGAGCTTTACTTCGGTGCCCTCAACACCATCAGCGAGAACTGGCGAGCGTTCGCCGCGGGATTCGCGGCCATCCTGCTCCTTCTCGCGGGCGCCTTTTACCTCTGGCAGGCCCATCTGGCCAAAGAGGCGCGCGCTTCGTATCTTCTGGGGCAGGTAATGGACGCCTACAACGCTCCCGTGGAGGCTACGCCCGCTCAGGGGCGGTCTAGCCAGCTCACCTTCCCCTCGGAAACCCAGCGGGCCCAGGCCGTGGACGCCCGCCTCGCGGCGTTTCAAGAGGCCGTGGGTGCCTCGTCGCCCCTGGCCATTTACTACAAAGCCCTGTCTCAGGCCCAGGGAGGGAATGCGGCGGGCGCCGCGGCTACCCTCGGCCCGGTGACCAAGGATACCAAGCTTGCCTCCGTGGCCCTCTCCCTACAGGCCCGCCTCTACGAGAGCCAGGGCCAATGGGACAAGGCGGAGTCCGATTGGAAGGCGCTGACCGCCATCTCGACACCGACGTGGAGCAAGGCGGAAGGATTCCTCGCCCTGGGCGGTTTCTACGAGCGGCGCTCCATGAAGGAGAAGGCCAAGGAGGCCTATGAACAGGCTGCAACCTTGGCGGGGCAGCAGTCCGATGAGACGCTGGCCAAGAAGGCCAAAGAGAAAATGGACTCCCTAAAGGGAAGGGCATGAGCTCCGAAGAGACCCCCGGCCTTTTAGAAGACCTGCCTGTTCCAGAGGACAAGAAAGACCTGGAAACGCTCTACCACCTTGCCCATGTGGTTCATTCCTTTACGGAACTCGACCCCCTGCTCGAAAACCTCGTGGACCTTGCGATCCAGCACCTCCACGCGGAGCGGGGGGTCATTTTCCTCAAGGACATAAAAGGAGACCTCTATCCCACGGCTGCCCGCTCGCTTTATCCCGACGAGCTTGTGGACGTGCAGAAAGTGGCCCTCTCGGTGGTCCAGCAGACGGCCGCACAGCGAGACGGCATCACGAGCCCCAACGCACAGGACGATCCGCGCTTCGAGAGCGAGAGCGCGGTGCACTTCAACATCCTTTCCCTCATGTGCATGCCCCTCATCGACGCGAGCAATCTCCTGGGGGTCTTTTACCTGGACCACGGCCATCGCCCGGGCGCTTTTTCGGAGAGGGACCATCTGTTCATGAAGGCCTTCGCCCAGCTCGCGGCCTCGGCCATTTTCACGGCTCAGGAGCGGGAGAGCTTCCGCATCGAAAACACCTACCTGCGCCACAAAGTGAGCGCGGATCAGGCATTCCCTGAAATCATTTCCAACTCGGCCAAGATGATCTCCATCCTGGAAACGGTGGAGCTTGTGGCGGCCAGCAACGTGGCGGTGCTCATCGCGGGAGAGAGCGGCACGGGCAAGGAGCTCATCGCCCAGGCGATCCACTTCAAGTCGGCCCGCCGCGACAGAAAGTTCATCACGCAGAACTGTGCGGCGCTCCCCGAAACCCTGCTGGAGAGCGAGCTGTTCGGCTACAAAAAGGGCTCGTACACCGGGGCGACTCACGACAAGCCCGGCCTCTTCGAAGTTGCGGACGGTGGCACGCTGTTCCTAGACGAGATCGGGGACCTTTCCCTCTCCTCCCAGGCCAAGATCCTTCGGACCCTTCAGGAGGGGGAAATCCGCCGCATCGGCGACAACAAATCCAGGAAAGTGGACGTACGCATCATCTCCGCCACCAACAAGGACCTCCAGGAACAGATCCAGCGGGGCCTGTTCAGGGAGGACCTCTTCTACAGGCTCAACGTGGTGACGGTGAAACTACCGCCCCTGCGGGAGCGCAAGGAAGACATCCCCCTCCTGGCCCGGCATTTCCTGGCGGTCTTCGCGGGAAGGATGGGGCGCCGCGCCGTGGGCTTCGACAAGGACACCCTCGACTACCTCACGGTCTACAACTGGCCGGGCAACGTGCGCCAGTTGAAGAACGAAATGGAGCGCCTGGCCATCATTCTGGGCGAAGGGGAGATGGTGGCCCCGCTGCACCTCTCCGAGGTCATCCAGCAGGCGGCCCTCCTTTCGGGATCGAGCCACGGCGCTCGCCTGAAGGATTCCCTGGACACGATCCAGCGGAAGATGGTTCTCGAATCGCTCCAGAAATACCGCTGGAACAAGACCCGTGCCGCGGAGGATCTGGGCATCACCCGGCGCGGGCTCATCAAGATGATCGAGCGCTACGAGCTTGACCGTCGAAAGCGCCCCGGACTTTAGCCCATGGCCCGCGTGAAGGTCCTCAACCTTCCCAACTGGATCACCGCCTTCAGGATATTCCTGGTTCCCCTCATCGTGGTCATCCTTCTCACGGAATTCCGCTTTGAGCGGTGGTTTTTCTTCAACAGGGAAGAACTGGCCGTGGGCATCTTCGTCCTCGCCTCCCTCACGGATCTGCTGGACGGGTACCTGGCCCGGAAGCGCAAGGAAGTGACGACCCTCGGGCAACTACTGGACCCCATCGCCGACAAACTCCTCATCTCCTCGGTCCTGATTTCGCTGGTGGAAATCAAGGGTTCGACTCCGGGCTCAGGTTCGCTGGTCCCCGCGTGGCTCGCGGTGGTGATCGTGGGGCGGGAGTTCGCCGTGACGGGATTCAGGATGATTGCCGCCGTGCACCAAGTGAGCATTCCCGCGGGGGTACTGGGCAAGTGGAAGATGGTCACCCAGGTGTTCGCCATCGCCTTCATCATTTGGGGCAACCAGCGGGACTGGGAGTGGCTCAGGCTCACGGGCGAAGGCCTCCTCTATTTCGTCGCCTTCATCGCCGTGGTGTCCATGATCGAATACTTCATCAAATTTTCTCGCCGCATCGACCTGTTCCAGGAGGGGCCTTCGTGACCCGGCTCCTTGTCTTGGTCCGGCGCTCTTTCCTCACCGGATTATTGCTGGTCCTTCCCCTCGTGGTGACCCTTTGGGTTATCTACACGGGGATCAAGATTCTCGTGGGGTTCACCTCGCCCGCCGTGAAGCTCGCCTTCGAGTACCTGGGCGCGGTCCCTCCCCGATTCTTGGCCGAGGCCCTTTCTCTGCTGCTGACGGCGGTGGTGCTGACCCTTTTGGGCCTGGCCGCGAGGTCCTACCTTGGTAAGCAGGTCGGGCGGGGGTTTGAATCGCTCATGATGAGGATCCCCCTGGCCAACCCCATCTACTCGTCCATGAAGAAACTGCTGGAGTCGTTTCAGCGGCAGAAGGGGTTCCAGCGCGTGGTTCTCGTGGAGTTTCCCCGGCGCGATTGCTGGGGCCTTGGGTTTCTCACGGGAGCCAGCCAGGGAGACCTGGTGGGCCGCCTGGGCAAGCCCATGTTCAACGTGTTCGTTCCCACGACGCCCAACCCCACTTCAGGATATCTCGTGGTGGTGCCCGGAGAGGACCTCCTAGAATTGGATATCACGGTGGAGGAGGGGATCACCTTCGTCATGTCGGGAGGCGTCGTCTCGCCCGAGCTTCGCATCAAGGCCGCGCCGGTGTCATCGTGAGCGCAGGCACAGAGGGAACCACACCATGAGAGAAGCTTTGCTGCGGCGCCTGGGGCAATGGTCGGCCCGGCATTACCGGTGGGTGTTCTCGGGGGTGGCCGTTCTCTTGGCGGGGGTCATCCTCCTTTTCATCCTCAAGCCCCCCCACATCGAGTCCGACATCCTGGACCTTCTTCCCCGCAACAACAAGGTGGTCCAGGACTTCCGCATGGCTACGGAGGATTTCAAGAGCCTCGACTACCTCTTCGTGGTCATCGAGACGAAGGATCCCAAGGCCCACCCCATCGAATCCTACGAAGAATTCGCCGATTCCTTCGCGGAGGGGCTGCGCAAGAGCGGCATGGTGGAAGGAGTGGAATACCGGCTCCAGGACTACGAGCCCATCGTCAAGACCATGCTTCCCTCTATGCTCCTCTACCTGGACCCGCAGACCTTGAACGAGGTGGGAGCCCGCTTCTCGGACCAAGCGATCCGGCACCAGGTGGCGAGCAACAGGGAGCTCCTCCAGAATCCCGCGTCCATTCTCACGAAACAGCTCATCCAGTACGACCCCTTCGGGCTCCTGCCCGTCATGAAGAAGCAGTTCATGAGCAAGGGGCGCCAGCTCAAGGTAGACCTCTCGGACGGCTATTACCTTTCGGAGGACGGGACGTCCCTCATCATGATCGTCCGGCCCAAGAGGCCCGCTCAGGACATCGCCTTCGGCAAAAAGCTCATGGCCTACACCAGGTCCCTCGACGCCCGCCTGGTCGCCCAATGGGCCAAGGACGGCGGGGAAGATCCCGGGGCCATCGTCGTGAAGTACGGCGGTGGCTATCCCGTGGCCCAGGACGACGCCAACCTCATCAAGCGCGACGCCCTGGTGAACACGATCACCTCGCTGGTCCTGGTCATGTTCGTCTTCATCTGGGCCTTCAGGAGGAAGAGCGCCCTGGCCTACGGCTGGATTCCCCTCCTGGTGGGACTCGCGCTCACTTTCGGCACGGCGCACCTGTTGGGCGTCACCCTCAACAGCGCCACGGCGGGTTTCGGGGCGCTCCTCATAGGGCTCGGCATCGATTTCTCTACGGTCATGTACGGCCGGTACATCGAAGAGCGCAACCGAGGCTTGGGCGTGGAGGAGAGCATCTCCTCCATCATGGGCAACACGGGCAAGGGCGTCATGGTGGGAGCCGTGACCACGGCGTGCACCTTTGGGGCCATGATCGTCACCCAGTTCAACGGCATGCGGCAGGTAGGCATTTTCACGAGCCTCGGCATCCTCTTCTGCTGCGCGAGCGTCTTCGTGCTCCTGCCGGCCATGCTCTATTACCACCATCTGCATGGGGCCAAGCGGGGCAAGGAACCCACGTTCCACATGCACAGCTTCGGCTTCGAGCACCTCGCCAACTGGGCGCACCGTCACCCCAAGGCGACCCTCGCCACCGCCGCCCTGGTCACCGTGGTCCTGGGCTGGGCCGCCACGGGCGTCCGTCTGGAGGAGAGCGTCCAGAACCTGCGCAGTCCCAACAACAAAGGCATCAACGTGAGCCTGGAGGTGGGGAAGAAGTTCGGAGCCTCCTTCACCTACATGATGGTGGTGGTGGAAGGCAAGACGCCCGCCGAGGTGGGCGCCGCCTCGCGAAGCGTCCTCGAATCGGTGGAGCCCTTCGTGAAGTCGGGGGAAGTCCTCTTCACGGACAGTTTGGACCGCTACTTGCCGCCTCTGTCCTCTCAGGAGGCGGTCATCACTATCCTCCGGGAGAATCGGGGAGGGGAGTTCAGCTTCCCCCGCATACGCCGTACCTTCACGGATGCGTGCAAGGCCAACGGCTTTGACGAAGCCTACTTCACGCCCTACCTGGACATGCTTCAGAAAATGCTCCAGCCCGACGGCCCCGTGACCTACCAGCAGCTCGACGCGAGCCCCCTGGGACCCATCCTTCGCAAGTTTATCGTTCAAAAGGCTCCCGGCCTCTACCGAGGCGTGGTCTACCTCTACGTGCCCGAGACGTACAAGGCTTACGAACCCAAAGGCCTGGTGGCCGCCGTGGCCGCCAAGGATCCCACGGCCAAGGTGGTGGGAATCAACCTCCTGAGCCGCGTCCTCAAGCAGCAGGTGCTCAAGGATGCCTACCTCGCCTTCATCCTCGGTGCCATCGCCGCCTTCGTCATCATCATGCTGGACTTCAGGGCCATGCTCCCGGCCCTCTATTCGCTCCTCCCCCTGAGTCTGGGCCTCATCTGGATGTTGGGAACCCTCAGGATCCTGAACGAGCCCCTGAACATGATGAATATCTTCGTCACCACCATGATCATCGGCATCGGGTCGGACTATGGCATATATTTCGTTCACCGCTACCTGGAGGACGACGGGCACCACATGGACAGGGTGATCCGCGAGACGGGGACTCCCATCGCCATCGCCGCCCTCACCACCGTGGCGGGATTCGGCTCCATGGCCCTTTCCTCCTACCCCGGACTCAGGAGCATGGGCTACGTGTCCCTCCTGGGCACCCTGTACTGCATGCTCTGCACGGAGATGGTGCTGGTGGCCGTGTTCACCTTGACGGAGAAACGGAACAAGCTTTCGTCTGATGCGTTGAAGAAGAACGGCGGGGGAGACTCCCAGGAACCGCCGCTGGGAAGCGGAACGCCATGAGCCTGAGCCGCCCAACCCGTGCGCCGTCTCCCTCGGAGACGAGCCTGGACTCCAAGGTGGAGCGCCTCCACGCCCTCCTTGAAGGCCTGCGAGGCGGAGCCGTGGTGGCCTTCTCGGGGGGCGCCGATTCGGCTCTCCTGGCCGTGGAAGCGGGACAGATCTTGGGCCCACGCGCCCTTGCGGTGACCGCCGACTCTCCGACCCTCCCGAGAACGGAGCTTGATCACGCCAAAGCCTTTGCCCTTAAGCACGGGATCCGCCACGAAAGCCTTCAAACCCGGGAGATGGAAAGCTCCTCCTTCGTGGCCAACGACGCCTACCGCTGCTACCACTGCAAGAGTGAGCTGTTCCAGCGCATGAAAGGCCTGGCCCTAGAGCGGGGGTTTGCGCACCTGCTCTTCGGAGCCATCGGGGACGACCAAGGTGACTGGCGGCCTGGCATGGACGCGGCACGGGAACTCGGTGTCCTGGCGCCGCTCATGCAGTGCGGCTTCACCAAGGCCGATGTGCGCGAGCGCTCCAGGCAACTGGGCCTGGAGACGTGGGACAAGCCCTCCTCCGCCTGCCTTTCCTCGCGATTCCCCACGGGGCGGCCCATCAGCCTCCAAGACCTGGCCAGGGTGGAGAAGGCGGAAAACCTGCTAAAATCCAAGGGGTTCAAACAGTGCCGGGTCCGGCTCATGGATGAAGCGGCCCGGATCGAGGTGGACCTTGCCGACCTGCCTCGCTTAATGGATGAAGAGATCAGAGGGGAACTGCTGGCGGGCATCAAGGAGCTGGGATTTCGCTTCGTGACCGCCGACCTGGAAGGTTTTCGATCGGGGAGCCTCAATCCCCGGTCCCCGGAGGACCGCCATGGGATCCGTCGGAACCCCTGAAATCCTGCTCATCCTCGTCATCGCGCTCCTCCTCTTTGGACCGCAGAAGCTCCCCGAATTGGGCAAGTCTCTCGGGCGGGCCATCCGCGAATTCAAGCGCGCCAGCTCGGAGCTGCAGGAAACGATCGAGCGGGAGGTGGAGGAGGTGAGCCGCCAGGTGAAGGACGCGCCTCCTTCTCCGCCGGCCGGGGTCTCACCGCCAAGTCTGCCCCAAGGCGCGCTCCCTCCTCCCAGCGCGCCCATGCCCATGCCCATGGCCGCGCCTGCCAACATGCCGCAGCCCCCGCCAGCACAGCCCGCGGCGCCTGAGCTCCCCGCACCGCCGCCACCGCCCGCGGAGCCGCACTGATGGGGAGCGGGCCGCGGGGGGAGATGACCTTCCTCGAACACTTCGAGGAACTGAGGAGGTGTCTCTACCGCGCTTTCATCGGGGAGGCGGTGGCCTTCGGCGTGGCCACCTATTTCCTATCGGACATTATGAAATTCCTCGTGGCGCCCTACTTCCGGTACCTTCCCCAGGGACAGCAGAGCTTGGCCTATACGGACATCACGGAGGTTTTCTTCCTGTACATGAAAGTGGCCTTCGTGGCCTCTCTTTTCATCGGGGCTCCATGGATCTTCTACCAGCTCTGGCGCTTCATCGCCCCGGGCCTCAAGTCGAAGGAAAAGTACTACGCTCTGCCCTTCATCGCGGGGACCTCGGCCTTCTTCATGGCCGGCATGGCCTTCTGCTACTACGTGGTCCTGCCCTATACATTCAAGTTCTTTTTTCAGTTCAACAGGGACTTTACCAACATCGTGACCGTTTCCAATTTCTGGGATTTCGAGATGAAATTCCTCATCGGCATCGGCCTCACCTTCGAGACGCCCATCCTTATCTTGTTCCTGACGCGCCTCGGTTTGGTCACCCCCGTATTCCTCCTTAAGAAGTTCAAATGGGCCATCCTCATCGCCTTTATCGTCTCCGCCGTCATCACGCCCTCCGGTGACCCCGTAAACCAGACCATCGTTGCCGTGCCCATCATCATTCTCTACGCCATCGGCGTGGCCATCTCCTTCCTGTTCCGCAAACGTGCCGCGCCCGAGACTCCGGCGGCGGGAACGTAACTTTGCAAGCCCAGGCCTGCATACATGGGAGGGAACCATGGAGATATGGACGTCTCGGAGCAATCCCGGCAAACAGACCCTCCTCTCCATTGGGTGTGCCGCCGTGGGGCTGGCATTGGCGATCGGTTTTCGCGATTTGAGCGGTTCGGGCCGC
>JBBIKI010000009.1:0-4226 GCA_037445535.1 Acidobacteriota bacterium | reverse complement strand
CGGGCCGCTTTTTCGAGGGCGGATCCAGCCGCCCCACCGTGGAGGGCTGGAAAAACCGCCTCGAACGATACATCGGCTCGTAACAAGAAGCAATGGGATTGTTGCCAGCGAGAGGCCCCGTGTCTCTGCCCGCTTCGGCAATACCACCCTCCGAACGGGGACTTGAAAGTCGCAGCGAAAGTGCTAGCATAAAACCATACAGGCCGGGATCGCCCGTGACGGCGACTGCTCAAGGTTCGAGCGGAACCGGCCACATCCGGACGCCGCCAGCGTTGGCTAGAACATGAACTCCACGTTCCAATGTACGGTGTGCTTCTTACCCTCGAAGACCGGTTCATAGGAAAGGAGGCGTCCGTGAGTTCACTTTATTTCCTGGCCTTCGCCGTTATCGCCATCATCCTCGGGTACGGATGGTACGCCCGCACCATCAACAGATCGGTCATCCATCCCGACCCCAAGCGGGCCACGCCGGCCACCCTGTACATGGACGGCGTCGACTTCACGCCCGCCAACCGGCACGTCCTCTTCGGGTACCAGTTCAAATCCATCGCGGCCCTCGGCCCCATCATCGGGCCCATCGTGGCCGTCCAGTGGGGATGGCTGCCCGCCCTCCTCTGGGTGATCTTCGGGACCCTCTTCTTGGGGTGGGTGCAAGACTACTCCAGCATCATGCTCTCCGTCCGTGAGGACGGGCAGACGTTCGGCGCCTTGAGTTTCCGGCTCATCTCCCCGAGGGCGCGCACCATCCTCGTTATGTTCATCTACTTCTACCTACTGCTCCTCATGGCGGCCTTCGGCAAGATCGTCGGCTTCGACCTCATGACCAACCCGGCGGTGCCCCTCGGCGTGCTGCTCGTCATCGCCATCGGCCTGCTGGCCGGGCAGATGACGTACAAGTGGAAGCTGGACATCCTACTGACCACCCTCATCACGGTGGTGCTGGCCTTTGGCGGCATCTGGGCGGGGACGCTTCCGGCCGTGAAATCCTTCATGGAGTCGCTCGGCGGTGGCGCCCAGTCTCCGCTCTTCTTCGGCAACGTCACCTGGGCGCAGTTCATGTGGAGCCTCGTGGTGCTAGTGATCTGTTACCTGGGGGCGGTCTTGCCCATCTGGCGCTGGGCGCAGCCCATCAACTACGTGGCCTTCTGGATCGTCTTCCTCGGCATCGCGGCGGGAACCCTGGGCTTGCTCATCTGGCACCCGTCCATTCCGGCCTCTTTCCCGGCCTTTACGAACTGGAACGGCAACCTGACCTCCACCGCGGCCGCGGCCGGCGTGACCAAGACGTTCACCTCCCTCGGCCCCCTCTGGCCCATCCTCTTCGTGACCATCGCCTGCGGGGCCATTTCTGGATGGCACAGCCTCGTTTCTTCCTCGGGAACGGCAAGGCAGCTCGAAAGCGAGAGCGACGGCCTCTTTGTGGGCGCGGGCGCTATGTTCCTGGAGATGTTCCTCGCGGTCCTGTCCATCCTCACCGCCGTCGTGGGCGTCGGGGCCGTCCAGGGCTTTGGCAAGTACGCCGATCTCATCGGCTCGGGCAAGGCGGGCGGCGTGTTCGCCCTCGGGCTCGCGGAGATGATGCACCACGTGGGCATCCCCGTCACCTTCGGCGTCTCTTTTGGCGCCGTCTTCCTGACGCTCATGGCGCTCACGATCATGTACCTGGTGGTGCGCTTCATGCGGGTGGCTTCGGCCGAGTTCCTGGGCGATACCATCCCCTTCTTCCGCAATGCATCCTTCGGCTCCATCGTGGCCCTGATCCTGTCGGCGTTCCTCATCTACACGGGCTTCTGGGCGAGGATTTGGATCCTCTTCGGCGGGGCGAACCAGCTCATGGCCTCCATGGCCTTGCTGCTCGCCTCGGTCTGGCTCATGGCGAGAGGCAAGAACTACCTATGGGCCTTCATCCCGGCCATCTTCATGTTCGTCACGACGGTGGCCGCGCTCCTCTGGACCGCCTTCGCCGTCTTCCGGCAGGTGGCGGCCACACCGAACCTGGCCGTCAACATCATGGTGGGCAACATCGCGGCCGGCGTCATCGCCATTCTCCTGGTCCTGGCCGCGCTGATTCTGGTATGGGACGGCATCAAAGCGCTGCGCAAGTTGAAGACGGGGGCCCTGGCGGAGGCCAAAGGGTGAAACGAGGCGTCCTCGGCGAGGTGATACCTCAGATCGCGAAGAAGCTATGAAGAACCCTTTCGCGGCCAAGGGAACATCGTCCATGGGCCGCCGGGCATCCAGGCTGGTCCAGGCATGCCGGGACGTCCTGTACGGCGCCACGGTCTATGAAATGGTGCGGGACCTGCGCAAGGAGCGCGCCCAGCGGGAGCACCTCTTCATCCTCGTGGTCTTCGGCGACCTCATCGGCGTGCCGGTCCTGCCGCCCTACTATACCCTGCGGCTGCTGCCCTACGCCCTGGAAGCCTTTCCCGGGTGGAAGCGCTCGCTGCTGCGGGAGAGGGACATGACCGACCTTTGCGACATGGAAGCGTAACGCGATCCCATAACTTAGGAGCGTGACATGGGCGACGACGATACCAAGAAGGGGCTGGTGAGCGGGCTCAAGAGCGTGCTCTACGGCATGGCGGGCCACGACATGACGCGCTATGCGCTCAAGACGCGAGGCAGCATGGAGCACCTCTTCATCCTCATCACCATGGGCGACCTGCTGGGCATACCCATCCTGCCGCCCTATTACAGCCTCCGCCTGCTGCCGTACGTGGTGCCCCAGATCTCCACGTGGAAGCGCCGGATGCTGAGGGAGAAGGACCTGACAGACGCGCTCGCCTGAGGGAGGGGGACAACCATGGATCTTCGTGAGATGCTGGAAAAGAACCCCGACCGCCGCTACATCATGTTCGGCGGCAAGGGGGGCCTGGGCAAGACCACCTTCAGCGCCGCCACCGCCTACTATCTGGCCAAAAGGGGCTTCAAGGTGCTCGTGTTCTCGGTGGACCCGCAGGCGAGCCTCTCGGACATCTTCCAGAAGCCCATCTTCGGCAAGGGGCCCGTGGAGATCATGCCCAACCTCTACGCCCAGGAGATCGACGCGGATCAGCGCATCAAAGCCTACCAAGACGAGATCCGCCAGAAGATTCTCACCATGTACGGCATGGACAAGGTGCCCGAGGAGATCGAGAACTACATCCAGGCCGCGGCCGCCGAGCCGGCCATGGAAGAGAGCGCCATCTTCGACGCCGTGGTGGACATCGTGGTGGGCGGCGACTACGACTACTACATCTACGACCTCGTCCCCCTGGGCCACGCGCTCTACTACCTGAGCATGGCGTCCGTCTACGACGAGTGGATCGACAAGATCACGGCCCTGCGCACGGAGATGTCCGAGTACGACCAGATGGCCGCCGTCATGCAGCGCAAGAAAGAGACATCGGAGGACCAGATCCTCGAAGAGCTCCAGCACATCAAGAGCCGCATCAACACCTCCTCCGGCATCCTCACGGACCGGAAGAAGACCGCCTTCTTCTTCGTCCTCACCCCCGAGGAGATGATCATCCTGGACACGCAGAAGGCGGCGGGCCTCTTCGCCAAGTTCGACGTGCCCCTCTCGGGCTACATCGTGAACCGCGTGATCCCCGCGGAGCTAGCCGGGCAGGACATCCCTGCCTACCTGCGCAACCGCCTGTCCATGCAGGGGCACTATCTGGAGCGGATCGACGCCACCTTCGGAGAGCAGGTGCTCCAGCGGGTCCCCGAACTGGAGCGCGACGTGACGGGGCTGGACATGATCCGGCTCATGGCGCGGTCCATGTTCGGCGAGATTCCGGATTAGGAGGGGGCCATGCCTATCATTGAAAAATCCATGCTCCAATTCGCCAGCGAGAAGCCCAGGCTCAAGTACTTGTTCTTCGGCGGGAAAGGCGGCGTCGGCAAAACCGTTCTGGCCGGGGCCACGGCGCTCCAAATGGCGAAGATGGGCCGCAAGACGCTGCTGGCCTCCACCAACCCCGTCCACTCCCTTTCGAGCATGCTGGGCACCAGCGTCTTCGGCAAGCCCACGACCCTGCCCGGCATTCCCAATTTCACGGCCTACGAGATCGACACCAAGGAAACCATCGAGAAATCCAAGAAGGGGATCCGCGAGAAAATTGAGTGGTTCCTGAAATTCGCCGACATCAAGACCCGGGCCGACGAGTTTGTGGAGACGGCCACCATGAACCCCGCCTTCGAGGAATCGGCCATGTTTGAGAACATGATCGACCTCATGT
>JBBIKI010000008.1:45428-53567 GCA_037445535.1 Acidobacteriota bacterium | reverse complement strand
CTCGCGTTCTCGTAACCGCCGCCAGCGGGTCTCCCGCCCTTCTCGCCCCCCTCCCGTGAAACCTGCGCTAAATGCAAAACGGAGAGGGTCGCCCCTCTCCGCTTTCGAGCCTTGGTGCCGAAGGGGGGACTCGAACCCCCACGACCGTGAGATCACTGGACCCTGAACCCAGCGCGTCTGCCAATTCCGCCACTTCGGCCAAGGAAAAAGGATACCGTTGAGGGCCCTCACCTGTCAAGGGAGGGTCCTGCGAAACATGGAGGGTCCTCCAAGACGGTCATCATTTCTTTTTCGCAACATCCACGCAAGGCCCGCGACACCCTTCCCCTGTCATATAATACTTTTGAACCTTCGTCCGTGGAGGACGTTCCTTGGGGGCGCGAGTGAAGACATTCCGGTACCTGGCGGTGGGTCTCATCATGGCGCTGGCCTCGCAAGTCCCATGGGCGCTGCGCCCCGTCCATGGAGGCGGGGCCACATTCCCCTTTCCTCTTTACGCGAAGTGGGCCTACTTATATAAGGCCAAAACCGGATTTGTGGTCAATTATATCTCCATCGGGTCGGGTGGTGGATTGGAGCAAATCAACGCACGTACGGTGGACTTCGGCGCCTCGGAGGCGCCCCTCCCAGAGAAGGACCTGAAGGCGGAGCACCTGGTTCAGTTTCCCATGGTGGTGGGTGCGGTAGTTCTGGCCGCCAATCTGGAAGGCCTGAAACCGGGGGACCTGAGACTCACGGGTGACGTAGTGGCCCGCATTTACCTCGGAAAAATCACCGCGTGGAACGATGCCACCATCTGCGCTCTCAATCCCGGCCTCAAGCTTCCCGATCTGCCCATCACCGTGGTCCAGCGCGCCGACGGCTCGGGAAGCACGTGGCTCTTTACCCATTACCTCTGCATGGTTTCTCCCGAATGGGCGCGGAGCGTGGGAGCGGGAACATCGGTTCGCTGGCCCGTGGGCGCGGGTGCCAAGGGCAGCGAAGGGGTATCCGCCTACGTCAAAACCCTCCCGGGAGCCCTGGGATACGTACAGGCCGCCTATGCGACGCAGAACAAGCTCCTTACCATCGCGCTCAGAAACCGTGATGGCACCTTCGTCACACCTTCGCCCTTCGCATTCAAGGCTGCGGCGGATCAGGCCGATTGGTCTCGCTCTCCGGGCGAAGCAGCCCTCCTCGTGGACCTCCCGGGCGAGCGAACCTGGCCCATCACGGGGGCGTCCTACGTCCTCGTCTACCGCAACCAGACCGAATCCGAAAAAGCGGCGGGTTTGCTGGCCTTCTTCGACTGGTGCCTGCACGGTGGCGCCCCCGTCGCCGCGGAGCTGGGTTACGTCCCCCTTCCCGAAGAAGCGGTTCGCCGCGTGGAGGACGTGTGGGCCACCCAGCTCAAGAGCGGGGGCAAGGCCCTCTGGAACCAGGCGGGCAATCCGGTTCCCAAGGGGAAGTGAGCCATGGCCGAGGCCTCGCCCGGGACCACCGAAAACCAGCGCCCCTCCCGCAAAGCCCCTGCCCCTTGGGGTGACATCCTGTTCAAAGGGTCGACCACGGCCTTCGCGGTCCTGGTGCTGGCGCTCATCGGAACGATCTGCGTCGTCCTTTACTCTAAGGGCCACTTGGCCATAAGCACCTACGGCTTCAAGTTCCTGTGGAACACGGCTTGGGACCCGGTCCGCGAGGATTTCGGCGCCCTGCCTTCCATCTTCGGCACGGTCGTCTCCTCCCTCCTGGCCATCCTCATCGCCACCCCCATCAGCATCGGGATCGCCGTCTTCCTCACGGAGATGGCTCCCCCGTGGCTGCAGAAGCCCGTGGGGCTGGGCGTGGAGATGCTCGCCGCGGTACCGAGCATCATCTACGGCATGTGGGGCCTCTTCATCTTCGCCCCCATCATGGCCAGAACCGTCCAGCCCTGGCTCAAGTCCACGCTGGGATTCCTCCCCCTCTTTCAAGGCATCCCCATGGGGATCGGCATGCTCACGGCGGCCATCATCCTGGCCATCATGATCATCCCCTTCATCGCCTCGGTGGCCCGGGACGTCTTCAGCCTCGTCCCGGCCATGGCGAAGGAGTCGGCTTACGGACTGGGAGCCACCACCTGGGAGGTCATCCGCGGCGTGGTCATTCCTCACACCCGGTCCGGCCTCGTGGGCGCCGTGTTTCTGGGCCTGGGCCGCGCCCTGGGCGAGACCATGGCCGTGACCTTCGTCATCGGCAACGCCCACAGGATCTCCGCGAGCCTCCTGAACCCCTCCAACACCATCGCCTCCACCCTCGCCAACGAATTCAGCGAGGCCACTTCTCCCTTGTACATCTCCAGCCTCATCGAACTGGGCCTGATCCTGTTCCTCATCACCACCACCATCCTGGCCCTCGCCAAATTCATGCTCTGGCGCATCGAAGCCCAGGTAAAGGGGATGCCAAGATGAACGCGGGCAAGACATCGGGCGGCCGCTACATGAAGCGCAAGGTCGTGAACGTGGCCATGCTGGTCCTCTCGGGCGCCTCGGCCGCCTTCGGCCTCTTCTGGCTCTTCTGGATTCTGGGGATCCTGGTCCGCCGGGGGGCTCCGGCCCTGAATTGGGCCTTCTTCACCCAGCTTCCTACTCCCCCTGGGATGGCGGGCGGGGGCTTGGCCAACGCCATCGTGGGCACCTTGATGCTCACCGTCCTAGCGACGGCCATGGGGGTCCCCGTGGGACTCATGGCGGGCACCTACCTGGCCGAGTTCGGCCGGCAGACCACTCTCGGCCGCGTGGTACGTTTCGTGGCCGACGTCATGACCAGCGCCCCCTCCATCGTGATCGGCGTCTTCGTTTACGCCATCCTGGTCCAGCCCATGAGGGGGTTTTCGGGGTTCGCGGGGGCCGTGGCCCTGGCGGTCATTATGATTCCGGTGGTAGTCCGTACCACGGAGGAGATGCTCAAGCTCGTCCCCAACGCCCTGCGGGAATCGGCCCTGGCGCTGGGGGCCCCCTACTGGAAAGTGGTGTTCCGGATCTGCTACCGGCGCGTGTTCGGGGGCCTCACCACGGGGATCCTTCTCGCTATCGCCAGGGTGAGCGGCGAGACGGCGCCCCTCCTCTTCACGTCCCTGAATAACCCCTACTGGAATTTCGACTTCACCAAGCCCATGGGGACCCTCAACGTGACGCTCTTCAACTACGCCATGTCGCCCTACGACGACTGGCGATCCAAAGCCTGGGGCGCGGCCCTCCTCATCACCCTGGGGGTCCTCTGCACCACGGTCATCGCCCGGCTCGTGGTGTCCCGAACCCAGATAGGAAGGAGCTGACCATGAATCTGACCCTCACATCGCCCCCTCCCAAGATCACCCAGGGCGGCTCCCTCTCGGAGGCCATTCCGGCCAGGGATTCCGCCATGCAAAGTTGCGACCTATCCGGGAAGGAGATCCGCATCGAGGTGCGCTCCCTCCACTTCTATTACGGCACCAACCTGGCCCTGAAGGACATCTCCCTCCCCATCGTGTCCAAGGAGGTGACCGCCTTCATCGGGCCTTCGGGATGCGGCAAGTCCACCCTCATCCGGTGTTTCAACAGGATGTACGACCTCTACCGGGGCCAGCGCGCCACGGGCGAGATCCTCCTGGACGGGCAAAACCTCCTGGACCGGGACATCGACGTGACATCCCTGCGGGCCCGGGTGGGTATGGTATTCCAGAAACCGACACCCTTTCCCATGTCCATCTTCGACAACGTGGCCTTCGGCATCCAGCTTCACGAGAAGGTTTCCCGCTCCATCCTCCGGGAGCGGGTGGAGCAGGCCCTCCACCGAGCAGCCCTGTGGGAAGAAGTGAAGGACAAGCTCAAGCACAGCGGCATGAGCCTCTCGGGCGGGCAGCAGCAGCGCCTCTGCATCGCGAGGGCCATCGCCGTGGAGCCCGAGGTCATCCTCATGGACGAGCCCGCCTCAGCTCTCGACCCCATAGCCACGGCGCGCATCGAGGAACTGGTGGAGCAGCTCAAGGAGCGCTACACTATCGTCATCGTCACGCACAACATGCAGCAAGCCGCGCGCGTGGCGGGCTACACGGCCTTCCTCTACCTGGGCGAGCTGGTCGAATTCGGAGAGACGGAAAAATTGTTTACCACCCCGAGGCAAGCCCGAACCCGGGACTACCTCACGGGCAGGTTTGGCTGAGGACCGGAGCGACCGCATGAGCAGAGAACGAGAGGAAATTCGAGGCCTGATGGCCAGCATCGTATCCATGGCGGACGAGGTGGGCAAGTTTCTTCGGGACGCGGCGGGGGCCTTCATGGGCCGTGACGCCACCGCTCTCCCGCGCCTCCATGCCCGGGACGAAGAGATCGACCAGATGGAGAACGCCAATGACGCCAGGTGCCTGCGCATCCTGGCCCTTTATCAGCCCGCGGCGGACGACCTGCGGACGGTCTTCATGGCCTTGAAGATTAATAATGATTTGGAGCGCATCGGAGACCACGCCCTCAACATCGCCGAGCGTGCCGTCCAAGCCGCCGCCTCCCCTGCGCCCATCCTCACCGATCAGTTTCAGAGAATGGCCGACCTGACGTTGGGAATGCTCGGGGATGCCATCGGCGCCTTCATCTCCGGGGACGCGGCCCTGGCCAAAAGCGTCATCGCCCGGGACGACGAGGCCGACGAGCTCCTCCGAGAAAGCGTGGAAGCGGTCCTCTCGGAGACATGGCGGAGCAGGCCGGAGCGGGAGACCGCCGTGGCCATGGTCTTCGCCGCCAAGGAGTTCGAGCGCATCGCGGACCTGTGCACGAACCTGGCCGAGGACGTGGTCTTCATGGCCGAGGGGACGAACATCAAACACGAACGGTCCGTCTGAGTTTGCACCTCCCGGCCGGTACCCGGCCCGAGCGAGAGGCTACAGGGTCAGGACCACCTTGCCCACGGTTTGCCTATCCTGCATGCGCCGGTGGGCCTCCGAGGCCTTCTCCAGAGGAAGAGAGAGGCCCACCCTGGGCTTAACGACGCCCTTGGACCGGAGGTCCAGAAGGGCGCGCACCGCTTCATCCATGAGATCGGCCCGGTCAGGCAGGTGGTACAAGTTGAACGCCGACAAGGTGCGGTTCCGGTCAATCATGGCCAGGGGAGAGACGAGGAGCATTCGGCGCAGCCGCCAGAGCGCTCCAAGGCGGGCGATGGCCCCCGGTCTGACGGCGGCGGCGGCCCCGAAGAGGATGTGGCGGCCAAAGGGCGGAAGGAGGCCCCAAGACCGATTGAACGTGTCTCCGCCCACCGAGTCCATGACCACGTCCACCCCGCGTCCTCCCGTTTCCTCCCGTATGACCGCGGCAAAGTCCTCCACCGCGTAGTTCACGATCCGGGCCCTCGGACACTCCTCCAAAACCACTTTGCCCTTGGCCTCAGTGCTCACGGTGGCGTAGACCTTGGCCCCCATGGCGTTCAGAATCTGGAGGCATGCGATGCCCACACCGCCGGCGGCGGCGTGAACGAGCACCGTGTCCCTCTGCCGAACGTGGGCGAGCTGGATCAGGCCGTGATAGGCCGTGAGGTATTGAACCGGAAACGCGGCGGCCTCGTTGAACGTCATGTCTTTGGGGACGTTCATGGCGTAGGCGGCGGGGAGGACCACCCGCTCGGCGTAGCCTCCGAAGGTGCAGAAGCCCATGACCCGGTCACCCCTGGCCAAGCCGGAGACGCCCGCGCCCACGGCCTCCACTACGCCGGCCACCTCGATGCCGGGCACGAAGGGAGGTTGGGGGGCCGCCTTGTAAATGCCCAGGCGGGACAGGACGTCGGCGAAGTTCACCCCCGCCGCCTTCACCGCCACGAGAAGCTCTCCATCTTTGGGTGCAGGCGCCTGGAGGTCCTGCACCTCCATCTGGTCCACGTCCCCGTGCTTTTTGACCACAATGGCTTTCATGCGCACCCCCTTAGCGGCGAACCGTGAGCCGAGCGCGTCCCTGTTCTCCCCGCTCCCCGCTTCCTACCCCACATACACCGTAACGGCGATGGTGGCAAAGACCGCGGCAAGGAGCGCGCGCCGAAGCCAGTAGAGCCTGCGGGACCACTGGCCGTCCCGTGGGATTCCCCTATCCATGCCGAAGAGGAGACCGGCGGCGAGGAAGACCCACAAGACGACATAGGCCCATGGCCCCAGTTCGGGAGGGCGCCAGAGGTTCTTGTAGGCCGCCACGCGGCCACCGATGACGGCGGCGCACAGGAGGATCAGCACACCCGTCACGAGGCAGAGCCGCTGCGCTGTTTGTTCGGTCCAGTGCCGCGTCATGGGGCTCCTTGCAACAAGTGATCAGGTGAGCATGTGGGCGGAGAAGGGTGAACAGGCTCGCTTGATCTTCATGCCTTACTCCCTCCCCTGCGGCTGATAATCGCTCATCTGCGCGGGCCGGGGCCTCGCCCTCATCTTCCACCAGAAGAGCGGCCCAGCCAGCGTTTTGTAAGCTTTGAGCTTGGCCTCGTACAGGGCCTTTCGGGGACTGGGCGGCACGAGGAATTTGGCGTCGTCTGGGTTCACGATGAGGCTCACCTCGATGTTGGGCGCCATGCCGATGGGCAGGCCCGCCTTCATGCACGCTTCGTACATGTACTTCATGACCGGGAGCATGTCCTCATACGGCGGCGAGGGAACCTGCTCCATCTCCGCCCCGATGACCGGGCGGAAGATGCAGACCGTGGGGAAGCATCCCACGGAGACGATGTAGTCGATGGCCTTGAGGGTCCCTTCAATGGGTTCAACCCCGGCGATGATCTCTCCCGAGTTGCGCCCTGGGCCCATTTTCTTCGCGCAGTATTCCATGGCATCGAAGAAGGCGCGCTGCCCGAGGGTGGCTTCCTTGCCAGGCAGGTACCTGGCGAAGGCGCCTGGATCGTGAAACTCGTAGCAGAAGGAGAAATGGTCGGTCCCCAGATCCGTGAGCCAGTCGTATTTCCAGAGATCCTTGCTGGGAGTGACCTGTACGCCCACCAGGGCTCCCACCCGCTCCTTGACGGCCTTCACGTACGGCGCCACCTCATCGAGCCCCTTGCCGCCGTGCTGATAGCCGGAGTTGAAGTGGACGAAGGTGACACCGCTCTCGGCCTTGGCGGCCCGCGCCGTTTCCACTACGTCCTCCACGTCCTTGACGGCCACCTCATTGACCCCCACGTTCAGCCCCGTCGTGCAGAACTTGCAAGCCTGGCTGGGGGTGGTGTACCAGTAGAGACAGGAGTTGCTGATGTAGATGCCGAGGTAGGTACCCTGCAGGACTCCCACCTTGCTCATGGGGGTACCCTTGCTTGTCACGCGGTCGTACCAGAGGGGCTGAGGAGGGATCACCGCGGTGTAGGCCAGGGAGGCATCGCGGTCGTCCCGCACCACGTACTGGTGCCCTTCCTTCGCGAGAAGGTAGGGCGTTGCGGCGACGAAGTCTTCCTCCACGGGAACATTTACCCAGATGTCCTTGCTCCGCGCGGGAAGGACCAGCTCAAGGCCCGAGCCCAGACCTGCCCTCGTCCGGGAGAAAAATCTCGCGTCCTCGGTAAGGGCGCACGTCGCGTCGATGCGGATCCCCTTGCACAGCAAGTCGATCTCCAGCTCGGCCGGATTCAACGGTGTCATGCCCTGCTCCTCCCCCCATGAAGGGTAGGCCACTTGGAAGAACTCTGGCAAGGGCGCGGTTTACAAAACGTATTGGGATGGTGAATCTACTTGGTGTAGATTAGACCCGTACGCCCCTGGACCGGGTTTGGTACGTCGGCCAGGAGCCTTGGAGGATGCCCCCATGACCCGTGTTGCTGCCCGCCTGCCCTTCCTCTCGGCCGCTCTCCTCTGCGCGGCCCTGGCCGGACCCATCTCGGCCCGCGTTCCCGAAGCCTCTGTCATCATCACCTCCGTGACGCCCAACTCCGGCTCCGTCAGCGGAGGAGACACCGTGAGCATCGCGGGGTCGGGCTTTCAAAGCGGTTCCGGGCTCGCCGTGACCTTCGGCGGCGTACCCGCCACGAGCGTCAGCTTTATCAACAGCACCCTCGTCAACTGCGCGACGCCGGCCCACCCTGCCGCGGGACCCGTGGACGTGGTCCTCACCAACCCGGATGCCACGACGGCGACCCTCCCGGGAGGCTTCACCTACATCACCGCCGCCCCCGCGCCCGCCGTGGCGGCCG